>JBGAMJ010000088.1:0-22176 GCA_044223035.1 Piscinibacter sp.
CGGCCCACCGCAGCGAAGGCGATGCCGACCGCGAACGCCTCGCGCGCAACCTGTACTCGCGCGACATGCTGATCGAGCGCCCGCTGCTGCAGGCGCTGACGCAGGAGCGCTCGCCGGTGCTGCTGATCGACGAGCTCGACCGCGCCGACGAGCCCTTCGACGCCTACCTGCTCGAGGTGCTGGCGGAGAACCAGATCACGATCCCCGAATTCGGCAGCGTGCGCGCCACCGCGCCGCCGATCACCGTGATCACCAGCAACCGCACGCGCGAGGTCCACGACGCGCTGAAGCGCCGCTGCCTGTACCACTGGGTCGACTTCCCGAGCGTCGAGCGCGAGCTGGAGATCGTGCGGCTGAAGGCGCCCGGCGCGTCGGAGCGGCTGTACCGGCAGGTGGTGGAGTTCGTGCACCGCATGCGCACTCTCGACCTGTTCAAGGCGCCCGGCGTGGCCGAGACGATCGACTGGACCAACGCGCTGATCGCGCTGAACGCCTTCAGCCTGGACCCGGCCACGGTGCAGGACACGCTGGGCGTGCTGCTGAAGTACCAGGACGACATCGCCCGCCTGCAGGCCGGCGACACCGCGAAGCTGCTCGACGAACTGCGCGCCCGCGCGCTGCTGGAGTGAGTGTCCGAGAGGCCATCCCGTGCGCAGCGGAATGCCTCCCGGACGCTGACGCCCCGCCTTCCAACCCGTGATCGCCGACAACATCGTCCACTTCGCCCGCGTGCTGCGGCGCGCCGGCCTGGCCGTCGGGCCCGACCGGGTGCTGGCGGCGATCGGCGCCGTCGAGTGCGTCGGCCTCGACCGGCGCGACGACGTGCACGCCGCGCTGAGCGCGGTGATGCTCGACCGCCACGAGCAGCAGGCGCTGTTCGACGCCGCCTTCGACGCGTTCTGGCGCGACCCCAAGCTGCTCGAACGCATGATGCATGCGCTGCTGCCCAAGGTCTCCGGACGTGGCGACCGCGTGCCGCCGCCGCGCGCCAACCGCCTGGCCGACGCACTGGCCGCGCCGAAGGCGCCCACGCCGCCGAACCCCGCCAACCAGAGCGGGCAGGACGAGATCCGCTTCGACACCCACTTCACCTACAGCGACCGCGAGCGCCTGCAGCGCGCCGACTTCGAGACGTTGACGGCGGCCGAATTCGCGATCGCCAAGAAGCTCGCCGAGCAGCTCCCCGCGCCGGTGGACCCGGTGCGGCGGCGCCGCCACGAGCCGGCCGTGCGCGGCCGCGCCGACCTGCGCGCCACGATGCGCCGCATGCTGCGCGCCCCGCACGTGCTGCTGCCCGCCACCACGCGCCCGCGCACCGAGACGCCGCGCATCGTGGTGCTGCTCGACATCTCCGGCTCGATGGAGCGCTACGCGCGCATCTTCCTGCACTACGTGCACGGCCTGACCCGGCGCTACCTGCGCGTGCACACGCTGACCTTCGGCACGCGGCTGACCAACATCACCCGCAGCCTGGCCCACCGCGACCCCGACGTGGCGCTTGCGCTGGCCGACCAGCAGGTGCACGACTGGAAGGGCGGCACGCGCATCGCGTCGTGCCTGCACGAGTTCAACCGGCTGTGGGCGCGCCGGCTGCTGGCCGGCAATGCCGCGCTGCTGCTCGTCACCGACGGGCTCGACCGCGACGAGCACGGCGACCTGCGCCACGAGGCGCAGCACCTGCGGCGCATGGCGCGGCAGATCGTCTGGCTCAACCCGCTGCTGCGCTTCGACGGTTTCGAGCCGCGCGCCGCCGGCGTGCGCGCGCTGCTGCCGAACGTCGACCGCTTCCTGCCGGTCCACAACCTCGCCAGCCTGGCCGACCTGGGCCCGGCGCTGCGCCGCGGCGCCGACGCGCCCGGCCGCGGGCCGCACACCCCCCATCACCTCACGCATCACTGAGACACCATGGAACTCCAAGGCGAACGACTGATCCCGGCCCCCGTCGACAAGACCTGGGCGGCGCTGAACGACCCCGAGATCCTCAAGGCCTGCATCACCGGCTGCGAGACGCTCGAAAGCACCGGGCCGGACGCCTTCACCGCCACCGTGGCGGTCAAGGTCGGCCCCGTGAGCGCGCGCTTCAAGGGCAAGCTGCAGATGACGAACATCGAGCCGCCGAACCGCTACACGATCAATTTCGACGGCCAGGGCGGCGTGGCCGGCTTCGGCAAGGGCTCGGCCGACGTCTCGCTCGTGGCCGAGGGCGCCTCGCAGACGAAGCTGAGCTACGCGGCCAAGGCGCAGGTGGGCGGCAAGCTGGCGCAGGTGGGATCGAGGCTGATCGATGCGGCCGCGGGCAAGATCACCGACGATTTCTTCAAGGCCTTCGAGGCCCAGTTGGCGCCGCCCGCGCCGCCGCCGTCGGAGGCGGCACCCGAGGCGGCCGCCGGAACCGCCGTGGCGCCGACGCCGGCGCCCGCGCCGCCCAGTGCCGGCATCAAGCCGGTGGTCTGGCTGGTGGCCGCCGTGGTGGTGCTGGCGATCATCTACTTCATGACCCGATGAGGGTGTAACGCGATGGACAGTCTCGACTTGCAGGTGCTCGGCCAGGCCCGCGACTGGTTCGCCGCGGGCCACAAGGTGTGGCTCGTGACGGTGATCGAAACCTGGGGCTCCGCGCCGCGCCCACCCGGCGCGCTGCTGTGCCTGCGCGACGACGGGCTGGTGGTCGGCTCGGTGTCCGGCGGCTGCGTCGAGGACGACCTGATCGACCGCGTGCGCCACGGCGAGCGCGTCGACACGCCCTCGCTCGTCACCTACGGCGTGACCAAGGAGGAGGCCGCCCGCTTCGGCCTGCCCTGCGGCGGCAACCTGCGGCTGGTGCAGGAGCCGCTGCGCGACACCGCCTGGATCGACGAGGTGTTGACCCGCACCCAGCGCCACGAACTGGTCGCCCGCACGCTCGACCTGGCGACCGGCGCGGTGGCGGTGGAGGCCGCCGGCCGCGGCGAGGCGTTCGCCTTCGAGGACGGGCGACTGCGCGCGGTCTACGGCCCGCGCTGGCGCATGCTGATCATCGGTGCCGGCCAGTTGTCGCGCGTGCTGGCGCAAATGGCGCTGCCGCTGGACTTCGAGGTGACCTGCTGCGACCCGCGCGAGGAATACCACCTGACCTGGGACGTGCCCGGCACGATCTTCAGCCGCGAGATGCCCGACGACGTGGCCGTCGGCATGCAGCTCGACCCGCACAGCGCGGTGGTGGCCGTCACGCACGACCCGAAGCTGGACGACCTGGTGCTGCTGGAAGCGCTGAAGTCGCCGGCGTTCTACGTCGGCGCCCTCGGCTCGCGCGGCAACACCGCGAAGCGCAAGGAGCGGCTGGCGCTGTTCGACCTGTCCGAAGCCGAGATCGACCGCCTGCACGGCCCGATCGGCCTGAACCTCGGCAGCAAGACCCCGGCCGAGATCGCGGTGTCGATCCTGGCGGAGGTGGTGGCGGTGAGGAACGGCATCGCGCTGGTGCAGAAGAAGGAGGGGTCGGCGGTGCCGGTGGGCGGCGCGGGGGCGGGGGCGGTTTGCGGCGTGGCGGGGGGTTGACACACAGGGCGTATCACGCCGCGTCCGCCTCCACGCCCTTGAACACCGAATCCAGCGGCAGTTTGCAGGCGATGCTGCTCAGGGTCAGCTCGCCGGCCAGCGTCTGGTCGGTGAACAGCCAGGCGCCGGCATCCGCCAGCGTGTAGACCTCTACATACCGCTTCGCCGGGTCGATCAGCACGTACTCGCGCAATGACGGCAGCGAGCGGTACAGGATGAACTTGTCGCGCTTGTCGTAGCCCGTGGTGCTGGGCGACAAGACCTCGATCACCAGTTTCGGATCGGTGATGACCTGTTCATCGCCGGCTTCAGCCTTGCCGCATGTGACCATCACGTCGGGATACAGGTAGCCCTCGGCCAGACCGACCTTGACGCTCTCAGCGAAGACCTGGCACGGCGTGCCGTCCAGATGGTCGCCGAGGCGGCCGGCCAGGTTCAGGATGACGCGGTTGTGCCGGGCCGTGCCGCCGACCATCGCGAAAGTCTCGCCGCGATAGAACTCGTGGCGATCCGTCTGCTGTTCTTCCCAGGCCAGGAATTCGGCCATGGTCATCTTGTGCAATGACATGCCCATGGGTGCATCCTCGACGATGGAACTCATTGAGCACCATTATGTTCGTGCTTCGGCGGTGCACCTCGGCGGCGCAGAACACGCGGCCGTTCGATCCGCTTGTGCATCCTTCGTAGGATGCGGACGGTGCGGGTCCCACCTATGCTGAGTCTCCGACTCGCCATGGGCCCGCATGATCACGAACGACGCGTTTGACGACCTCGTTGCGGGCTTCTATCGAGCCGCCGGGGGAGCGTTGGGCTGGGTCGACGCGCTCAGGCCTTTCCAACGCGCGGTGGCCGCCCTCGCGATCCACCTTCATGCCGTCGATCGGGTCAATGGCTGTGTCGCCTTCAGCCACGCCGCGTCGGACATGCCGGCCGAGGCCGAATTCGACTACGTCCGCACCTACCACCGCATCGATCCGCGAACGCGCCTGGTCATGGACCTCGTGCCCGGCGCATGGATGAACTGCTGGGAACACTTCGACGATGCCTACGTCGCTGGCGATCCGTTCTATCAGCAATTCCTCATTCCCTACGGTGGCCGCTACGTGAGCGGCGTCAAGCTGCTGCAGGACGGTTCGCTCGACGTCATCCTGGGCGTGCATCGTGGCCGCGACAGTTCGCCATTGGATGGCGCAGAACTCGCCGTCTGCGGTCGATTGGCACGACATCTGAGCATTGCCTTGACGCTCCACCGTGAACATGTCCGCCGATGGCAGCACGGACGCCTCGGCCTCGAACTGCTCGAGCGTTTGCGCGCACCGGTGGCCCTGGTCGATGCCGAGCGCCGACTCCTGGGCGCCAACCGAGCCGCCCAGACACTGATGGCCAGGCACGGCGGGGTGGTGCTGCGGGACGGCCGCCTGCACGGTCGCCGCGCGCAGGACGAAAGCGCGCTGCTTGTCGGGCTGACCCAACTGTTGCGAGGGGACCCCGACGACCCCGCGCGCGTCGCGGTGGACAAACTGTTCCTGAATGTTGGCGGCCGGTGCGGCGAGAGCGCATTGGGCCTTTACCTGTACGTGCTGCGCCCGCACCGCACCTTGCGCGCGTTCGGCGACGAGACGCTGGCGATGGTGCTGTTCCACGAACCTGGCGCCCACCTCGAACTCGATCCCTTCGTCGTCGCCACGGCCTACGACCTCACGCCCGCCGAGGCGCGCGTCGCCGTCGCCTCGGCACGAGGCTTGTCACCCGAGGAGATTGCGCGCAAGCACAGCGTGTCGGTGAACACCATCCGTTCGCATCTGAGCACGATCTTCCAGAAGACCGGTACCGCGCGCCAGTCGGAGCTGGTCAGCGTGCTGGCGGCGCTGCCGACCGCGTCGCTGGGTGTCGCGTCAGCCGGCGGGTAGCGGCGGCTGGCTCTCGTGCGCGTGTCGGGGCGGCCCGTTCGCGGACTCATTCATTTGAACGACGCCGCCCCGCCGGCATCCGCGTCAAATGGAGTCTTCGGTGCCAAGGAGTTTTTGCCTTTGCATGGCGCTGCTGCAACGATATGGAAGGCATATCACGGCTTCGTGGCGCCATGCCACCGGAGTAGGATATTCGTTCTCGAATCTTTTGGCGAGGGAGATCCAAATTGAGAATGTGTTTCAGCGGGACGCTGGCGGCGGCGGCGATGGCGGCGGCACTGGTTTTTCCTACGGTATCGCTGGGCGCCGTGAAATGCGGCGACGTCGGGGTCGGTGCGGTGGCATGGAACAATGTTAAGGCGAATGAATTCGGTCTGGCGAACGGGCCATATTCCTGTGTGGACGCAGCTGTCTCCAGTTCCTTCCGGCAGTACTATCATGATCGACAGGAATCCCATGGAGGCCAAATTGTCGTTGGATCGACCACTTCGGATTACGCTGTCGCTTCGTTCGTTTCGGCCGGATTCAACCGAATCGGTCTTCACGCCGACGTTTTTGCCCAAGCCGATTCCGAGTGGGCCGACTATGTGGAAATAGTTGGCCCGGAGAGCGGGAATCCGGTTCCGGTGACATTCAAGGGGCATCTCGACGGAATGATGACCCTCAGTGCCGGAAAGGATGATTCACGACGTGCCAGTGTGTTGTACTGGCTGGGCGTCGCCGGTGCTTCGACCACGTTCCAGATCGACGTCGCAGGGAGCAGGAAGATCGGCGACGCGCCCAAGCTTCGAACCTCAGAGGCTGTCGACGAGTCATTCGAGATGGTGATCACCCTGCCGGTCAATGTACGATTCGGCGTCGTTGGCGCATTGTCCGCGAGCGTCGGAAATGGCGGCGACGTGAGCTTCGATAATACCGGTGCACTAGATCGGATTGTCGTACCGGCAGGCTATTCGGTTGAAGCCCATGGGATTCCGCTCGCTTTCGATGGAACAGGGTATGGTTTCCCGTCACCCGTGCCCGAGCCTGCGAGTGTGGTTTCGATGCTTTCGGGTATTATCGTCCTCAGGATCCTACGCCGCGGAAGGTATCCTTGGCATGTCGATGCACCCGGCGCCTGCCACTGCGGCGAAGCAGCTCGGATCGTCGCTGCTTACCAAGGCGCCCGGCGCCGGGTTGGCCCGGCCCATTTGTCGACCTGATTGGAGGCCTGCCTCCGCGAAGCTCATAGGGTAAGCCTCGCTGAGGCAGGTTTCCAAATCGGAGCGATTTTGTAGCCGATTCAAGTAGTATGGTTTATTTGTGAGGCCTGACTTGCTTGGTAATCCTCGCCAAGGCCGGTTTGTCGACGAGTGCGCTTGTCCCCGGGGCAGCTCACGTCTCCATATCACGATCATCTGAGTGGTCGGTCTCCAAATCGCACACTCGGTCGAAAATGACGGTGGCAATGTGGGCGCAGGCGGCTTTGACCGTGTCCCAGTCATGCCAGCGCGGATCCAAGTTCTTGTATTCGCTCAGCTCGGTATCTTCCAGGTCGTATGGGACCGCGCTGGCGAGCTGAACCTGCAATTGCTGCAAGGGCGATTCGCCGCTGGTTTGCAGATACAGCCGATCGAACGATTGCAATGCCGGTCCGAGGCTGCGATCCCCATATGATCCGCCAGGGCGACGAAGTCGAGGTAGTCTCGCGTGGCGTTGCGCTTGAGAATCAGGACGCCCTTGATGCGGAGGCTTTCCGACGCAGTAGGAATGGTGATCTGTTCGCCGTCATGGTTTACAGTCGTCGTTTCCAGAGGCTCATCGCGGATCAATTGCCGAACCCCGGTTTCGATGCCGTCCGGGCTGCCTGGAATCTGCACCGGACGCCGAACTCTCGCAGTTTTCTAACCGGCTACCGATTCAAGTTCCCTGAGAACATCGTCCAACCAGAACGGCGTCAGGCAGGACGCGTTGAAGTCGCGCTGCGGAGGACGGCACGAGTTCCCAGTCAGCCAGTGGCGCGGTGTTCTTCGGCATCGTGCAGCCAAAATATATAGCGTTGAGCGTACGGGTCGGAAGCGTGGGCACGACACACCCTTTCCACCTCGTCCAGCAGTGAGCGGTCAGATAGAATCGCCCGTCGCAACTCTGTCCAGTCATTCCAGCGGCCGCGCGAAATCACGTCGTCAATGGCGGCGAGGGTGAAGCGTTGATGATTGAGATGTCGATGTATCATTTCGGCTGATGATCCATATGGCCTGAACATTGTCCGTGTTCAAGCATGTTCGCCGCATACGACCACCATGGCGACCGTGACTCGAATTCCATGGATGAAGCCTTGCCGCCTGTGATCTCGGGCTGCTGCTTGATTGGATCTGAAAGTTGCGCATATCAGCACGGCGTCCGGGCACCCGATGGCCGCTTTGTTCATGCTTCGGCGGTGCGCCTGGGCAGACAACTTCAGGCGCATGTGCAGATCGTCCCGACGGTTCCTCAACCTCGACGCCCCGGGGCATGCGTGTGTCGCTCCAACCAAAATGGAGCGAGCTTGGCTCGACGGGGTGGTCGGATCAAGCGCCAGCACCTCGGCCGCGTCGACCAGCGCTACCGTCAGCGCCGGCCGCGGCGCGTGCCGCACACCGGCCCCGGGGCGCATACCCGATCGCGCTACAGTCATTCCACGAGCGGCGCGTCTGCTGCTCGTCGACTTCCCGAGAGGCAAGCAGCACACCTCTGAATGGACACCAGCCCGCGCCTTCACCCGCTGGCCGACTTCCGCATCATCGGCGTCGTTCGCCAGGGCCCGCGCCATCGTGTCAGCCAGGCCCGGGCGCCGGATGGCGCGCTGGTGGCGCTGAAGCAGCTGCGCGCCGAGCGCAGCAGCGCGTCGACGCAGCTGCGGTTGCAGCGCGAGCACCGGATGCTGCAGCGCGTCGTGAGCGCCCATGTCCCGCGCGCATGGGGCTTCGTCGCCGATGCGATCGATCCGGCGCTGGTGCTTCGATGGCACGCCGGGCAGGCGCTGAGCGAGTGGCCGGCGGATCCGATCTCGCTGGAGGACCTGCTGGCGATCGCCGGCCAGGCGGCGCAGGCCCTGCAGGACGTGCATCGCTGCGGCATCGTCCATCTGGACCTGAGCTCGGACAACCTGATCTGGGACGCCGCCGAACGCCACCTCGCGATCGTCGACTTCAATTCCGCGAGGCGGCTGGACGGCGAGTCCGCGGACACCGATGGACCGGGCGGCGAAGGCACGCTGCCGTTCATGTCGCCCGAGCAGAGCAGGCTGATGGACCGGCCGCTGGACGGCCGTTCGGACCTGTACTCGCTCGGCATCACCCTCTACCGGCTCGCCTGCGGGCAGTTCCCGTTCGACGCGGCGGATGCGCTCGGCTGGGCGCACGCGCACCTGGCCGCGCCGCCGCGCCCGCTGGCATCGCTGCGACCCGACCTGCCGGCCGTCGTCTGCGCGATCCTGCACAAGCTCATCGCGAAGTCGCCGGACGATCGCTACCAGACCTCCTGGGGGCTGGCGCGAGATCTGGCTCGCTGTGCCGAGCCGCTGGCTGCGGGTCGATCGATCGAGGCCTTCGCACTCGGCGAGCACGACGTCTCCGACCGGCTCGACCCCGCGCCGGAGCTGCACGCACGCGGCGACGAATTCGCGGCCTTGCAGGCGGCCTGGCAGCGATGCGCCGACGGTGTCTGCGAGGTGCTGCTGATCGAGGGTGAGAGCGGCGTCGGCAAGACCGCGCTGGTGCAGGCGCTGCGGCCGGCCGTGCTGGCGCGCGGCGGGTCGTTCCTGTATGGCAAGTTCGACGCGTCGCAGCAGGGCATCGCGTATTCGGCGATCGCGGAATCGTTCGACGCCTGGATCGACCAGCGCCTGGCCGAGCCGGACGACATCCGGCAGCGCCACGTCGCGGCCGTTCGCGCCGCGACCGGTGCCTCCGTCACGGCCCTGCCCGGCGTGATCCCGCGGATCGGGCCCTTGCTCGGCGACGCCGACACGGGCGGTCCGTCAGACGGGGAGCGGGTTCAGGCGGCGCGGGTCCTGCGGGCGATGGTCAACCTGATGGCGGGGGTGGTGGCCTGTGCGGAGCACCCGCTGGTCTGGGTGATCGACGACCTGCAATGGGCCGACGCCGGATCGGCGCAGATCCTCGCCGCGATCGCCGGCGAGGCGGACGTGCACCACCTGCTGCTGGTCGCGCTGAGCCGGCCGCCCGGCGGGCCTGCCGAGGGTGAACATGCCGCGGTGGCCGGGTTGAAGAAGGCCTGTGCCGCCCACCCCAGGGCACTGCGGGCGCTGCAGATCGCGCCGCTGACCGAACCGGACACGGCGTGCCTGATGCAAAGCGTCCTGCGCGCCCCGACGGAGCGGCCGGCCGACCTGGCCGCCGTGCTGCACGAGCGGTCCCGCGGCAATCCGCTCGGCGTCATCAGCCTGCTCCGGCACCTGCGCGCCAACGGCGTGCTGGCCTTCGACCCGGACGCGCTGCGCTGGCAATGGGATGCGCAGGCTCTGCGCGACCTGGACCCGCCGGAAGGCCTGATCGACCTGCTGCTGCAGCAGATCAACGCATTGCCTCGGCACACGCTGCGGCTGATGGCGCTCGGCGCGTGCATCGGCCGCGAGTTCGGCCTGGATCACCTGGCGGCACTGGCGGCGCCGCATCAGCCGACGCGCGACGGCGCGCACGAAGACGCGCAGGCCGGATCGCTGGCCGGCCTGCAGGCCGAGCTGGAACCGGCCTGCGACGCCCGCCTGCTGGTCCGGCACGACATGCTTGGCGAACGCCGCGCCGACACGGGGCTCTCGGAGGTCCGGTATCGGTTCGCGCACGACCGCGTCCAGGAAGCCGCCCAGGGCTCGATGAGCGACGCCGAGCAGCGCGCCGCGCACCGCCGCATCGGCGCGATGCTGCTGGCCGCCGCTCACGACGGCGACACGATCCTCGCGGCGGCCAACCACTTGAACGCCGGCCACGAACCCGGTGCGCCCGACGGCGAACGGGAAGCGCTGGCAGCCTTGAATCAGCGCGCTGCCACGCTGGCCAACAAACGCGGCGCCGACACGCAGGCACTGAGCTACGCGGAGGCCGGGCTGGCGCTGAACCCGCAGGATGCCGACGTCCGCCGCGCCCTGCTCGCGGCTGCCCACTGGCTGAACTGCAGCCACCGGCAATGGCCGCGCGCCGATGCCTGCTACGCGGCCCTGTGCGCCGACCCGGGCGATGTCGCCACCATGGCGCAGGCGCACCAGTTGCAGATCCAGCGTCTGCACGGCATGGCAAACGACGATGTGGTCGAGCGCATCGGCGTCGATTTCCTGGCCAGCCTGGGCATCGCGATCGATCGCGATGAAAGCCTCGAGAACCAGCAGCGGTGCTATCGGGCGTACCGGGAGGCGTGGCGGCGCGGCGCCTATGTCGAACTGCTGCGCAACCCGCGCCCCGCCAGTGCAACCGAAATGGCGATCAGCGGCGTGCTGGCGATGGTGGCCATGCAGTATCACGAGCGTCCCACCATGCGCCGGCTGGTCACGCTTCAAGCGATGCGGTTCATGCTGGAACGCGGCGTGGCCTGCATCTATCCGGTCCTGCTTCATTCCGTGGCGGCCACCCACATCGAACTCGCCGGCGACTACCGGGCGAGTTTCCACGAGTGGCCGTTCTGGCGCGAGGCCATCGGCCGGAGCCTGCCGAGCCAGATGCTCTATCTTCACAACCGGTATGCGCTGTCCGTGGCGCCCTGGAATGAACGGCTGCCCGACATCTTGCGCACCCTGCGGGCGGCCCTCGACGCGAGCGCGATGTACCGCAGCCGCGCGTCCCTGACGACCCACTTCTGGAGCACCTGCCCGACGCGTTTCGAGTCGGGTGAACCGCTGGCCGATTACGACCACGAGGCCGAAGCGGCCTGTGAGGCCGCCGCGCGCCTGTACGTTGCCCACGAGATCGGCATCATGCAGGTCTTCCGGCAGGTTTCGCGCGTGCTGCAGGGCCGCACGCGCGCACGCTGGTCGTGGGACGACGATGGCTTCTCGCTCGACGCGATGTTCGCGGCGCAGGCCTACCCGGGCGTGGCGAACATGCACTACTGGGTGTACGAACTGGAGCTCGCGGTGATCTCCAACCGGGCGGACCGGGCCGCACAGGCGGTGGCCGAAGGCCAGCGCCTGCTGCACCAGATCACCGGCTACCTGGTCCATGGCATGTACGTCTACCACGCAGCGCTCGCGGCGGCCATGCAGCCGGTGCCGGACCGCGCCGCGGTGGCCCTGCACCTGCAGCAGCTCGACGTCTGGCGCCAAGGCGCGCCGACCACCTTTGCGGCCAAGGCCTCGCTCGTGCGGGCCGAGCTGTGCCGGATCGACGGTGACATCGCCGCGGCGCTGAGCCACTATGAAGAAGCCGTCGCGCAGGCCACCCGCGAGTCGTGCCTGCAAGGCATCGCGCTGGCCGAAGAACGCCTGATGCGGATGTGCCTGGCGGCCGGCTGGCACACGCTGGCACAGGGCGCGCTCGCACGCGCCCGCCAGGCCTACGCGAGCTGGGGTGCCATCGCCAAGCTCGACGCGCTGGACGACGAGTTCGGCATCGACGCGACGCCGCTCCCGGGGCGCCAGCCCGAGGGCTGGAGCCGATTCCATTCCACCGACAGCGGCGCGGCCAGCCTGGATCTCGAGGCGGTGCTCACGGCCGCCTATTCGATCACCCGCGAGCTCGACTACGACCGACTGCTCGCGACCCTGGTCGAGACCTTGATGCAGTCCTCCGGTGCCGACCGTGCGGTGCTGTTGATGACCGATGGCGACCAGCTCGGGATGGTGGCGCAGGCCGGCGCGGTCGACGACGGCCTGGCCTGGTCCACCGTCCGTTTCGTGCGCCACACCGGCGAGATGCTGCTGCTGGACCAACCCTTCGCCGATGCGCGCTTCGCGGCGGACCCGTACCTGCGGGCGGTGCGCCCGCCGTCGCTGCTGTGCCTGCCGGTGCGCCGGCAGGGGCAACTGCTGGGCCTCGTGTACCTTGAGAACCGCGGTGTCGGGCATGCCTTCTCGCGCCAGCGCCTGCGTGTGCTGCAGGTGCTGATCGGCCACGTGACGGCCGCGCTGGACAACGCCCGCCTGGTGCGCGACCTGCGCGCTTCGCGCGACGACCTCGACCTGAAGGTGCAGGAGCGCACCCGCGAACTCGAGGTCGCCCGGCGCGTGGCCGAACAGGCGACGCAGGCCAAGAGCGAATTCCTCGCCAACATGAGCCACGAGATCCGCACGCCGATGAACGCGATCCTCGGCATGAGCCACCTCGCGCTGCGCAGCGGCCTGAACCCGCGCCAGCACAATTTCGTCAGCAAGGTCGAGCGCTCCGCGCAGTCGCTGCTCGGCCTGATCAACGACATCCTCGATTTCTCGAAGATCGAAGCCGGCAAGCTCGACATGGAGCGCACCCCGTTCGCGCTCGACAGGGTGCTGGACGAACTCGCGGACCTGCTGTCGGTGCGGGCCCAGGAGAAGGGGCTGGAGCTGCTGTATGCGCTGGCGCCCGAGTTGCCGCAGACCCTGGTCGGGGACCCGCTGCGGCTGCGACAGGTGCTGCTCAACCTCGGCAACAACGCGGTCAAGTTCACCGAGCGCGGCGAGGTGACGGTGACGGTCGAGGCGCTGGAGCGCGCGCCCGGGTCGGTCGTGCTCGCGTTCGCCGTGCGCGACACCGGCCCCGGCATGACGGAGCCGCAGCGCCTGGCGCTGTTCCGGCCCTTCGTCCAGGCCGACAGCTCGATCACGCGGCGCTACGGCGGCACCGGCCTCGGCCTCGCGATCAGCCGGCAACTGGTGGAACTGATGGGCGGCACGATCGGCGTCGAGAGTGCGCCGGGGCAGGGCAGCTGCTTCCGGTTCACGGCCCGGTTCGAGCTCGGCGCCGCCTCGGCCGCCGTCCCGGCTCCGATCCCCGCGCAGAGCCTGGAGGGCATTCGCGTGCTGGTCGTCGACGACAACGACGCGGCGCGCTCGCTGCTGCTGGACATGGCGCGGGGCCTCGGCATGCAGGCCGAGGCGGCCGGCGACGGGTGGGATGCGTTGCGTGCCGTCACGCTGGCGGCAGCGGACGTGGAGGGCGCCGGCGGCGGGTTCGACCTGGTGCTCGTCGACCGGGCCATGCCGGGCATGGACGGCGTCGAATGCGCCGCGCACCTGCTCGGCGGGCCGCACGCGGGCAAGGCGATCGTGATGATGTCGGCGCCGCACGAGCGCGACGCGCTCGAGCTGGAACTGGCGGACCAGGGCGTCGGCGACGCCGGCTGGATGGCCAAGCCGGCCAGCGCCGCCGGGATGTTCGAGGCCTGCAGCGCCGCCCTGGGGTACCGCATGCCGGCGGACCATCGGCACGCGCAGGCCGGCCATTCCGGCGCGCTGCCGGTGTCGGTGAATGCCAGCGGCCAGGGCGCCCGCGTGCTGCTGGTCGAGGACAACGCGATCAACCAGGAACTCGCGCAGGAACTGCTGTCCGGCGCCGGCTTCGAGGTGGCGCTGGCCGAGGACGGCCGCCAGGCGATCGACCTGCTGGCGCAGCAGCACTTCGACCTGGTGCTGATGGACTGCCAGATGCCGGTGATGGACGGCTACGAGGCCACCCGCGAAATCCGCCTGCACGACCGCTGGCGATCGGTGCCGATCATCGCGATGACCGCCAACGCGATGTCCGGCGACCGCGAGAAGGCGCTCGCCGCCGGCATGGACGACCACATCGCCAAGCCGATCGTCATGAGCCAGATGTTCGAGACGATCGGGCGCTGGTTGAAGTAGCACTTCTGACGGCGGAGTTCCGCGGTGGAACAGGCCGCCCCGCCGCCGTGCCGGCGTGAGCCGGCGAGAGCCCGTGCGCATCGCCCGTCGCTCGTAGCGCAGCCTCGCGTTGATCGGCGTCAATCGCTGGATGTCGCGCAGCGTCGATGCTGCGCCAGCAGTTGGACAGCCGCGGCGACGGGCCCGGATCCGGATGCGGGCCGGATGCAAGTCGCGTCCCGGCCGCTGCTGCGCAAGGGGCTCCCCATGCACCTCTCGGACCTGAAGATCGACCTGGGTGTGACACCGGCGCTGTACGTCCGGGGATCGTCGCGCGACGACCTGTTGATCGGAGACGCCTCCGACGACTACCTCGACGGCTTTGCCGGGAACGACACCCTGCGAGGCCCAGGTGGCGACGACAGCCTGCTCGGAGGCTCGGGTGACGACGTGCTCGACGGCGGCGCCGGCAACGACAGGCTCTACGGCGGGACCGGCAACGACCGGATCGACGGCGGATCCGGTGTGGACACCGTGGACTACTACGGGGCCACGGCCAGTGTCCACGTCGATCTCGGATTGGGCACCGCCCGTGGCGGCGAAGGCTCGGACACGCTGGCCGGCATCGAGAACGTCCAGGGCAGCGCCTTTGCCGACGTGCTGGTGGGCGACGACGGCGCGAACCTGCTGGACGGCTGGGCTGGCGCGGACAAGATGACCGGCGGCGCCGGCGACGACACCTACCGCGTCTCCAACGCCGCCGACGTCATCGTCGAGCAGGCCGGTGGCGGCTTCGACCGGGTGGAATCCGCCGCGAGCCGGACGCTCGAGGCCGAAGTCGAACAGCTCACGCTGGTGGGGTCGCTGGCGGTCAATGGCAACGGCAACGACCGCGACAACGTCCTGATCGGCAACATGGCGGCCAATGTGCTCAATGGCGGCGACGGCAACGACGTGCTGTCCGGCGGCCGAGGCGACGACACGTTGCGCGGCGGAGCCGGCATCGACCGGGCCGACTATTCGGACGCGGGGAGCACGGTCCAGGCCGACCTGACGCTGGGACGGGCCGTCACTGGCGGGGGAAACGGCGTCGACGTGCTGACCGGCATCGAAGACCTGACCGGCGGCCGCTTCGGCGACACGCTGACCGGCGACGGATCGGCCAACGATCTGGTGGGCGGTGCGGGCAACGACCGCCTGACCGGCAACGGCGGCAACGATCGGCTCGATGGCGGCGACGGTACCGACACGGCCGCCTATGCGCTCGCGGCGGCGGGCGTGCAAGTCGATCTGGCGACCGGCAGTGCCAGCGGGGGCGATGGCACCGACACGCTGCTGAGGATCGAAGGCGTCCTCGGCAGCGCCAACGCCGACACCCTGCTCGGCGACGCCGGCGCAAACCTGCTCGACGGCGGTGCCGGTGCCGACGACCTGACCGGCCGCGCCGGCAATGACGTCTACGGGGTCGACGACGCCGGCGATCGGATTCACGAATCGGCCGGCGGCGGCGTGGACCTCGTGCGCAGCAGCGTCTCCTGGGTGCTCGGCGCGGACGTCGAGAACCTGGAGCTGACGGGCAGCGGTAACGTGGACGGCACCGGCAACGGGCTGGACAACGTGATCGTCGGCAATCTCGGCGCGAACCGCCTGGATGGCGCCGGGGGCGTCGACACCGTCGACTGCAGCCGATTCGCGACCGCGGTGTCCGCCGACCTGCAGGCGGGCACGATGAGCGGCGGCGGCGGCGCGGCCGACACGCTGGCCGGCATCGAGAACCTGATCGGCACTGCGTTGGCCGACAAGCTGGCCGGCGACTCCGGCGCCAACCGGATCGACGGCGGGCGGGGAGCCGACACGCTGAGCGGCCGCGGCGGCGACGACGTGTATCTGGTCGACGACGCGGGCGACCGGGTCGTGGAGTCCGCGAGCGGCGGCACGGACCGCATCGAGTCGCCGCTGCGCTGGTCGCTGGCATCGGAGGTCGAGAACCTGACGCTCACCGGGCGGAACGCGATCGACGGCATCGGCAACGCGCTGGACAACGTCATCGTCGGCAATCCGGCCGCCAACCGGCTGGACGGCGGCGCCGGGCACGACACGCTGATCGGCGGCGCCGGTGACGACACCTACCGCGTCGACTCCATCGGCGACCGCATCGTCGAGACCACCACCGACCGCGGGTTCGACCGCGTGATCACCTTGGGCAGCTGGACCCTCGGCACGAACATCGAAGCGCTGTCGCTGATCGGTGTCGCGAACACGAGCGGCATCGGCAACGAACTGGACAACACGATCGTCGGCAATGCCGGGGCCAACTGGCTCGACGGACGCGCCGGCAACGACCTGCTCGACGGCGGTGGCGGCGACGACCGGATGATCGGCGGCGCGGGCAACGACACCTACCGCGTGCAATCCGCCGGCGACGTGGTGATCGAACGCCCCGGGCAAGGCTTCGACCGGATCGACAGCGAGATCAGCTGGACCCTCGGTGCGGAGATCGAGGATCTGCAACTCGTGAGCGGCGCGGTCGACGGCACCGGCAACGCCCTCGACAACCACCTCAGCGGCACCTATGCCCGCAACGTGCTGGATGGCCGCGGCGGAAACGACTGGCTGTGGGGCGGCGGCGGCGGCGTGGACACGCTGATCGGCGGCGACGGCAGTGACCGCTACAACGCCGATGGCGACGACATCGTCGTCGAGACCTCGGCAGCGCCGGGCGATGTGGACGAGATCATCACCTCGGCCAGTCGCGTGCTGCCCGCCCATGTGGAGAACCTCACCCTGGACGGCACCGGCCGGATCAACGCCACCGGCAACGAGCTGGACAACGTCATCGTCGGCAACGTGGCGTCGAACATCCTCGCCGGCGGCCTCGGTGCCGACCGGATGATCGGCGGCGGCGGCGAGGACCTCTACATCGTCGACAACCCGGGCGACCGCACGATCGAGAACGCCCGGGAGGGCTATGACCAGGTGCACAGCAGCATCGACTGGACACTGCAGGCGGAAGTCGAGGCGCTGACACTGACCGGCACCGCGCCCATCGACGGCACCGGCAACACGCTGGACAACACCATCGTCGGCAATGCCGCTGCCAATGTGCTCGACGGCGGCTCGGGCCGCGATCGCCTCGTGGGCGGCGCGGGCAACGACACCTACCTCGTCGATTCGTCGGGCGACGTGGTCGATGAAGGCACGCCGGGTGCCGGGGGTGTCGACACGATCATCGCGTCCGTCGGCCGCGTGCTCGGCGCCCGCGTCGAGAACCTGACGCTGGTGGGCAGTGCGACGATCAACGCCACCGGCAACGCGGCGGCCAATGTGCTCGTCGGCAACGACGCGGCCAACATCCTGAACGGCGTCCTCGGCGACGACACGATGATCGGCGGTCGCGGCGACGACACCTACTACGTGTATTCGCCCGGCGACCGCGTGATCGAGACAGCCGATGCGTCCGGCGTCGACCGGGTGTTCAGCGGCGTTTCATGGACGCTCGGCTCGCAGGTCGAGAACCTGGTCCTGATCGGCCCGCGCGACACCGACGGCATCGGGAATTCGCTCGACAACGAGATCACCGGCAATGCCGGCGCCAATCGCCTGAACGGCGCCGCCGGTGCCGACACGCTGAGCGGCGGCGGCGGAAGCGACACCTTCCATTTCACGTCGGCGCTGGACGCGCGGACGAACGTCGACCAACTGACCGACTTCATCTCCGGCACCGACCGGTTGCTGCTCGATGACGCAGTGTTCGCCGCCGCGGGGCCGCACGGCGCGCTCGCGCCCGGGGCTTTCGTCGTCGGTGCCTCGGCCGTCGGTGCCGAGGATCGGATCGTCTTCGATCCGGTGCTCGGCCAGCTCTTCTACGACGCCGACGGCAACGGTGCGACGGCAGCGGTGTTGTTCGCCACGGTGCAGCCCGGCGCGCTTGTCACGGCCGGCGACATCTTCATCGGCTGATCGGCCGGCGCCCGGCGGCTGCGACGTTCGGTCTGTTCAGGGCCGGGCGGCCACCCAGGCGGCCGGGCGCTTCGCGACGAACGCCTCGAACCCCTCCCGCGCCTCCGCAGCGGTCCGCACGCGCGCGATCGTCTGCGCCGTCAGCGCCTGCACCTCGGCCGTCACCGGGCCCACCGCCAGCCGGCCGAACAACTGCTTGATCTCGGCCAGCGCGCCGGGCCCGTTGCCGAGCAGCTCGGCAACGGTCGCTTCCACCGCGGCATCCAGCGCGGCGTCGTCGGCCGCCACCTGCTGCACGAGCCCGAGCGCCAGCGCCTCGGCCGCGCCGACGACCGTCGCCGTCAGCGCCAGCCGCCGCGCCTGCCGCACGCCGACGGCGTTAACGACATAGGGGCCGATCACCGCCGGCAGGATGCCGAACTTCGCTTCGCTGCCCGCGACGCGCCCGCGCTCGCGGGCGCTCGCGTTGGCGGCCGCGCAGGCGAGGCCGACGCCGCCGCCGTAGGCCGCGCCCTGCACGCGCGCGACCACCGGCTTCGGGCAGGCGGCGAGGGCATCCATCATCGCGGCAAAGCGCCGGGCGTCTTCCAGGTTGGCGGCTTCGTCGCGGGCGGCGGCGCGGCGCATCCAGCCGATGTCGGCGCCGGCGCAGAACACCCGGCCGGTGGACGCCAGCACCACCACGCGCACCGCGGGGTCGGCGCCGAGGCGGCGGAAGGTCGAATCGAGCTGCTCGATCAGCGCCTCGTCGAAGGCGTTCAGCACGTCGGGCCGGTCGATGGTGACGGTGGCGACGCCGCGGGCGTCGGTCGCGAGGCGCAGGGCGGGGGAGGTCTCAGGGGTCATGGCGTGTCTCGGATTGGGGCAGGCAGCTCGGCTCGTGGGCGCTGCGCGAGGCGGAACGCGGAAGGCGAGTGCCGGTGCGGATGCGGGATGCGGGATGCGCGATGCGCGATGCGCGATGCGGGGCGTGCAGCGTGCCAACGCCGCCGCAGGCGACTGCGTCACCCCGCTTCACCGCCACCAGCGGCTTCACGTCCGGTGCCTGCACCCGAGGCCGGCCGGCCTCGGCCGCGGGCAGCGGCGCCACCTCGGTCAGCGTGGCCAGGCAGCGCCGGGTCAGGTCGTGGTAAGTCTCGGTGCCTTCGCGCTTCCAGGCGATCTCGTCGTCGCTCAGCGTGCGCACGGTCTTGGCGGGCACGCCGGCCACCAGCGTGCGCGGCGGCACTTTCAGCCCGGCGCGCACGAAGGCGCAGGCCGCCACGATCGCGCATTCGCCGACCTCGGCCTCGTCCATCACCACCGCGTTCATGCCGACCAGCGCGTCGCGCCGCACCACGCAGCCGTGGAGCACCGCGCCATGGCCGATGTGGCCGTTCTCCTCGACCACCGTGTCGGAGCCGGGGAAACCGTGCATCGTGCAGTTGTCCTGCACGTTGGCGCCGCGCTCCAGCACGATGCGGCCGAAATCGCCGCGCAGCGACGCGCAGGGCCCCACGTAGCAGCCGGGGCCGACGATCACGTCGCCGATCAGCACCGCGCTCGGGTGCACGTGGGCGCTCGGGTCGACGACCGGCACCACGCCTTCGATCGAATAACAGGGCATCGTTGTCTCCTCCAGGTCAGGCGTGCCGGCGCCGCTGCACGACCACGTAGCGGTCGGCGACGAAGGCGAGTGTGGTGTAGCTCGCGGTGGCGGCCGGGTTGCCGCCGGTGGCATGGAAGTCGGAGAACGCCGCCGACTGTTTGACCCACACGCCCTGCGTCAGGTTGACCGACAGCGCCACCCGCGCGCGCCGCGCCAGCCCGGCGGCGCGCTCGATACGGGCCTCGTCGGCGCTGTACAGCGACAGTGTCAGCGCGCCTTCCTCGCGGATCACCGATTCGGCGATGTCGAAGGCCGCGTCGCGCGAATCGACGGCGACCAGGTACGACACCGGCCCGAAGCACTCGCGAGCATAGACCGCCCGGTCGGCCTGGCCGACGGCGACGATCAGCGGCGAGCGGACGGCCGCGTCCGGATAGGCCGGGTGCGCGATCGCCTGCGAGGCCCGGACGACGCGACCGCCGCCTGTCTTCGCCGAACCCGCCTCGCGCTCCTGGCGCTCCAGCCGTGCCAGCGTCTCCGGCGAGCCGATCGCGCCCAGCACCGTCAGCGCCACCTTCGGGTCGGCCAGCAGTTCGTCGACAGCCGCCGCCAGGTCGCGCCCGACCTGCTCGAAGCTCTTGTGGCCTTCGTCGGTGTCGATGCCGGCGGCCGGCAGCAGGATGGTCTGCGGCGTGGTGCACATCTGGCCGCTGAACAGCGAGAGCGAGAACGCCAGGTTGCGCAGCATCGCGGCATAGCGCTCGCTGCCGTCGACGATCACGGTGTTGACGCCGGCCATCTCGGCGTACACGCGGGCCTGCCGCGCATGCTCGATCAGCCAGCGGCCGAACGCGCTGCCGCCGGTGAAGTCGACCGAGGCCACGGCCGGGTGCGTCGCCAGTGCCTGCGTGTCGGCCGGGTTCTCGCCGATCGCGAGCGTCGCCACGTTCGGGTCCAGCCCCTGTTCGGCCAGCACCTCGCGCAGGATGGCCACGGTCAG
Source organism: Piscinibacter sp. (assembly GCA_044223035.1). GTDB lineage: Bacteria > Pseudomonadota > Gammaproteobacteria > Burkholderiales > Burkholderiaceae_C > JBGAMJ01. The sequence continues at coordinate 20,766 of JBGAMJ010000088.1, forward strand.
CGCCGCCGGCAGCACCGCGTGCGGGTGCGGCTTGACGATCGCCGGGTTGCCGGTGGCGAGCGCCGCGAACAGCCCCGGATAGGTGTTCCAGGTCGGGAAGGTCGCGCAGCCGATCACCAGCGCCACGCCGCGGCCGACGATCTCGTAGTGCTTGTTCATCACCAGCGGCGCATGGCGGCCCTGCGGTTTCTGCCACAGCGCCTCCTCGGGCGCCTCGGCCATCGCCTTCCACGCGACGGCGATCGCCTCCAGCGCGCGGTCCTGCGCGTGCGGGCCGCCGGCCTGGAAGGCCATCGCCGGGCCCTGGCCGGTGGTCAGCATCACCGCGTGCGCGAACTCGTGGCTGCGGCGGTGGATGCGCATCAGCGCCTCCAGCAGCACGCCGGTGCGGCCAGCCGGGCCGATCGCCTGCCAGTCGGGCTCGGCCGCCTGCGCGGCGGCGATCAGCGCCTCGGGCGCGCAATCCGGGTAGCGGATCGCCAGGCGCACGCCGTAGGGCGAGCGTTCGGGCGCGATGCGGCCGCGCTCGCCGGGCTGGCGCAGCGGGAAGTCGCGGCCGATCAGCGCCTGGATGGCGGCCTGGCCGTCGGCCGCCCCGGTCGCGCCGCAGACCGCCGGCGACGGCATCTCGGGGAAGGGCGTCCAGTGGCCGCGGGTGCGCAGCGCCTCGAGCGCGCCGTCCAGCAACGGGCGGTGGGTGTCCAGCAGGGTCATCGACTGTCTCCGGTGATTCGGGTGTGTCGGGTGTTTCGTGATCGCTTCGGGTTTGCCCTGACCTTTTTGACTTGCATCAGGAACAGCCCAGAGCTTATTATTTACCGACCGGTCGGTCAAGAATGTTTTGAGATGAATCAAGGCGGCACCCGGCCCGCCGCGATCTCGACCGACCCGCCCCGCTACGACCCGCCCCGCCAGGAGCCCCGATGTCCGAACCCCTCGTCCTCACCGCCCAGACCGGCGCCGTCCTCACGCTGACGCTGAACCGCCCCGCGGCGCTGAACAGCTTCACGACGGCGATGCACGCCGAGCTGCTGGCCGCGCTCGAGGCGGCCGCCGCCGCGGCCGAGGTGCGCTGCGTGGTGCTCACCGGCGCCGGCCGCGCCTTCTGCGCCGGGCAGGACCTGGCCGATCCGGTCGTCGCACCCGACCTGTCGGCCGGCGCCGAGCCGAAGGACCTGGGCGCCGTGATCGAGCGCTACTACGCGCCGCTCGCCTTGCGCATCCGCTCGATGCCGGTGCCGGTGATCGCCGCGGTCAACGGCGTGGCCGCCGGCGCCGGCGCCAACCTCGCGCTGGCCTGCGACCTGGTGCTGGCCGCGCGCTCGGCCAGCTTCATCCAGGCCTTCGCGAAGATCGGCCTGCTGCCCGACACCGGCGGCACCTGGCTGCTGCCGCGGCTGGTGGGCCGGGC
>JBGAMJ010000089.1:0-22533 GCA_044223035.1 Piscinibacter sp.
TCCCCACGCCCGGCGTGGGCGCCGGCAGATGTCGGCGCGCGACGAGCGACGCGCATGCGAAGGACGACCCGCGTCATAGCTCGGCCTTCAGGCGGCCCAGCAGATCGGCGTGCACGCCCGCGTTGATTTCGCGGCGCAGGATCTGCTCGGCGCCCTTGACGGCAAGCGCCGCGACCTGGTCGCGCAACTGTTCGCGCGCCTTGTTCGCTTCCTGCTCGGCCTCGGCCTTTGCGCTGGCGACGATCTTGGCGCCCTCTTCGGACGCGCGGGACTTGGCTTCCTCGATCATCGACTGCGCCAGGCGCTCGGCATCGGCGAGGCGCTGCGCCGCATCGTTGCGGGCGGCGGCGAGCTGTTCCTCGACGCGCTTGTTGGCGCTGGCCAGGTCGGCCTTCGCCTTGTCGGCGGCGGACAGGCCGTCGGCGATCTTCTTCGCGCGTTCGTCGAGGGCCTTCGTGATGGGCGGCCACACGAAACTCATCGTGAACCACGCCAGGATGAAGAACACCACGAGCTGCGCGAACAGGGTTGCGTTCAGACTCACGGCAACGCCTTTCTTACGGCTGGGTTGGTCGGCAATTTCGTCTCGTCGCTCGGCTGCGAATTCGGCACGGAGGCTCGAATTACTTCAGCACGAACGGGTTGGCGAACGCGAACATCATCGCGATACCGACACCGATCAGGAACGCCGCGTCGATCAGGCCGGCCAGCAGGAACATCTTGGTTTGCAGCTCGTTCATCAGCTCGGGTTGGCGCGCGGCCGATTCCAGGTACTTGCTGCCCATGATGCCGATGCCGATGCAGGCACCGATGGCGCCCAGACCAATGATCAGACCGGCGGCCAGAGCGACAAAACCGAGGACGTGTTCCATGTTGACTCCTAGTGGGAAAGAACTAGCTTTGGTGGTTGGGAAGGAAAGAAGACTCGGCGCGCGACCGACAGGGGAAGAACTCAGTGGTGATCGTGCGCCTGACCGACGTAGACCAGGGTCAGCATCATGAAGATGAAGGCCTGCAGCGCGACGATCAGGATGTGGAAGATGGCCCAGCCGGTGCCGGCGATGATGTGGCCCACCCACAGCGCGATGCCGGTGGCGGAGCCGAAGCCGGCCGCACCCATCAGCGCGATCAGCATAAACACCAGCTCGCCGGCGTACATGTTGCCGAACAGCCGCATGCCGTGCGACACGGTCTTGGCCAGGAACTCGATCATCTGCATCAGGAAGTTGAACGGCCACAGCAGCGGGTGCGCGCCGAACGGTGCGGAGAACAGCTCGTGGATCCAGCCGCCCGCGCCCTTGATCTTGATGTTGTAGTACACGCACACCAGCAGCACGCCGATCGACATGCCGAGCGTGGCCGACAGGTCGGCCGTGGGCACGACACGCATGTAGGCATGGTGCGGATCATGGCCGGCGGCACCGTAGATGGCTTCCCAGATGCGCGGAATCAGGTCGACGGGCAGGAAGTCCATCGAGTTCATCAGGAAGATCCAGACGAACACCGTCAGCGCCAGCGGGCCGACGAACTTGCGCGACTGCGCGTTGTGCACGATCGACTTGGCCTGGTTGTCGACCATCTCGAGCAGGATCTCGACCGCCGCCTGCATGCGCCCCGGCACGCCCGAGGTCACGCTCTTGGCGACGCGCCACATCACGAACAGGCCGATGACGCCCATCAGGATCGACCAGAACAGGCTGTCGATGTTGAAGATCGAGAAGTCCACGATGTTGGCCTGCTCGTGGGTTCGCAGATGCTTCAGGTGGTGGCCGATGTATTCACCGGCGGTCGGCCCGTGCTCTGCGGCAGCGTGTTCTACGGTCGTTTCGGCAGCCATGTCGAATCAGACTCTCGTGTGTTGGTCGGACGGGTCGTCGGAGCGCGCCGCCTGAACAGCGCGATCCAGCTCACTTTCATGCACACGACCATGGCCACCAGCAGTGCCGGCCAGCTCAGGTCGGGTACCAGCCGCGGCGCAGCCACCAACATGGCCACCGTCACGGCGATCTTCATCATTTCCCAGAACATGAACCCGAACACCGCAGCGCCCGGATTCGTGCTGACCCCTCGGGTCATGCCGCGCGCCAGCACGGCGCTCGGAATGACCGTGGCCGCCGCCCCGTAGAGCGCCGACCATGCCGTGGCGGGTTGCCGCGTCACGGCACCCATCAGTGCCGCGCACGCCACGCCGACCACGACCTGCCCTCCCACAACCCACCACGGCGACACCGCCGGACTGCGTTCTCTCAAGGCCTGCGCCTGATCGCGCGTCAGGGGCTTGAAAGTCTCGTCGTCCCACCCATCTCCACCCTCTGCGGGGATTCGCGAAGCTTCAGCGCCGGCTCCAGATCCGGACCGAGGTTCGGCTTCTGGTGACGGACGCGCTCCGGCATGTCGCCCCGCAGATTCACCCGCATCGCGCGCCGGCCCTCTCGGGGCAAGTTCATTCATGGCGCGGGTTCAGTCGGTTGCAGCAAAGCCTCGGAATTATATGGGGATTCACCAGCTGTTCCGTGCATCTGCCACGTCGGATTCGGGTCGGCCCCGTCAACGGCACGCAAGTCGAATGTGTTAACCCATGTCGCGCCGACTGTCCGCCGCGACCTCGCCCGGCGTCCGCCGCTTGGCCCGGCGCAACCGTTCTAGACCGCCAGGTTCGATGGCAGTCCCGGCACGTCGACGCGCAGCGACAGCACGCATCCGGCGGCCGGCTGCTCGCCCAGTTCGGCGGCCGGCCGCTTCTCGCGGGCGGTCGTGATGTACAGCGTCTTCAGATCCGCGCCACCGAAGCACGGCATCGTCGCGCACTGCACCGGCAGGCCGACGACGCGCAGCACCTCGCCCTGCGGCGACAGCCGCAGCACCCGCCGGCCCTCGAACATCGCGACCCAGTAGCAGCCTTCACTGTCGACCGCCGCACCGTCGGGCCGGCCACCGTACTGGGCCAGGTCCTGGTCGGGCTGCTTCACCGGAAAGCTCGCGAAGACGCGGCGGCGGCTCAGCACGCCGGTGCCCGGTTCCACGTCGAAGGCGTAGACGGTGTGCGCCTTGGTATCGCTCCAGTACATCGTGGCGCCGTCGGGGCTCCAGCCCAGGCCGTTCGACACCGTGATGCCGGCGGCCTGCCGCTCCAGCTTGCCGCCGGCGTAGCAATAGAGCGAGGCCAGCGCCGGGTCGCGCGGCTCGTAGATGGTGCCGACCCAGAAGCGCCCCTGCGGATCGCACTTGCCGTCGTTGAAGCGCTCCTTGGCAGGATCGTAGGGCGGCGCGGCGAGGCGCTCGCGTTCACCGGTGGCGGTGTCGAAGCGCCACAGGCCGTCGCGCATGCCCAGCCACAGCGAGCCGTCGAGCGCCGCGGCGCAGCACGCCACGTCGGTCTCGAAGTTCCAGTGCTTGCGGGCGCCGCTGCGCGGATCGAAGCGGTTAAGCCGGTGGCCCGGGATGTCGCACCAGTACAGCGCCTGCTCGCGCGGGTGCCACATCGGGGATTCACCGAGCAGGCTCGGTTCGGCCACCGCCACTTCGATGCCGGGATCGACCTCGACCATCACACCACCTCCACGTCCAGGGACATCGACGCCTCGAAGCTTTCGCCCGGTGCCAGCGTGCGCAGGCCATGGGCGGCCGGGTCCGCCATGTGGATCGCGTTGTTGACGTGGCTGACCGGCTCGACGCAGAAGTGGTCCCGGTCGCGCGGTGTGTAGACCACGAGCCGCGACAGCGAGGAGCGCAGTTGCAGCGAGAACTTCTCGTCGCGGATGCGCGCCGGGCCGCTCCAGCCGTCGAAGCCGTGGTCGAAGCCGAGGTAGGCGACGTCGCCGTCGATGCCCGGCTGCGCGATGTGGCGCGTGGGCAGCTGCGTGGCGTCGTTCTCCCAGCGCTCGGACAGGTCGATGTGCAGACGGCTGCGGCCGCGCCGCGGGAAGTACGGGTGCCAGCCCAGGCCGACCGGCTGCGGTTCGTCGTGGGTGTTGGTGATGACGAGCTGCATGCCGAGCGTCGTCGGCGTCAGCGTGAAGAACTGGCTGGCCTCGAACGCGAACGGCCAGTGCGCGTCGGGCGTGTGCCGCAGCCGCAGCACCACGTCGACCGCGCTGTGCGAGACCATCGTCCACGGGCGCGTCCAGCCGACGCCGTGCAGCGAATGCGGGCCGTCGTCCCAGTTCGGCTGCGTGGTGTATTCCTTGCCGCGCCAGCGGAAGCGCCGGTAGCCGAGCCGGTTCGAGTACGGCACCAGCGGGAAGCAGGCGCCGTCGCGCGCGTCGGCCAGCGTCGCCGGATCGGCCGAGCGCAGCACCGGCGTGTCGCGGTGCCACAGGCCGGCGATGCTGCCGCCGATGTCCGGCCTCAGCACCAGGCGCAGCGCACCGGCGTGCAACTCGAAACGGTCGACCTCGGGGCTGGTCGCGGGGATGTCGGCCATGGGCGTGCGCTCGGGTTCGGGGACTGGCGATGCTACGCGCTCGCGCCACCGGCCGTCAGAGTGTCGCCATCAGGTAGTGCGCGCCGGGAATCGGGTTGTAGTAGTACGGCGGGATCTCGACGAAGCCGAGCGATTCGTATAGGCCGCGGGCGGCTTCCATGTCGTCCAGCGTGTCGAGCAGGATCGCCGAATAGCCGGCGCGCTGCGCCTCGTCCTTCAGCGCCTGCGCGATCAGCCGGCCGAGGCCGAAGCGGCGGAACGCCGGCCGCACGTACAGGCGCTTCATCTCGCAGGCGTTGGCATAGTCGGTGTCGGCCAGCGGGCGCAGCGCGCCACAGCCGGCGAGTTCCCCGTCGACCAGCGCCAGCAGCAGGTACCCGCCGGGCGGCGCGTAGGCGCCGGGCAGGGTCGCCAGCTCCTCCTCGAAACCCTGGAAGCACAGGTCGATGCCCAGGCTCTGTGCGTACTGGCGAAAGATCGCGCGGGTTTCCTCGAGCCAGGCGGGGGTGTCGGGGCGGATCAGTTCGAGCCGCGGCGCGTCGGTGCGCGAGTCGGGGCCGGCGCGGGCATCCTCGAGCGGGTCCAGGGGGCCAAGGTTCGAGGCGCGGTGCATGCTGCGGCCGTGGCGAGACATCTCAGTACCGCCCGGCCGTTCCGAAGGTGCTGAGCGCCCCCTCGGGGGGCAGCGAGCAAAGCGAGCGTGGGGGCTTCATCTCAGTACCGCCCGGCCGTTCCGAAGGTGCTGAGGGCCCCCTCGGGGGGCAGCGAGCAACGCGAACGCGGGGGCCTCATCTCAGTCTCCCAGTTGCACCAGCCACGCGACGCCGGCGGCGCACAGCGCGACCAGCACCAGCGCGAGCAGACGCCGGCGCCCGCTGTCGTCCGACGGCGGCACGTCCGGCGGCAGCGGCTTGTCACCCATGAGCATCGGCCCGACCAGGTCGCGGCCGCGCGCCACGCGATACCAGGCGATCGCCCCGACGTGCAGCAGCACCAGCGTGACGATCCCCCACTGCCCCGCCGACTTGTGCCAGCGCGTCAGCAGCAGGCTGGTCGACCCGGACACGAACTGGATCAGCGGCCCGGTGTTGGCGATCTCGTCGTCGGCGAACAGCCCGGTGCCGACCTGCAGCGACAGCAGCGTCAGCAGGCCCCACACCGACAGCGCCCCCAGCGGGCTGTGGCCGACATCGTGCCAGTCACCGGGCCGGCTTTGCCCTCGCAGGTAGCGGCCGAGCGCCGACGGCGGGTACGCGAAGCTCGCGAAGCGCGACCAGCGCCCGCCGACCGCGCCCCACAGCAGCCGGAAGGCGAGCAGCGTGAACACGACATAGCCGAGGCGGAAGTGCCAGGCCATCGCATTGCCGCCGACCTTGGCCGTGACCACCGAGCCGATCACGCAGGCCGCGAGCGACCAGTGGAAGCCCCGTGTCGGCAGGTCCCAGACCCGTACCGGGCGCAGCGCCCCATCCATCGCGCAACTCCTTGACCCGCAGCGAAAAATGCAACGATAACCGCGATGCCGCCGAATGCCCGCGATCGCCACCCTGCGGCGGTAACGGGCTGTTCCGCCAGCCGCGCGCGTTCGGCGGGGTCCCGCGGCAACCGGCGGGAATGATCCCGCTCGCCGCCGCGTACACGAGCGCGAGAACCCGGGCCGTCGGCTCCGGCCGTTCCGTCCCACCATCCCGGAGACCCGCATGAAGATCTGGAAGCTCGCCGCGCTGCTCGCCGCCGGCCTCGCCACCACGCTGCCGGCGGCCGCGCAGTTCGCCAAGCCGGAGGACGCGATCAAGTACCGCAAGGCCGGCATGACGATGATGGCGGCGCACTTCGGCCGCGTGGCGGCCATGGCGTCCGGCAAGGCACCGTTCGACGCCAAGCTGGCCGCCGACAACGCGGAAACCGCGACGATCCTGTCGAAGCTGCCCTACGCCGGCTTCATCGAGGGCACCGACAAGGGCGGCGACACCCATGCCAAGCCCGAAATCTGGACCGAGGGGGACAAGTTCCGCGCCGCCGCGTCCCGGATGCAGGACGAGATGGCGAAGCTGAATGTCGCCGCCAAGGCCGGCAACCTGGACCAGATCAAGGCCGCCGTCGGCGCCGTCGGCCAGGCGTGCAAGGCCTGCCACGACACCTACCGCAGGGATTGATCGCGCGGAGACAGCGCTGCCGGGCGCCGGCGTCCGCCGGTGATCGGCCCGGCGCGTCGTTGCGTCGCGGGCGACACCCCAGCGTCAGCGGTCGGCGCCGGCCAGCACCCGCGCGAACACCGCGCTGTCGACGTTGCCGCCGCTCAGGCTCAGCCCGATCGATCGGCCGGCCAGGCGCTCGCGCTGTTGCGTCGCGGCGGCCAGCGCAGCGGCGCCGGCGCCTTCGGCCACGTTGTGCGTGTCGGCGAACAGCGCGCGCATCGCCGCGGCCACCTCGGCATCGGTGACGGCGACGATCTCGTCGACCTCGCGCCGGATGATCGCCAGCGCGGCGTCGTCCGGGCGGCGGCAGGCGAGCCCGTCGGCCAGCACGGTGGCGACCGGCGCGTCGACGGCGTGGCCGGCCCGCCACGAATCCAGGTACGCGGTCGCGTGCGCCGACACCACGCCGACGATGCGGCTGCGCGCGCCGGTCCGCGCGCGTGCCGCGGCACAGGCGGCGATGCCCGAGCCCTGGCCGATCGGCACGAACACCACGTCGGGCTGCACCGCCTCGAAGAACTCCAGCCACCCGGTGGCGACGCCCAGCACCAGGTCGCGGTGGAACGACGGCACCATGTGCAGCCCGTGCGTCTCCGCCAGCACGATCGCGTGTTCGCGCGCCGCCTGGAAATCGTCGCCATGCTCGATCAGCTCGACGCCGAACGCGCGCATCGCCGCGTTCTTCTCGGTCGAGTTGCCGTGCGGCACGACGATCGTCGCCGCCAGGCCGGCGCGCTGCGCGGCGAAGCCGACCGACTGCCCGTGGTTGCCACGCGTCGCGCTCACCACCCCGCGGCAACCGGGCTCGCGCCGGCGCAGCGCGTCGAAGTAGGTCAGACCGCCGCGCAGCTTGAATGCGCCGACGGGGGTGTGGTTCTCGTGCTTGACCCACGCGGCCAGGCCGAGCCGCCGGTCGAGCAGCGGCCAGCGCTGCTGCGGCGTCGGCGGCATCACCGCGCGCAGCACGCGCAGCGCGTGCTGCCAGTCGTCGGGCGCGAAGCGGGCGTCGAAGTCCTGCTCGGCTTCCCGCGTGTCGGCCGCCCTCACAGCCGCAGCTCGCCGGCGATGCAGACCACCGATTCGCCGCCGATCCAGACGTCGTCGCCGACCCGCTCGACGTGCACCCGGCCAGCGCGGCCCAGCGCCGTGCCCTGGCTCGCGACGTAGCGATCCGGCGCCAGGCCGGCGCCGATCAGCCATTGCGCGAGGCCGGCGTTCAGGCTGCCGGTGACCGGGTCTTCCGGCACGCCGAGGGTGGGCACGAAGGCGCGCACCTCGAACATCGCATCGCCGCCCGGCCAGGGCGCGACGACACCGAGCTTCAGCGGCAGCATCGCGGCGAAGTCGGGCTGCAGCGCCAGCAGTTCGTCGCGCGAACCGAGCATCGCGACGACCCAGCCCGGGCCGTTGTCGACCCATTGCGCGGCGCGGATCGCCCCGGGATCGATGCGCAAAGCCCGCGCGATGTGCGCGCGCGTGTCCGCATCCGCCGGCCCGCTGCGGCGCAGCGGCGGCGCAGCGAAGGCCAGGCGCTCACCGTCGCGGCGCACCCGCACCAGGCCGACGCCGCATTCCTGCACCACCACGTCGCCGGCCGGCACGCCGCCGGCCGCCAGCCAGGCGTGGCAGCTTCCGAGCGTCGGATGGCCGGCGAAGGGCAGTTCGCCGCCGGGCGTGAAGATGCGCACCCGGTAATCGGCGCCGGGCTGCGTCGGGCGCAGCAGGAAGGTGGTTTCGCTGAGGTTGGTCCAGCGCGCGAAGTCGGCCATGCGCTCGTCGGACAGTGCGTCGGCCGCGTGGACGACGGCGAGCGGGTTGCCGCGCAGCGCGACGCCGGTGAAGACGTCGAGCTGGGTGAACCGGAAGTTGGTCACTGGACGACCCTCCGCTCTGCGCGCTCCGGGGTGTGCGCTTCGCTCATGCAGCCACCTCCTGCATCGCCTGCAGCGCGTCGGCCAGTGCGGCCAAGCCCTGCTCGATCTGCGCCGGAGCCATCGTCACGAAGCTCAGCCGCAGGGTGTTGGCACGCGGGTGGTCGGCATAGAAGGCGGCGCCCGGCACGAAGGCGACGCCGCGCTCGACCGCATGCGGCAGCAGGCGCGCGGCATCCACGCCTTCGGGCAACTCGACCCAGAAGAACATGCCGCCGCGCGGCTCGATCCAGCGGCAGCCCGGCGGCAGGTGGCGTTCGAGCGCGGCACGCATCGCGTCGCGCTGGGCGCGGTAGCGGCGGCGGATCGTCGGCACGTGGTCGCTCAGGAAGCCGTCGCGGATCACCTCGTACACCACGCGCTGGTTGAAGCCCGGCGTGTGCAGGTCGGCCGCCTGCTTGGCCTGCAGCAGCTTCGGGTACAGCGCCTTCGGCGCGACCACATAGCCCAGCCGCAGCCCCGGCGCCAGCACCTTCGAGAACGAGCCGAGGTAGACGCTGCCTTCGGGCCACAGCGAGGCCAGCGGCGCGGGGGGCGGCGCATCGAACCACAGGTCGCCATAGGGGTTGTCTTCCACCAGCGGCAGGCCGGCGGCCTGTGCCGCCGCCACCAGCGCCGCTCGTCGGGCCGCGCCCATGCAGCGGCCGCTCGGGTTCTGGAAGTTCGGCAGCGCATAGAGGAAGCGCGCACCACGCGCCACGCCCAGCCCGTCGGGCAGCGGGCCGTCGTCGTCGCAGGGCACGCTGACGAACTCCGGCTCATAGGGCACGAAGGCCTGCAGCGCGCCCAGGTAGGTGGGCGATTCGACCGCGACGCGGCTGCCGGCGTCGATCAGCACCTTGCCGACCAGGTCCAGCCCCTGCTGCGAGCCGGTGGTGATCAGCACCTGTGACGCATCGACCACCAGGCCCTGCGCCGACAGCTCGCCAGCCACCCACTCGCGCAGCGGCGCGAAGCCCTCGCTGGCCGCGTACTGCAGCGCCTCGCGCGGCTGGTCGCGCAGCACGCGTTCGGTGGCAGCGCGCATCGCCTCGACCGGAAAGCTGTCCGGCGACGGCAGCCCGCCGGCCAGCGAGACGATGCCGGGGCGTTCGGTCAGCTTCAGGATCTCGCGGATCACCGACGGGTTCATGCGGCCGGCGCGCCGCGCCAGGTGGAAGGGGTCTTGCGGGGCCAGGGTCATCGCGGGTTTCCTGCGGTCGGGACGGGAGGGTGGCGGGTGGCGGTGGCGGTGGCGACGCGGCCGGTGTCGGCCGGCATCTTCTTGCCGGCGAACACCACCGCGATCACCGCGAGCGAGAACAGCACGGTGTGCGCATCGAGCGTCTCGCCCAGCACCGGCACCGCGAACAGCAGCGAGAGGAAGGGCTGCACCAGTTGCACCTGGCTGACGCGCACCGTGCCGCCGAGCGCCAGGGCGCGGTACCACGCGAAGAAGCCGAGCCACATCGAGAACAGCGTGACGTAGCCGAAGCCGACCCAGGCCGACGCGCGCACCGGCTGCACCGGCCAGCTCGCGGCCATCACCGGCAGCGTGATCGGCAGGCTCGCGACCAGCACCCAGCAGATCACCTGCTGCGCCGGCATGCGCGCCGACAGCCGCGCGCCGGCCACGTAGCCGACGGCCGCGCTGGCGACCGCCAGCAGCAGCAGCCCGTCGGCCGCGACCAGCCGGCCCGCGCCCTGCAGCCAGGCGTAGGCGAGCACCATCGCGCAGCCGATCACGGCGCAGGTCCAGAAGCCGGCCGACGGCCGCTGCCGGAAGGCGACCGCCGCCGCCACCGCGGTGGCCAGCGGCAGCACGCCGGTGATGACGGCGGCGTGCATCGCATCGACCTCGCGCAGCGCGAGCGAGACGAACCACGGCCAGCCGACCACTGTGCCGGCCGCCGACACCGCGAGCGCACCCCAATCGGCGCGGGCCAGCCGCGGAGCGCGCGTCAGCCACAGGTAGGCCAGGCTCAGCAGCCCGGCCAGCGCGGCGCGGCCGGCGGTGACGAACAGCGGCGGGAGCTGCGGCGCGTCGGCCGGGCCGACGGCCAGGCGCGTCATCGGCAGCGTCATCGCGAAGATCGCGACGCCGACGAGGCCGAGCCACAGGCCGCGGGTTTCCGACCCGCCGGCAGGCCCCGCACCGGTGGCCGCGGTGACGGCGGAGAGCGAAGGCGGGCGGGTCGGCATCGGGAAGTCCAGGTCGGCGGCGAGTGGGCAGTCTAGGCGACGAACCAATACACGAGCAGTACACTACATCGGCACAACGCGCGCTCTGTGCTGGTCGTCGGTTCGGTACACGGCCCGGCGGACCGGCACGCCCGCCATCCGCCTCCGACATCCAGCCACCCGCCACCGCCGACCATGACGCCACCCGCCGTCGAAGGCGCGCCGTCGCTGACGCGCGGTGCCGACACCACGCTGACCGACCAGCTCGCCGCCCGCTACGCCGAGCGCATCCGCCAGCACCTGCTGCCGCCCGGCGCGCGTCTGCCCTCGGTGCGCGAGGGTGCGCGGCGGCACGGCGTCAGCGTGTCGACCGTCGTCGCGGCCTACGACCAGCTGCTGGCCCAGGGCCTGGTCGAGGCGCGCCGGCAACGCGGCTTCTACGTGCGCTCGCGCGCCGCCGAGCCGCCGCGCGGCGCGGCCGAGAAGTCCTCCGTGCGGGCCCCGCTGCCGATCAGCGCGACCAGCCTGATGCGCGGCATGTTCCAGCCGCCCGGCGCGTTGCCGATGCCTGGCCTGGGCACGCTGCCGGTCGAATGGCTGGACCTGCCGATGCTCGCCACCGCGCTGCGCCGCGTCAGCGCCGGCCCGCTGCTCGGCGCCCATGTGCTGCAGTACGGCGAACCCGCCGGCGACCTGCGCCTGCGCAGCGCGTTGTCGACCCGGCTCGCCGACCACGGCGTGATGGTGCCGGCCGAGCGCATCGTCACGACGATCGGCGCCACCCACGCGCTGGACGTCGTCACCCGCACGCTGCTGCGCGCCGGCGACAGCGTGCTGGTCGACGAGCCCGGCTGGTCGGTCGAGTACGCGCGGCTGGCCGCGCTCGGCATGCGCGTGCTGCCGGTGCCGCGGCAGGACGACGGCCCGGACCTGGCGGCGATGGAGCGGCTGATCGAGGCGCAGGCGCCGGGCAAGCGGCCGCGGCTGTACGTGACGGTGTCGGTGCTGCACAACCCGACCGGCGCATCGCTCTCGCTCGGCGTGGCGCACCGGCTGCTGCGGCTGGCGCAGACGCACGACTTCCGCATCCTCGAGGACGACAGCTACTCGCACCTCGCGCCGGCCCACCTGCCGCGCATGGCCGCGCTCGACGGGCTGGAACGCACGATCTACGTCTCCGGCTTCTCGAAGATCCTGGCGCCGAGCTTTCGCGTGGGCTTCATCGCCGCGCCGGCCTCGCTGGTCGACCGGCTGATCGACACCAAGCTGCTGACCACGCTGACCACGCCGTCGCTGACCGAGCAGGCGCTTGCCCACTGCCTCGAACACGGGCTGTTGCGGCGGCATGCCGAGCGCATCGGCGTGCGCCTCGATGCCGCCCGCGCCCGCACCGTGAAGCTGGCCGAGGCGCATGGCGCGCGCTTCGCAGCGCCGCCGCGCGGGCTGTTCGGCTGGGTGGATGTCGGCGTGGACACCGAACGGCTGGCGCGCGCCATGCTGGACGAAGGCTGGCTGCTCGCGCCGGGCTCGCTGTTCCACGCCACGCCGCGGCCGACGCAGCTCATGCGGATCAACTTCGCGAGCACGCAGGACGGGCGCTTCTGGACCGCGATGGAGCGCATCCGGCGCACGCTCTGACGGCGACAACGGTGCCGCGGGCGCGACGGTCGTTTACAAAAGTCCAGCCGTTTGCAAGGCCGGCGACACAGATTACAGTTACTCACACAGGAGACACACCCCAGGGCGGGCCCGCCGCCACCCCATGTTCGAATCGACCATTCCCTTCGGTGAACCGGAACTGATGCGCGCGAGCGACTATCAGGCGTATCTGCGCGAACTGGAGGACGACGCCCAGCGCAACGGTGTCAGTTCGCGCATCTCGTCGCTCGGGCCCTCGCTGCGCGCCGATCTGTATCGCTTCGAGATGGATGGCGGCGAGTCGGAAGCGCTCGAGGTGCTGGCCGCCTGCGTGCGCCATGCGAAGCGGGTGACGATCCACCTGCAGTTCAAGGACCACGTGGTGCCGCTGACGGTGTTCCCGAAAGAACGCCTGGTCCACTGCCCGCTGAGCCTCGACGAACTGCTCGGCGCGCGCCTGACCGACCTGCGTGTGATGCACGTCGAGCCCGCGCTGCTGCGCCCGCCCGGCGACGAAAACGCGGCGCTGGTGGGCGACGAGCGCATGCACTACCCGCTCGCGCCGCTGCTGTGGGAGCTGGCGATGCGCGGCGGCCGCAGCGAACTCCTGCCGGAGATCACCGGGCCGGCGGTCTACCGCGTCTCGCCGGCGCTCGAGCTCGGGCCCTTGCAGGTCAACGGCGCGCTGCTGGCGGCGATCCACCGGCTGCGCCGGGAAGGCGCCAAGATGCGCGAGATCGCGAACTGGCCGGGCCTGGACCGCGAACGCGCGGTGCGGCTGCTGAACGCGCTGTACCTGCAGGCCGGCCTGATGGTCAGCCGCTCGCACCCGAGCGCCGCGGGCGACGGCTGGTTCGGGCGGCACTGACGGCAGCCAGGCGGTGCGCCATCCGCGGCGCCGACCTCCGACTCTCTGCCACCCGCACTCTCAACGCGACGCCAGCGTCTCCCACCGCTCCAGCGCCTCGGTCAGCTCGTCGTCGATGCGCGCGTGCCGCGCCTGCGCCTCGACCGCGCGCTTGGGGTCGCTGACGTAGAGATCCGGCTTGGACAGCAGGTCCGCCAGATCGCGCTGCTCGGCCTCCAGTGCGTCGATGCGCGCCGGCAGTTCGTCCAGCTCGCGCTGCTCCTTGTAGCTGAGCTTCTTCGCCCGGGCCGGCGCGGCGGCGGGCGCGGCGGCGCGCGGCTTCTCCACCGGTGCCGCCGGCGCCGCCGCGGCCTCGCGCAGCGCGGCGGCGCGGGCGCGCTGCAGCTTCCAGTCCTCGTAGCCGCCTTCGTATTCGCGCCACAGGCCGGGCGAGGCGCCGGGCTCGTCGCCCGACCAGGCGATCGTGCTGGTGACCACGTTGTCGAGGAAGCGCCGGTCGTGGCTGACCAGGAACACCGTGCCGGCGTAGGACTGCAGCAGTTCTTCCAGCAGCTCGAGGGTGTCGATGTCGAGGTCGTTGGTCGGCTCGTCGAGCACCAGCACGTTGGCCGGCAGCGCGAAGAGGCGCGCCAGCAGCACGCGGTTGCGCTCGCCGCCGCTGAGCGTGCGCACCGGCGAGTTGGCGCGCTCGGGCGAGAACAGGAAATCGTTCAGGTAGCTCATGACGTGCTTGCGCGCGCCGTTGAACTCGATCCACTCGCTGCCGGGGCTGATCGTGTCGGCGAGCGTCGCTTCCAGGTCGAGCGTGCTGCGCATCTGGTCGAAGTAGGCGACGTCCAGCCGCGTGCCCTGGCGCACGCTGCCGGCGCTCGGCGTCAGCTCGCCGAGGATCATCTTCAGCAATGTCGTCTTGCCGGCGCCGTTCGGGCCGATCAGGCCGACCTTGTCGCCGCGCAGGATCGTGGCGCTGAAATGGTCGACGACGACCTTCTCGCCGCCGCCGGGCAGCGAGAAGCGCATCGACACGTCGCGCAGTTCGGCGACGATCTTGCCGCTCGGCGCGCCGGCGTCCACCTCCAGCCGCACCTGGCCGAGCGACTCGCGCCGCGCCTGGCGCTGCGCGCGCAGCACCTGCAGCCGCTCGATGCGCGCCACGCTGCGCGTGCGCCGCGCCTCCACGCCCTTGCGGATCCACACCTCCTCCTGCGCCAGCAGCTTGTCGGCGCGCGCGCTGGCCAGCGCCTCGGCAGCGAGCTGGTCCTCCTTCAACCGCTCGTAGGCGCTGAAGTTGCCGGGGAAGCTGCGCAGCACGCCGCGGTCGAGCTCGACGATGCGCGTCGCCACGCCGTCGAGGAAGGCGCGGTCGTGGGTGATCAGCATCACGCTGCCGGCGAAGCCGCGCAGCAGTTCCTCCAGCCAGGCGATCGAGTCGAGGTCGAGGTGGTTGGTGGGCTCGTCGAGCAGCAGCACGTCGGGCAGCGCGACCAGCGCCTGCGCCAGCGCCACGCGCTTCTTCATGCCGCCCGACAGCGCGCCGATCTCGCGCGCGCCGTCCAGGTGGAGCTGCGCCAGCGTGGTGTCCACGCGCTGCTCCCAGGTCCAGGCGCCGAGTGCCTCGATGCGCGTCTGCAGCGCGTCCAGGTCGACGCCCTCGGCGTGCTCCTCGTAGGCGCGGCGCAGGTCGCGCGCCTCGGCCACGCCGAGGCTGACCGCGTCGAACACGCTGTGCCCGGGCTCGAACAGCGGCTCCTGCGGCACGTAGCAGATGCGCAGGCCCTGCGTCATCTGCAGCAGGCCGTCGTCGAGCTTCTCGAGCCCGGCCAGCACCTTCAGCAGCGAGGACTTGCCGGCGCCGTTGCGCCCGATCAGGCCCAGGCGCTCGCCGCTCTCGAGCGAGAACGCAGCACCATCGAGCAGCGCCACGTGGCCATAGGCCAGGTGGGCGTTGGAGAGCGAGAGGACGGCCACGGTTCAGCTTTCCTCGGCGCCGGGCACCGGGATGGTGGTCGGATCGGGGACGATCGGGGCCGAGGTGTCGAGCGCCGCCTCCAGCGCGTCGATGAACATCTTCGCGACGTCGAAGCCGGTCTGCTGCGTGATCTCCTGGAAGCAGGTCGGGCTGGTGACGTTGATCTCCGTCAGGCAGTCGCCGATCACGTCGAGCCCGACCAGCAGCAGCCCGCGCGCGGCCAGGATCGGGCCGAGCGACTCGGCGATCGCGTGGTCGCGCGGCGTCAGCGGCTGCGCGACTCCCTTGCCGCCGGCCGCCAGGTTGCCGCGGATCTCGCTGCCCTGCGGGATGCGCGCCAGCGAATACGGCACCGGCCGGCCGCCGATCACCAGCACGCGCTTGTCGCCCTGCACGATCTCGGGCAGGTAGCGCTGCACCATCAGCGTCTGCTCGCCGCCGCGGTTCAGCGTCTCGGTGATGCTGCCGAGGTTCAGGCCGTCGGGCCCGACGCGGAAGATCCCCATGCCGCCCATGCCGTCGAGCGGCTTCAGGATGATGTCGCGATGCTCGTCGTGGAAGCGGCGCACCTCGGCCGCGTCGCGCGTGACCAGCGTCTCGCTGATGAACTGCGGGAATTCGAGGATCGCCAGCTTCTCGGGATGGTCGCGCAGCGCCGCCGGCCGGTTGAACACGCGTGCGCCCTCGCGCTCGGCCTGCTGCAGCAGGTGCGTGGCGTAGAAGTACTCGCTGTCGAACGGCGGGTCCTTGCGCATCAGCACCGCGCCCAGGTCGGCCAGCGCGACGGTGGGCGTGGCGTGCATCGAGAACCAGTCGTCGGCGTCGCCGGTGAGCGTGATCTCGCGCGTGCGCGCCTCCACGCGGCCGCCGCGCCGCCACGCCAGGTCGGCCGGGCCGCAGGCCAGCAGCTCGTGGCCGCGCGCGGCGGCCTCGCGCATCATCGCGAAGGTGCTGTCCTTGTAGGTCTTGAAACCCTCCAGCGGGTCGGCGACGAACAACAGCTTCATGGTCGGATCTTTCGGGCTTCGGACGGCACGGGCTCGCCGCGGGGCCGCCACTGTTGCACAAACAGCGCCAGCGCGCCGGCCACCACGCCCCAGAACGCCGAGCCGATGCCCCACAGCCCGACGCCGCTGAGCGTGACGAGAAAGGTGATCAGCGCCGCCTCGCGGTGGGTGGGCGCGCCGAGCGCCGAGGCCAGCCCGCCGCCGATGCTGCCGAGCAGCGCCAGCCCGGCGATCGCCACCACCAGCTCGCGCGGAAACGCGGTCAGCACGCCCGCCACCGCCGAGCCGAACAGCCCGACCACGCAGTAGATCAGCCCGCAGGACACCGAGGCCACGTAGCGCCGCGCCGGGTCTTCGTGCGCCTCGCGGCCCATGCACAGCGCGGCGGTGATCGCCGACAGGCACAGCGCGAAGGCGCCGAACGGCGCCAGCAGCAGCGCCGCGACGCCGGTCAGCGTGATCAGCCGCGACACCGGCATCTCGTAGCCCGAGGCGCGGATGGCCGCCACGCCGGGCAGGTTCTGCGACGCCATCGTCACGACGAACAGCGGCAGCGCCAGGCTGATCGTGGCCGACAGCGTGAACACCGGCCGCGTGAACACCGGCTCGGTCAGGCCCCAGTCGATGCCGTGCAGGTCGAGCCGCCCGGCGGCAGCGGCCCAGGCGGTGCCGACCAGCAGCACGCCGGGCACCGCGTAGCGCGGCCACCAGCGCCGGCCCAGCAGGTAGGCGACGAGCATCGCTGCGACCAGCCCGAAGGCCGAGCGCAGCGCGAGGAAGGCGTCGAGCCCGAAGCGCGCCAGCACGCCGGCCAGCAGCGCGTTGGCGATCGGCATCGGGATGCGGTCCATCAGCCGCTCGAACCAGCCGGTGGCGCCGAACAGCGCGATCAGCGCGGCGCAGACGATGAACGCGCCGGTGGCCTCGGGCAACCCGAAGCCGCCGCTGGCGCCGGCCGTCGCCAGCACGGCGGCGCCGGGCGTCGACCAGGCCACCATCACCGGCTTCTTCAGCCACAGCGAGGGCAGCAGCGTGCACAGCCCCATGCCGAGCCCGAGCGCCCAGACCCACGAGCTCACCTCGGCCGGCGCGGCGCCCAGCGAGGTGGCCGCCTGGAACACCACCGCGACGGAACTGGTGAAGCCGACCAGCACCGCGACGAAGCCGGCGGTGGCGGCGGAGACGGAGAAATCGCGAGGCAGGTCGCTCAGGTGTCGGCGCATGGGGCGCGAGGATAGCCGCGGCCCCGCGCCGCGCCGGCCGGCAGGGCATGCGCCCGCCGGCCCGCGGGCGCTCAGATCTCGACCTTGGCGCCCAGCTCCACCACCCGGTTGGCCGGCAGCCGCAGGAAGTCGGCGGCGGCGGTGGCGTTGCGGTGCATGCTCGCGAACAGCTTCTCGCGCCAGTCGGCCATGCCGCCGCCGAGCGTCGGGATCACGATGTCGCGCGACAGGAAGTACGAGGTCTCCATGTCGTCGAGCTGGCAGCCGCGCGTCTTGACCAGCTCCAGCGCCTCCGGCACGTCGGGATCGTTCTTGAAGCCGAAGTGCAGCGAGACCTGCCAGCAGTCGTGGCCCAGCGCCTCGATCTCGCAGCGCTTGCCGAAGCCGATCCATGGCACCGGGTGCTGCTTGACGGTGACGAACAGGTTGGTCTCGTGCAGCACCTTGTTGTGCTTCAGGTTGTGCAGCAGCGCGTTCGGCGTCAGCCCCTGCTCGCTGACCAGGAACACCGCGGTGCCGGGCACGCGCGTGGGCGGGCTGAGGAACACCGACTCGAGGAACTCCTTCAGGTCGATCGCATCGTCGCGCAGGCGTTCGGCCACCAGCAGGCGGCCCTTCTTCCAGGTGGTCATCAGCGTGAAGACGACGCCGCCGATCACGAGCGGGAACCAGCCGCCGTCGAACACCTTGACGATGTTGGCCGAGAAGTAGACGAGGTCGACGAGGAAAAAGAAGCCGGTGGCCGCGAAGCACAGCGCCCACGGGTACTTCCAGCCGTAGCGGATCACGAAGAACGTCATCACGGTGGTGATCGTCATGTCGATCGTCACGGTGATGCCGTAGGCCGCCGCCAGCTTGCTGCTGGAACCGAAGGCCAGCACCGCGCCGACGATGCACACGTACAGGCCCCAGTTGATGAACGGCACGTAGATCTGCCCGGTCTCCTTGACCGAGGTATGCGTGATGCGCAGCCGCGGCATGTAGCCGAGCTGGATCGCCTGCTTGGTGACCGAGAACGCCGCCGAGATCAAGGCCTGCGACGCGATCACCGCGGCGCAGGTCGCCAGGCCGATCAGCGGGTACAGCGCCCACTCCGGCGCCATCTCGTAGAACGGGTTGCCGGCCTTCTCGGGCGATTCGAGCAGCATCGCGCCCTGGCCGAAGTAGTTCAGGACCAGCGACGGCATCACCAGCCCGAACCAGGCGACGCGGATCGGCCGCTTGCCGAAGTGCCCCATGTCGGCGTACAGCGCCTCGGCGCCGGTGACGCACAGCACGACGAAACCCATCGCCACGAAGGCCACGTGCGGCTGCGTGCCGAGGAAGCGCAGCGCATGGTGCGGGCTGAGCGCGTACAGCACCTGCGGGTTCGCGGCGATGTGCACGCCGCCGAGCACCGCGATCACGACGAACCACACCGCGGTGATCGGCCCGAAGAACTTGCCGATGCCGCCGGTGCCGTGGCGCTGCACGATGAACAGCGCCGTCAGCACCACCAGCGACACCGGCACCACGTAGCGGTGCAGCCCCGGCGCCGCCACCTCCAGGCCCTCGACCGCGCCGAGCACCGACACCGCCGGCGTGATCACGCCATCGCCGAAGAAGATCGCGGTGCCGAAAATGCCGAGGAACAGCAGGCGTTCGCGCAGGCGCGGCCGGTGGTCGACCGCCTGCGAGGCCAGCGCCAGCATCGCGATCAGGCCGCCCTCGCCGTTGTTGTCGGCGCGCAGGATCAGCACGACGTACTTGAACGACACCACCACGGTCAACGTCCAGAACATCAGCGACAGCACGCCGTAGATGTTGTCCGGCGTCAGCGGCACGTGGCCGTGCGCGAACACCTCCTTGAAGGCGTACAGCGGGCTGGTGCCGATGTCGCCGTAGACGACCCCCAGCGCACCCAGCGTCAACGGCCACAGGCGCGAGCCGCTGCCCGCATTCGCCGCCCTCATGCACCCCCTCGGCGGGCCGCATCGCGATGGCGGAGGCAGCGGCGCGCCGGTGCCGGATCGGAGGGGCAGCGGCTCGCGGCGCGCGCGGCGCCGACGGCCAGGCCGGCCGAGGATCGGTGTCGGGTCGTTCGGATCACGTTGCGGCCGCGGAGGTCAGCGGCACCGATGACGAGGGACGACGATTGTGCTCCGGCGAACCGCCCCATCGGCCGGCGCCTGTCTTCGGCATTGCTGCGGCGCAACAGGCTTGTCGCCGCGTCGCCGCGGCACGTCAGTGCGTCAGTCGTAGACCTCGGCGTCGGGGTCGGTCGCTTCCAGCTCGTAGCTGGCCGCCACCATCGCCAGCCGCGCGATCACGCCGTACATGTAGAAGCGGTTCGGCGCGCTCGCACCCGGCTTGACGCCCGGCTTGGGCAGCTGGTTCGATTCGGCGAAGGCGAGCGGCACGAAGCTCGCGCCGGGGGAATTCAGGTTCTCGTCGACGCCGCGCTCGGCATTCACGCGGTAGAAGCCGCCGACGACGTAGCGGTCAATCATGTAGACCACCGGCTCGGCCACCGCGTCGTTGACGCGCTCGTAGGTCGGCACGCCCTCCTGCAGCATCACCTCGCTGACCTCCTGGCCGTCCTTGATCACGCTCATCTTGTTTCGCGTGCGGCGGTTCAGGTCGGCCAGCTCCTTCGGGTCGCGCACGGTCATGATGCCCATGCCGTAGGTGCCGGCGTCGGCCTTCACGATCACGAACGGCTTCTCCTGGATGCCGTATTCCTTGTACTTGCGGCGCACCTTGCCCAGCAGCGCCTCGGCATGCGTCATCAGGCAGTCCTGGCCGGTGCCGTCGGTGAAGTTCACCTCGCCGCAACGGGTGAACATCGGGTTGATCAGCCACGGGTCCATGCCCAGCAGCTTGGCGAACTTCTTCGCCACCTCCTCGTAGGCCTGGAAATGCTTGGTCTTGCGGCGCACCGCCCAGCCGGCGTGCAGCGGCGGCAGCAGGTACTGCTCGTGCAGGTTCTCCAGCACCTTCGGGATGCCCGCGGACAGGTCGTTGTTGAGCAGGATGGTGCAGGGGTCGAAGTCCTTCAGGCCGAGGCGGCCGCGCTGGCGCAGCAGCGGCTCCACGGTCAGCGAGCTGCCGTCGGGCAGGTCGACCTGCGTCGGTGCCTTGATGGCCTCGTCCAGCGTGCCCAGGCGCACGTTCAGCCCGGCCTGGTGGAAGATCTGCACCAGCCGCGCGATGTTCATCAGGTAGAAGCTGTTGCGCGTGTGCCGCTCCGGGATCAGCAGCAGGTTGCGCGCCTCCGGGCAGATCTTCTCGATCGCCGCCATCGCTGCCTGCACAGCCAGCGGCAGCATCTCGGTGGTCAGGTTGTTGAAGCCGCCGGGGAACAGGTTGGTGTCGACCGGCGCCAGCTTGAAGCCGGCATTGCGCACGTCCACCGACGTGTAGAACGGCGGCGTGTGCTCCATCCACTCGAGCCGGAACCAGCGCTCGATCGCGGGGAGCGATTCGAGGATGCGCTGTTCGAGTTCGTTGATCGGGCCGGTGAGCGCGGTGACGAGGTGTGGAACCATGGCTGGGCCCGGCGGGCGGGTCGTGGGGAGAGGGGAATCCCGGAGGAGAGACCGAGAAGAATTGTAGGGATCTGGGTCCGCCGCGGCGAGACACAAGAGCCGCCGCCCGACGCCACGCGCACAGCCCTGCGTGGTGGCGCCGTCCGCATCATCGCGGGGCGCGCACGCCGCTGGACGAGCGCCCAATGCAAAGAGGGGGCTGCCTCGCGGTGCCTGGCGGCGCACCGGCAGGCGTGCGCCGGCGGCCGTTCAGACCATCACTTGCTGTACGCGGTTTCGCCGTGTGACGAGATGTCCAGGCCTTCGCGCTCTTCCTCTTCGGTCACCCGCAGGCCGATCACCAGGTCGGCGATCTTGTACGAGATGAACGCGACCACGCCGGACCACACGACCGTCACGCTGACGCCCTTCAACTGGATCAGGAACTGGTCCCAGATGCCGTTCGAGCCGACCGTCACCGTGACCCAGTCGGTCACCAGGCCGGGGCCGCCGAGCGACTGGTTGTTGAAGATGCCGGTCAGCAGCGCGCCCAGGATCCCGCCGACGCCGTGCACGCCGAACACGTCGAGCGAGTCGTCCGCGCCGAGGATCTTCTTCAGGCCCGACACACCCCACAGGCAGACGAAGCCCGCGGCACCGCCGACGACCAGCGCGCCCATGATGCCGACGTTGCCGGCGGCCGGCGTGATCGCCACCAGGCCGGCCACCGCACCCGAGGCGGCACCCAGCATCGAGGCCTTGCCCTTGTGCAGCGCTTCACCGACGCACCACGCCAGCACCGCGGCCGCGGTGGCGGAGAAGGTGTTCAGGAAGGCCAGCGCGGCGCTGTTGCCGGCTTCCAGCGCGGAACCCGCGTTGAAGCCGAACCAGCCGACCCACAGCAGCGAGGCACCGACCATCGTCAGCGTCAGCGAGTGCGGCGTGAACGCCTCCTTGCCGTAGCCGACGCGCTTGCCGGTCATGTAGGCGCCGACCAGGCCGGCGACCGCCGCGTTGATGTGCACCACCGTGCCGCCGGCGAAGTCCAGCGCGCCCCATTGCCAGATCAGGCCGGCCTTGGCGTTCATCGCGTCGACCACGTCCTTGCTGGTGTAGGCGTCCGGACCCATCCAGTACCAGACCATGTGGGCGATCGGCGTGTAGCTGAACGTGAACCACAGCACCATGAACAGCAGCACCGCGGAGAACTTCGCACGTTCGGCGAAGGCACCGACGATCAGCGCGCAGGTGATGGCCGCGAACGTCGCCTGGAACACGACGAACACGATCTCGGGGATCACGACGCCCTTGCTGAAGGTGGCCGCCATCGCGAACTCGCCCTTCACAGGGTCGAACACGCCCTTCATGAACAGCCTGTCGAAGCCGCCGATGAAGGAGTTGCCCTCGGTGAACGCGAGGCTGTAGCCGTACAGGAACCACAGCACCGAGATCAGCGAGAAGGTGACGAACACCTGCATCAGCACCGACAGCATGTTCTTGCTGCGCACCAGGCCGCCGTAGAACAGCGCGAGGCCCGGGATGGACATCATGATGACCAGCAGCGTGGACACGAGCATCCACGACACGTCGCCCTTGTTGGGCACGGGGGC
>JBGAMJ010000090.1:0-21671 GCA_044223035.1 Piscinibacter sp.
CGCGTCGTTCTGACCTTGCCCGTTTCTCCGAGCCCGTGGCCGAGCCGTGCCGCTCAGTCGGGACGAGACCCACCGGGGCCTCGCCCATCGCTCTGACGCGGGCGCTGGAGCGTCCGTCCGCCAGGGCCAGCCCCGGCCCCCGCGGCCTGCGGCAGCGATCGCTTCACTCCGCGTCCAGTTCACCGCCCGCGTGAACGCGCGGTCGCGCCGGTTCTCGGCCACCAGCGGCATTTGCTTGCTGTCCGTGGCCGCCTTGAACTCGCGTTGGCCTCGTGCCAGCAACTCCCGCCACACCCTTGATCGGCCCGACGCGCCGCGAGACCCGGTGCGCACGGCCCGGCTGGCACACGCCATCGCCACGCGGGCGACAAGAGTCGTTCTGACAATTCCCGTCACCTTCGGACGCATTCCGATCGCCCGAAGTGACGTCATCTGACATTCGGGTGTCTAGAACCGGAAATGCTGCACGTCTATGGGACAAATAACACCTGGCACAAGGGGTGCACCTGAGGACACGTCACCCGACACCTCATTCCCCACACCCACCGGAGCTAGCCCCATGAAGCGCGTCCAACAAGGTTTCACCCTCATCGAACTGATGATCGTCGTTGCGATCATCGGCATCCTGGCAGCCGTCGCGCTGCCGGCTTACCAGGACTACACGATCCGCGCCCAGGTCGCTGAAGGCCCGACGCTGGCTTCCGGCCTGAAGACCGCCGTCGCCGACTACTTCTCGCAGAAGGGTTCCTTCCCTGACAGCAACGCGCTGGCCATCAACGGCACCGCCACCGGCACCGCCGCCGCCGCCGACAACCAAGGCAGCTATGTCGCCTCGATCGCCATCGGCAAGGGTGGCCAGCTCATCATCTCGTACGGAAACAAGGCCAACGCCGACTTGCAAAAGGCAGGCCAGAACACGCTGACGCTGACCCCGACGCTCGACGCCGCCAAGAACATCACCTGGATCTGCGGTACGGCGACGGTTCCGTCGAACCTGACCGTCAACTCGGATGCGACCGACGCGACCACCGTCCTCACCAAGTACCTGCCGACGAGCTGCAAGCTGTAATCTTCTCCAGCTTTCGTCCGAACGGGGCGCAGACCGCAGGGTCTGCGCCCCTTGTCACGTCGCCGGGCGTGATGTCATACCGCTCCAAGCCCGATGATCTTCAGCCGAACGACGATGAATCCCCTGCTTCGCAACCCCGGGCGCCTGCTGGGCTGGCTGCTGGTGCTGGTCAGCTTTGCCGCGCTGTGCGCGCCCAACTTCATCCGCATCCAGCCGCACACCGAGCTGGGCGACCTGGAGTACGTGGAGGCCGGTGTCTATGGCCTGTGCTTCTGGCTGCTGTGGTTCGCGCTGTTCCGCCGCCTGTGGCTGCCGCTGGCCGGCGCGGCGCTGTTCCTGCTGTGGTGGGCGCCGGCGCTGTTCGTGCGGGCCAGCTTCCACGTGCCGATCACGCCGACCTTTCTCGGCATGGCGATGGACACCAATGCGGCCGAGCTGCGCAACTTCCTCTCCGTCTACGGGCTGAAGACGCTGCTGCCGCTGCTGCTGTCCTTCGGCTGGCTGGCGGCCGCAGCGCTCGTCGCGCGGCGCCAGGGCCTCGCCTGGAGCCACCGCTCGCGGGTCTGGATCCTGGTGCTGATGCCGGCGCTCGCGCTGCTGCTCTACACCCAGTTCGAGCGCCAGGAGCCGACCGGCATCGACGCCCGGAAAGACCCGTTCCGGCTCGAGCCGATGCGCTTCTGGACCGACAAGTGGCGCCGCATCTACCCGCTCGACCTGCCGCTCTCGGCGCGGCAACTCTGGCAGAGCGCGGTGCGGGTGTCCGAGCTGCGCGGTTCGCTGGCCGAATACCGGTTCGATGCGGTCCAGCACACCGACGCCCCGCTCGACGTGGTGGTGATGGTGGTCGGCGAATCGTCGCGCGCCGATCGATGGGGCCTGTTCGGCTACGCGCGCCCGACCACGCCGAAGCTGTCGAGCCAGCCGAACCTGATCCCGTTCTCCGACATGGTGGCGCTGTCGATCGCCACCCGGTCGTCGGTGCCGAGCATCGTGGCGCGCCATCCGTTCATGCAGCCCACCGGCCAGGTCGCGCAGCGGAACGTCGAGCCGTCGATCGCGCGCGCCTTCGCCGAGGTCGGCTACAAGACCTTCTGGCTGTCGAACCAGGCCACGTCCGGCTTCTTCGAATCGCCGATCGCGTTCTACGCCGCCGACGCGCAGACGACGACCTTCTTCAACCCGTCGAGCTACTCCGCCCGCGGCGCGTTCGACGACGTGCTGATCCCGCCGCTGAAGACGGCCCTGCAGACGCCCGGCAAGGTGTTCGTGGTGCTGCACACGATGGGCAGCCACTTCAACTACGCGTTCCGCTACCCGCCGGAGTTCGACCGCTTCAAGCCCTCGACCAGCGGCGCCGAGGTCAACCCCGGTGCGAGCTGGGATCTGGGCGAGCGGACCAACAACGCCTACGACAACAGCATCCTCTACACCGACCACGTGCTGTCGGGCGTGATCGACGCCGTCCAGCAGACCGGCCGGCGCGCGGTGGTGGCCTATGTGTCGGACCACGGCGAGGACGTGTACGAGAAGGGCTGCGTCTCGCCCGGCATCTCGCGCATGTCGCGCCATGCCTACGAGGTGCCCGGCTTCATCTGGTTCAGCCCGACGGCCGCCGAATCGCACCGCCCGCAGTTCGAGGCGCTGCAGGCGCGCAGCCACGACCGGTTGCGCAGCAACGTGTTCTTCCAGACGCTGGTCGACCTGGCCGACATCCAGCTGCGCAACGGCGAACGCGGCCCGAGCCTGCTCGACCGCGCGACACCGGCGCCCGCCGAGCGGCTGGTCGTCGTGCAGGACGAGTGGGTCGATTTCGACGCCGCGCGGCAGGTCGACGCCTGCGTGATCCGCTCGCACTGAGCGCGGAAATCGCCGCACCGACTGCCGCTCGCTGACCGGCGCTCACCCACCGGCGGCCGCTGGCAGGCCCGCACGGGCGGGCCCGCGCCGACGAGCGTGCACCGACCGGCCCGCGCCGACAGGTTGGCGCAACGGCTCGCGCCGCGCCGGCCGATGCCGCCGACTAAGATGCGCCCCCCGCACCGCCCTCCGGCCCCGCCATGCCCGATGCCCTGCCGCTGCCCGTGCCGGCACCCGGTCGTCCCCTGCCCGCGCTGACCGTCGCCGCGCTGCTGGCAGTGGCGTTGCCGACGCTGTTCGCGTTCAACCTGCCGCCTTCCGCCACCTTCCTGAACCAGGGCGCGGCGCTGGTCGGCTGGGGCCTGTTCCTCGCGCTGCTGTCGTCGGGCCAGTCGCTCGGCGCGGCGGTCTGGCGCGGCGGGCTGGTGCCGGTGCTGCTGGCGCTCGGGTTGCTGGTCGTCGCGGCGATCGACAGCGAGGTCTTCAACGGACTGCCGCACTCGCTGGCCTGGGGGCCGATCGGGATGATCGCGGCGGCCGCGCTCACCGCCACCGTCGGCGCCGCGGTCGGCCGCAGCGGGCGCGGGGAGGACGCGTTCAGCGCGTTCTGCATCGCGCTGCTCGTCGGCGGCCTGGCCGGCGGCGCGATCGGCGTCGTGCAGGTGTTCTTCCCCGACTGGGCCGACGGCCAGTGGATCTCCGGCACGGCGCACGAGGGCCGCGCCGCCGGCAACCTGCGCCAGCCCAACCACCTGAGCAGCCTGATGCTGTGGGGCTGCACGGCGATCCCGTGGCTGGTGTCGGCGCGCCGGCTGCGCCGCGGGACGGCGGCGCTGCTGATGGCGCTGTCGGTGTTCGGCGTGATGCTGACTTCGTCGCGCACCGGCACCGTCGGCATCGTGATGCTGTTCGGCTGGGGCCTGTTCGAGGCCGGGCTGCCGCTGCTGACGCGGCTGGCCGCGCGCTGGCACGGGCGCGTCGCCGCGCTGCCCGGCACGCTCACGGCGGCGCGGCCGGCGCTGTCGCCGGCGTCGCAATGGATGCTGCTCGCCACGCCGGTGGCCTACGCGCTGTTCTGGGCCGCACTCGCGCTGTGGTCGCACCACAGCCACGAGGTCTTCGTCGGCGAGGCGCGCTTCAGCGGCGCGGGCGACGTGTCGGCCTCGCGCTTCAAGATCTGGTCGGACACGCTGGCGCTGATCGCCTCGCACCCGTGGCTGGGCGTGGGTTTCGGCGAATTCAACTTCGCCTGGTCGCTGACACCGTTTCCGCATCGGCCGGTCGCGTTCTTCGACCACACGCACAACCTGCCGCTGCAGTTCGCGGTGGAACTCGGGCTGCCGCTGGCCGCGCTGCTGCTGCTGCTGCTCGGCGCCGGCCTGTGGCGCGCTTTCGCCGCCGGCCTGCTGGCCGAAGGCCGGCGCGCGGCGATGCTGCGCTGCGCCTTCATGATGGTGCTGACGATCACCGTGCACAGCCAGTTCGAATACCCGCTGTGGTACGCCTACTTCCTGCTGCCGGCGGCGTTCGCGTTCGGCATCGGCGTCAGCGGGCGCCGCGCCGCGGGCGATCCGCTCGAACCGGCGGACGACGCGCCGGTCGCGGCTTCAGGCGATCCGCGCCGCCTGCCGCGCCCCTGGCTCGCGATCGCCTCGGCCGGCCTGCTCGCGGGCGGGCTGCTGTCGCTGCTCGACTACAGCCGCGTCGTCGGCATCTTCGCCGCGCCGGACGATGCCCCGCCGCTCTCGCAGCGCATCGAGGCCGGCCGCCACAGCTGGTTCTTCGCCCACCACGCCGCCTACGCCGAAGTGACGACGACCGAGCGCCCATCGGATGCGATGCCCGCGTTCGCAACCGCCACCCACTACCTGCTCGACACCCGCCTGATGATGGCCTGGGCGCGCGCCTACGCCGAGACCGGCGATATCGAACGCGCCCGCCACCTGGCGATGCGGCTGCGCGAATTCCGCAACGCCGACGCGAAGCCGTTCTTCGAACCCTGCGACACGCCGCATGCCGCGGACGCGCCGCTGCCGTTCCAGTGTTCGCCGCCGACCCGGGTGTTCGACGAACGGGATTTCAGGTGAGCGTCTGCACCATGTGAGCGGCCATCCGGCGCGGGAGCGGGGATGGCCCCTCAGCCGCCGATCGGCTCCGCCACCCAGTCGCCCGACTTCCCGCCGTGCTTCTCCAGCACGCGGATGCCGTCCATCACCATGCCGCGGTCGGCGGCCTTGCACATGTCGTAGACGGTCAAGAGGCCGATCTGCACCGCGGTGAGCGCCTCCATCTCGACGCCGGTGCGCCCCAGCGTCTCGACCTGCGCGGTGCAGCGCACCTGGCTGGCGGCGGCATCGGTCTCGAAATCGACCGCGATCCGCGTGATCGGCAGCGGGTGGCACAGCGGCACCAGCTCCGAGGTGCGCTTGGCGCCCTGGATCGCCGCGATCCGCGCGACGCCGAGCACGTCGCCCTTGGCGGCGCGGCCCTCGGCGATGAGCGCCAGCGTGGCGGGCTGCATGCGCAGCGTGCCGGTCGCGCGCGCGACGCGGTGCGTCTCGGCCTTGCCCGACACGTCGACCATGTGCGCCTGGCCAGCGGCGTCGAAATGGGTCAGCGGCGAGGGCGCCGGCTGGCCGTCGTCGCGGGCGTCTGCGTTCATGAAGGGAAACAACTCGGCAACGAAGGGGCTGGCATCATAGTCAGACCGGTCGCCGGCCAGCGGCCGGGCACCCGGCCGACCCCGCGTTGAACCCGGGCGACCCGTGGGGCTCCAATCCGGCCCCGTCACCCGATCTCCCTCCCGCCTTGAATCCATCGCACCCGATCCGTCCCTGGCGCCAGCGCTGGCTGGCCGCTGCCATGGCCGTTGCGCTCGGCGCCGGCGCGGCCGCACCGGTGGCGCGCGCGCAGAACAACCTGCCGGCGCTCGGCGACACCGCGTCGGAGGATTTCAACCTCGGCACCGAACGCAAGCTGGGCGACCAGATCATGCGGGAGATCCGCGTCGATCCCGACTACATCGACGACCCGGTGCTGCTCGAATACCTGCGCAGCCTGTTCGACCCGCTGGTCGCGGCCGCGCAGCGCCGCGGCAACATCGACGGCGACATCGGCCCGCGCTTCGCGTGGGAGCCCTTCCTCGTGCGCGACCGCAGCGTCAACGCGTTCGCGCTGCCGGGCGGCTTCGTCGGCGTGCACCTGGGGCTGATGGCGATCACCGCGACGCGCGACGAGCTGGCCTCGGTGCTCGCGCACGAGCTGTCGCACGTCACCCAGCGCCACATCGCGCGCAGCATCGCCACCAGCAAGCGCCAGACGCTGCTCGGCACCGCCGCGATGATCCTCGGCGTGATCGCCGCGGCGCGTTCGAGCAGCCCGGATGCGCTCAGTGCCGTCGTCGCCGGCAGCCAGGCCGGCATGGCGCAGGGCCAGCTCAATTTCTCGCGCGACATGGAGCGCGAGGCCGACCGCGTCGGCTTCGGCGTGCTCACCACCGCCGGCTTCGAGCCGGGCGGCATGGCGGCGATGTTCGAGAAGCTCGAACAGGCTTCGCGCCTGAACGACAGCAACAACTACCCCTACCTGCGCAGCCACCCGCTGACCAGCGAGCGCATCGGCGAGGCGCGCGCGCGCCTGGGCACCACGCCGGCGCCGCCGCCGGTCAGCGTGCTCGAGCACACCGCGGCGCAGGCGCGCGCACGGGTGCTGATGGACGCGCGGGTCGATTCGCTGCGCCGCTGGCAGGCGATGGACGGCGACACCAACGCCGTCACCGTCTCCGACAAGCTCGGCGCCGCATATTCGAGCGGCCTCGCGTCGACGATGCTGCGCGACTGGTCGCGCGCCGATGCGTCGATCGCGCGCGCGCTCGCGCTGGTGCGCGGCAGCCCGCGCAGCGACGCCCGCGCCGAGCGCGCCGTGGTGCTGCTGCAGGCGCAGTCGATGCTCGATCGCGGCGATGCCGCCGCGGTGGCGCCGCTGATCGCCCGCTACACCGGCGAGGGCTCGCGGCCGGTCGAGCTGCTCGCGGCGCGGGCCGCGGTGCTGCAGGGCAACGACCGCCGCGCGCTCGAACGCAGCGCCGAGGAATTGCAGACCTGGGTCGCCACCCACCCGATCGACGCCACCGCCTGGCTGACGCTGGGCCAGGTCTGGGGCGGCCTCGGCCAGCCGCTGCGCTCGGTGCGCGCCGAGGCCGAATCGCGCTTCGCGCTCGGCGACCTGCAAGGCGCGAGCGACCGACTGCGCGCCGGCCAGCGGCTCGCGCGCGGCAGCGGCACCGTCGACTTCATCGAGGCCTCGGTGATCGACGCGCGGCTGCGCGACATCGAACGGGAACGCAAGCGCCAGATGGCCGACGAGCGCCGCGGCGGCTGAGGGCCTGAGAGCGCCGCGGCGGCTGTGGGGCCGAGAGCGCGCCCAGGCCGACGCCTTGCGTCGTCCGCCCTCCGCGGGGGTCCAAAAACCCGGGGCGACCCGGCGCTTCCTTGAGCTACGCTCCGCCCTCCCTCGGGGAGGTGGCGGCATGAGATTCGGATGGCGGGCGATGGCGATCGCCCTGGTGGGCGCCGCGGCGGTGGGCAGCGCCGGCGCCGTGGGCGTGCAGGGCGTCAGCCCGCAGGGCGAGGTCGCGCAGGTGCGCCAGGTGACGGTGCGCTTCGATGGGCCCGTCGTGCCGCTCGGCGATCTGCGCCAGCCCGATCCGTTCGGCGTGCAATGCACCGGCCCCGCGCCGGCGGGCTCCGGCCGCTGGGCGAGCGACCGCGTCTGGCTGTACGACTTCCGCGAGCCGCTCGCGCCCGGCGTGCGCTGCACGCTGCGGCGGCAACCCTCCTGGAAGCCGGCGCTCGAGGCCGCCGGCGCGCTGGCCGGCCGCAGCGAGTTCGCCTTCTCGACCGGCGGGCCGTCGGTGCTGCGCATCGACCCCTACAACGGCGCCGAGATCGAGGAAGACCAGCACTTCCTGGTCGAATGGAACGGCGCGGTGCTCGAATCGACGCTCGCCGCGCACGCCGGCTGCGAGGTCGAGGGCATCGGCGAGCGGCTGCCGCAGCGCATCGTCGGCGGCGCGACGCGTGAGGCGCTGCTGAAGGCACGCCAGATCGAACCCGCGCGCGCCGCACGCATGCTCGTCGCGCACTGCGCCCGCCCGCTGCCCAACGACACCGCGGTGCGGCTGGTGTTCGGCCCGGGCATCGCCGCCGCGGCGGATGCGACGGTCGTCGGCCGCGCGGAGCAGCGCTACGGCTTTCGCGTGCGCAAGGCCTTCGTCGCCGACTTCGCGTGCGAGCGCGAGCGCGCCAACGCGCCCTGCCTGCCGATCCGGCCGATGACGCTGCGCTTCTCCGCGCCGGTCGACCGCGCGCTGGCCGAACAGGTGCGCCTGAAGCCGGCCGCCGGCGAGGCGCTGAAACCGGTGTTCGACAAGGACGATCGCGCGCCGCAGGTCAGCGAGATCGCCTTCCCGAAGACGCTGCCGGAGAACGCCAAGTTCACGATCGAGCTGCCGCCGGGCCTGAAGGACGACGCCGGCCGGCCGCTCGCCAACGCCGGCCTGTTCCCGCTGCCGGTCGCCACCGGCGACGCGCCGCCGATCGCCAAGTTCGCCGCCGCGCCCTTCGGCGTGATCGAGCGCCTGGGCGATACCGGCGCCGAGGAAGGCGTGCTGCCGGTCACGCTGCGCCATGTGCAGGGCGACCTGCGCCCGGCCGCCGCCGGCGGGCAGGTGCGCGTCAAGCGCGTGCTCACCGATGCCGACATCGCCGCCTGGTACGCGCGGCTGAACCGCTTCCACGAAACCCAGATGAGCGCGCGCGATGCCGGCCTGCCCGAGCGCGAGTGGACCACCGTCGTGACCGAGAACGACGCGCGCGGCCGGCCGGTGCGGCGCCGCGTCGAGCGCATCGTCGGCACGCGCGAGCTGTCGCTGCTGCGCAGCGAGGCCGACGCGAAGCGCTTCGACCTGCCGCAGCTGGTCGGCGGCGACCCGCGGCCGTTCGAGGTGGTCGGCATCCCGCTGCGCGAGCCGGGCTACCACGTGGTCGAGATCGAATCGGCGCGGCTCGGCCGCTCGCTGCTCGACAAGGCGGCGCCGATGTACGTGCGCACCGGCGTGCTGGTGACGAACCTCGGCGTGCATTTCAAGCTCGGGCGCGAGAACGCGCTGGTCTGGGTGACGACGCTCGACCGCGGCCGGCCGGTGGCGGGCGCCGACGTGGTCGTCAACGGCTGCGACGGCCAGCGCGTGTGGGGCGGCCGCACCGATGCGCAGGGCGTGGCGCGGGTGCCGCTGGCGCTGGACGCGAACTGCCCGGATTCGGAAGGCTTGCTGGTGACCGCGCGCCATGCCGATGCGCGCGGCGTGACCGACCTGGCCTTCGTCTACAGCGGCTGGCAGAAGGGCATCGAGCCGTGGCGCTTCAACCAGCCGACCGCCAGCGGCCGAGAACCCGACCTGCGCGCGCACACGGTGTTCGACCGCACGCTGCTGCGCGCCGGCGAGACGGTGTCGATGAAGCATTTCGTGCGCGCCGAGACCTCGGCCGGGCTGTCGGTGCTGCCGCCGGCCGGGTTGCCGACGCGCGTGCGCATCGTGCACGCGGGCAGCGGGCAGAAGGTGGAGCTGCCGCTGGACTGGGCCGGTTCGCGCAGCGCGCTGTCGAGCTGGCCGATCCCGCCGGCCGCCAAGCTCGGGCTGTACGAGCTGACCCTGCTGCGCGGCGAGGGCGGCACCGAGCGCGGCTGGCCGGCCGGCAACTTCCGCGTCGAGGAGTTCCGGTTGCCGCTGGTCGATGCGCGCCTCGCGGCGCCGAAGGCACTGCAGGTGTCGCCGGCCGAGCTGCCGCTGGACGTGCAGCTCAGCTACCTTGCCGGCGGCGGCGTGGCGCAGTCGGCGGCGCGCGTGTCGGCGCTGCTGCGGCCGCGCGCATTGACCTTCGACGGCTACGACGGCTGGTCGTTCGAGCCGCCGCGCGACCCGAAGGCGGCGGGCGCCGATGCGGAAGGCGGCGGCGAGCCCGCCCCGGCCGACAAGCTCGTCGCCGACAAGCTGCCGCTCGTCACCGATGCGCAGGGCGCCGCGCGGATCACGCTGAAGGACCTGCCGAAGACCACGCGGGCGAGCGAGCTGCAGGCCGAGCTGAGCTTCAACGACCCGAACGGCGAGGTGCAGACCACGTCGACGCGCGTCGAGCTGTGGCCGGCCGCGGTGGTGCCCGGCATCCGCGCCGCAAGCTGGGCCAGCAGCCGCGGCAAGGTGCGCTTCGACGCGCTGGCGCTCGACACCGCCGGCCGGCCGGTGAAAGGCCAGTCGCTCGAGGTGCGGGCGCGGCTCACGCGCTACCTGAGCACGCGCAAGCGCATGGTCGGCGGCTTCTACGCCTACGACAACCGCAGCGAGCAGCAGGAGCTCGGCTCGGTGTGCAGCGGCCGCAGCGACGAGCGCGGCCAGCTCGCCTGCGATGCCACGCTGGAGGCCGCCGGCAACGTCGAGCTGATCGTGCGCGCGAAGGACGGCGACGGCCGCGCGGCGGAGGCGGCGGCGTCGGTGTGGGTAACGCGCCAGGGCGAGCTGTGGTTCGGCCAGGACAACGACGACCGCATCGACGTGCTGCCCGAGAAGAAGCGCTACGAGCCCGGCGAGACCGCGCGGCTGCAGGTGCGCATGCCGTTCCGCGAGGCGACGGCGCTGGTGGCGGTGGAGCGCGAGGGCGTGATCGACACGCGCGTCGTCACGCTGCGCGGCGACGACCCGACGCTGGACGTGAAGATCGAGCGCGCCTGGGCGCCGAACGTCTACGTCAGCGTGCTGGCGCTGCGCGGGCGCATCCGCGAGGTGCCGTGGTATTCGTTCTTCACCTGGGGCTGGAAGGAGCCGCTCGCCTGGGCGCGCAGCTACTGGTACGAGGGGCGCGAATACCAGGCGCCGACGGCGATGGTCGACCT
Organism: Piscinibacter sp.; assembly: GCA_044223035.1. Lineage (GTDB taxonomy): Bacteria > Pseudomonadota > Gammaproteobacteria > Burkholderiales > Burkholderiaceae_C > JBGAMJ01. The sequence continues at coordinate 10,877 of JBGAMJ010000090.1, forward strand.
GTCGAAGCCGGCCTTCAAGCTCGGCGTCGCGGCGCTGACGGTGGGCCGCGCCGAGCACGAGCTGCAGGTCACGGTGACGGCGGATCGCCCGCAGTACACGATCCGCCAGAAGGCGCTGGCGCGCATCAAGGTGACGCAGGACGGCAAGCCGCTCGCCAACACCGAGGTGGCCTTCGCCGCGGTCGACGAAGCGCTGCTCGCGCTGCGGCCGAACGACTCCTGGGACCTGCTCGGCGCGATGCTGCAGCCGCGCGGCTGGGGCGTGCAGACCAGCACCGCGCAGAGCGAGATCATCGGCCGGCGCCATTACGGCCGAAAGGCGCTGCCGGCCGGCGGCGGCGGCGGGCGCGGCGGCACGCGCGAGCTGTTCGACACGCTGCTGGTGTGGAAGCCGCGGGTCGCGCTCGATGCGCAGGGCGAAGCGACCGTCGAGGTGCCGCTGAACGATTCGCTGACCAGCTTCCGCCTCGTCGCGGTGGCCGATGCGGGCGTGCAGAAGTTCGGCAGCGGCGGCACCAGCGTGCGCGTCACGCAGGACCTGCAGGTGCTGTCCGGCCTGCCGCCGCTGGTGCGCGACGGCGACCGCTTCACCGCGATGCTGACGCTGCGCAACACCACCGCGCGCGAGATGAAGCTGCGCGCCACGCTGGCCGGCACGGTGAACAGCGCCGCGGCCGGCAGCGCCGACATCGTCCGCACGCCGCTCGCGCTGCCGCCGCAGGAGCTGACGCTCGCGGCCGGCGCGGCGGCCGGGCTCAGCTGGCCGGTCGAGGTGCCGGCCGATGCGTTCAGCATCGCCTGGGACGCGGCCGCCGAGGAAACCGCCGGCAGCGCCCGCGCCAGCGACCGCATCAAGCTGACGCAGCTCGTGTCCGCCGCGGTGCCGGTGCGCGTGCTGCAGGCGACGATCGCCCAGCTCGACGGCCCGTTCAGCCTGCCGGTGGCCGCACCCGCCGATGCGCTGCCCGCCGCCGGCGTCAAGCGCGGCGGGCTGAACGTCTCGGTGCAGCCGGCGCTGACCGGCGCGCTGCCCGGGCTGCGGCGCTACTTCGAGACCTATCCGTTCGCCTGCCTGGAGCAGAAGGTGTCGAAGTCGGTCGGCCTGCACGACGCGGCGCTGTGGGCCGCGGTGGCCAACGCACTTCCCGGCTACCTCGACAGCGACGGCCTCGCGAACTACTTTCCGCCGCGCGCCGGCGACCCGCCGCAGGGCAGCGACCGGCTCACCGCCTACCTGCTCGCGGCCACGCACGAGGCCGGCTTCGCGCTGCCGCCGGCCGCGCGCGACGCGATGCTCGATGGCCTCACCGCCTTCGTCGAAGGGCGCATCGAGCGCCGTTTCTGGTCGCCACGCGCCGACCTGGACGTGCGCAAGCTCGCGGCGATCGAGGCGCTCTCCCGCCACGGCCGCGCGCAGGCGCGCCAGCTCGGCTCGGTCAACCTCACGCCCAACCTGTGGCCGACCGCCGCGGTGATCGACTGGCTGAACATCCTGCGCCGCGTGCCTGGCGTGCCCGAGGCCGCGCGCCGCAGCGAGGAGGCGCAGCAGATCCTGCGTTCGCGCCTGACCTGGGGCGGCACCACGCTGCGCTTCAGCAACGAGCAGGACGACTTCTGGTGGTGGCTGATGGACAGCGCCGACGCCAACGCCGCGCGCCTGATCCTCGCGGTGCTGGACGACCCGGCGTGGAAGGACGAGCTGCCGCGCCTCGTCGTCGGCCACCTCGGCCGGCAGCGCCAGGGCGCGTGGCTGACGACCACGGCGAACCTGTGGGGCTCGCTCGCGCTCGACAAGTTCGCGGCGAAGTTCGAGTCGGCGAAACCGGCCGGCCGCACGGTCGCCGGCGCCGGCGGGCCGCCGCAGTCGATCGACTGGGCGGCGTCGCCCGGCGGCGGCACGCTGCGGTTCGCCTGGCCGGAGCGGCCGGCGACGCTCAACGTGGCCCAGGAAGGCAGCGGCCGGCCCTGGCTGACGGTCCAGGCGCTCGCCGCGGTGCCGCTTCGCGAGCCGATCCGCGCCGGCTACGCGATCGAGCGCAGCGTGAGCGCGGTCGAGCGCAAGGCGCCGGACCGCTGGTCGCGCGGCGACGTGGTGCGCGTGCGGCTGACGATCGACGCGCAGAGCGACATGACCTGGGTCGTCGTCAGCGATCCGGTGCCCGGCGGCGCCACGCTGCTCGGCTCCGGCCTCGGGCGCGACAGCGCGATCGCGACGCGCGGCGAGAAGGCGTCCGGGACGGCCTGGCCGGCGTTCGAGGAGCGCAGCTTCGAGGCCTTCCGCAGCTACTTCGGCTACCTGCCGCGCGGGCAGCACGTCGTCGAATACACGCTGCGGCTGAACAACGCCGGGCACTTCGCGCTGCCGCCGACGCGCGTCGAGGCGATGTACGCGCCGGAGAGCTTCGGCGAGCTGCCGAACGCGGCGGTCGAGGTGTCGCCGTGAACAGTGGCGAGGCGCCGGCGCGGCGGGGCGCTCGGGGCCTGTCTTCGCGCCGGCCCATGCCGCGCTGGGCGCGCTGCCTCGTGGCCGTGTGCCTTGCGGCCGCGGCGCCGGCGGCGCTCGCGCTGCCGGGCTTCGCCGAGGTCCGTGCCGCGCACCGGCCGTCGGACCTGACGGTGCTCGACCGCCACGGCGTGCCGCTGCAGACGCTGCGCATCGACGACCGCGTGCGCCGGCTCGACTGGGTGCCGCTGGCCGACATCTCGCCGGCGCTGATGCGCGCCGTCGTGCTCGGCGAGGACCGCGGCTTCTACGAGCACTCCGGCGTCGACTGGGGCGCCGCCGCGCGCAGCGCCTGGTCCAACCTGTGGAACACGCGCACCCGCGGCGCGTCGACTCTGACGATGCAGCTCGCCGGCCTGCTCGACGACGAACTCGCGCGCCCGCGCGGCGGGCGCAGCGCGTGGCAGAAGCGGTCGCAGGTGGCGGTCGCGCGCGAGCTGGACGCGCGCTGGACCAAGAGCCAGATCCTGGAGGCCTACCTGAACCGCGTGGCCTGGCGCGGCGAGATCGTCGGCATCGGCGCGTTGTCGCAGACGCTGTTCGGCAAGTGGCCCAGCGGCCTCGATGCGCACGAGGCGGCGATCGCCGCCGCACTGCTGCGCGGGCCCAACGCCGGCGCCGACCGCGTCGCCCAGCGCGCCTGCGGTCTGCTGCAGGCGCAGGGCCTGGCCTGCGCGGGCGTGACGGCGCTGGCCACGTCGGCCCTGGCCCGGCGCGGCGGCATGCCGCTCGGCGAGCAACTGGCGCCGCATGCGGCGCGGCTGGCGCTGGCGGGGGCGATGGCGGCGCAGCCATCGGCCGCATCGTCGGCTTTGCTGTCGCCCGCGCGGTCGGCCGCATCGCTGGCCACGGGGCCCGGCGCGACACCGGCCGGCCTGCCGCCGCCCGCCTCGCCGCTGCGCACCACGCTCGATGCCAGCCTGCAGCGCATCGCGCTCGCCGCGCTGCGCGAGCAGCTCACCGAACTCGCGCCGCGCGAGGTCGAGGACGGCGCCGTCGTCGTGCTCGACAACGCCAGCGGCGAGGTGCTCGCCTGGGTCGGGTCGAGCGGCCGCCTGTCCGACGCGCCGCAGGTCGACGCGGCGCTGGCGCGGCGCCAGCCGGGGTCGACGCTGAAGCCCTTCGTCTACGCGCTGGCGTTCGAAGAGCGCCTGCTGACGCCGGCCACGCTGCTCGACGACGCGCCGGCGCAGATCGCCACCGCCGCCGGCCTGTACCTGCCGCAGAACTACGAGCCCGGGCACAAGGGCTGGGTCAGCGCGCGCACCGCGCTCGCGGCCAGCCTGAACGTGCCGGCGGTGCGCGTCGGCGAGATGCTGGGCGCGGACCGGCTGGTCGAGCGCCTGAACGCCTTCGGCCTGGCGCTGCCGCACGGCGGCGGCTACTACGGCGCGTCGCTGGCGCTGGGCAGTGCCGACGTGACGCTGGCCGCGCTGACCAACGCCTACCGCGCGCTCGCCAACGACGGGCAGCTGTCGGCCTACACACTGCGGCCGGCGGCCGGCGCGCCGCCGCCGCGCCGTCGCGTGGCCGACGCGGCGGCGGTGTTCCTCGTCACCGACATCCTGTCCGACAACGACGCGCGCGCGCCGACCTTCGGCTGGGACAGCGCGCTGGCGACGCGCGTGCCGGCGGCGGTCAAGACCGGCACCAGCAAGGACATGCGCGACAACTGGTGCATCGGCTACACCGAGCGCTACACCGTCGGCGTCTGGGTCGGCAACGCGAGCGGGGCGCCGATGCACGACGTGAGCGGCGTCAGCGGCGCCGCGCCGGTCTGGCGCACGCTGGTGCAGCAACTCCACGCGGGCCGGCCGGCACGCCCCGCGCGGCCGCCGGCCGGCGTGGTGCGCGCCCGCGCGACGTTTGCCGATGCGCGCGAGCCGGCGCGGGACGAATGGTTCGTTGCCGGCACCGAGGCCACGGCCGGGCCGCGCGACGGCACGCCGCGCGAGGCCTTCGGCATCGCCAGCCCGCGCGACGGCAGCCTGTTCGCGATCGACCCGGACATCCCGCCGGCCGCGCAGCGCATCGTGTTCGAAGGCGAGCGCGGCGTGTGGGTGCTGGACGGCCGGCGCCTGGGCGCGGGCGATCGCTGGAGCTGGTCGCCCTGGCCCGGGCGGCACGAACTGGAGCTGCGAGACCCGGCCGGGCGGCGGGTGCAGGCGGTGCGGTTCGAGGTGCGCGGTGCGGGGATCAAGCCGGGCGCGAAGCCGCCGCGTTGAGGCCGGCGCGCGGCCGGCGCGCGGCGCGATGTCTGCGGCCCCGACGGCGCCGTCGGGCGTGTCGGCGACTGCGCCGGTGACGCGCCGGCGCCGCGCTCTCTGCCTCAGCGCGCCACCAGCCGCGCGCGCGCCTCGTGCAGCGTGTGCAGCGTGATCTTGCGCACCTCGACCTTGCTCTGCTCGATGTGGCTCTCCAGCAGCAGCCGCGCCGCATCGGCCTTGCGCTGCATCACCGCGCGCAGGATCTGCGCGTGCTCGACGTAGGTCGCCTCCACCCGGTCGGGCCGGGTGAAGTCGAGCCGGCGCACGATGCGGATGCGGTCGGTCACGTCGCGGTGCACGCGCGCGATCTCGGCGTTGCCGGTCGCGGCGACCAGCGTGGTGTGGAACGCCTCGTCGTGCTGGCCCACGAGCTGCGGATCGGCCAGGCGCTCGGCGGCCGGCACCAGCCAGATGCGCTTGAGCGCCTCCAGCTCGGGCGTGTCGGAACTCTTCGCGCACAGCCGTGCGATGGCCGCCACCTCGAGCACGATGCGCAGGTCGTAGAGCTGGTCCAGCCGGCCGAACTCGATCGGCCGCACGTACCAGCCGGACTTCGACTCGACGTCGAGGAAGCCCTCGTTGCGCAGCCGGAACAGCGCCTCGCGCACGGGGGTGCGGCTGACGCCCAGTCGCTGGCCGATCTCGGCCTCGGAGAAGCGGTCGCCGGCGACGAGGCGGAAGTCGTGCAGCTCCGTCTTCAGCTGCGCGTACACCTGCTGCGACAGGCTCTCGCGCGCCGCCGCGACAGCGGGTTCGGTGGATGGGGACAGTTCGGGCGGGGCGCCGGCGACGGTAGGCATGGCCGCGATCTTAGGTCGCCCCCGGCCTACCGGTCGTCTGCACCCGCTTACCGCCGCACCTCGCGCTGGAAGATCTCCAGGCTCCGCTTCTTGGTCGCGACGAAGCTCGGCTCCGACAGCGTGGCCACCGTGCGCGGGCGCGGGTCGTCGTAGCCGAGGATCTCGGCCACGCGCGTCGGCCGCTTGGTCAGCAGCAGCACGTGGTCGGCCAGGTACACCGCCTCCTCCAGGTCGTGCGACACCAGCAGCATCGTCGTGCCGGTCTGCAGGAAGACCTCCTGCAGCTTCTCGCGGATGAAGAGCGTCATCTCGAAGTCGAGCGCGGAGAACGGCTCGTCGAGGAACAGCACCTCGGGCCCGGGCGCCAGCGCCCGCATGATCGACGCCGTCTGCTGCTGCCCGCCGGACAGCTCGTACGGATAGCGCTTGAGGTCGAACTTGACGTCGAACGACGCCACCAGCTCGGCCATGCGCCGGTCCACCTCGGGCTTGCTGCGGCCTTCGAGGATCAGCGGATACGCGATGTTGTCGATCGTGCGCATCCACGGGAACATCGCCTCGCGGTAGTTCTGGAACACGTAGCCGATCTTGGTGTCGGCGAGCGACTTGCCGTCGAACAGGATCTGCCCCGAGTCGATCGGGATCAGCCCGGCGATCATGTTGATCAGCGTCGACTTGCCGCAGCCGTTGGGGCCGAACACCGAGACGATGCGGCCCTTCGGGATGTCGAGGTCGAAGTTCTCGTACAGCGGCCAGCCGGCGAAGTACTTCGTCAGGCCGCGGATCGTGATGTGCGTGCCCGCCGGGCCGGGGCGGAACTTCGCCGGCGGGACGTCGGCAATGACCGGTGCATTCAGGACCGAGCTCATGGCTACCTCCCGCTCCAGTGGACGATGCGCTTCTCGGCGATCAGGAACAGCACGTTGAGCGCATAGCCCAGCGCGCCGGCCGAGAGGATGGCCGCGTACATGCTCTTGACGTTGAGCACCTGCTGCGCATCGATGATGCGGTGGCCGAGGCCGTTGTCGGAGCCGATGAACATCTCCGCGACGATCACGATCACCAGCGCCATCGAGACCGCCGAGCGCAGGCCGACGAAGGTCGGCTGCAGGCTCTCCCAGATCAGCACGTCCTTGAAGATCTGCCAGCGCGAGGCGCCCATCACCTTGGCCGCCATCACCCGCTGCTTGCGCGCGTTGATGACGCCGTAGGCGCTGTTGAACAGCACGATCAGCAGCGCGCCGAAGGCGGCGATGGCGATCTTGTTGACGTCCGACACGCCGAAGATCAGCAGGAACAGCGGGATCAGCGCGGACGACGGCGTCGAGCGGAAGAAGTCGATCAGGAACTCGACGCTTCGGTAGGCGCGCTCGTTGCTGCCCAGCAGCACGCCCAGCGGCACGCCGATCACGGCGGCGATCAGGAAGGCCTGGATCGTGCGCCACAGGGTGACCGCGAAGTCCGCCAGCAGCGGGCCGCCGGCCAGGCCGACGACGAGGGTCTCCAGCGTGGCGGCCGGCGTCGGCAGCAGGATCGCCTTGATCAGGCCGGCGCGCACGACCAGGTCCCAGACGATGAACAGCCCGATCGGCCCGAGCGCCGGCAGCAGCCGCTCCCAGGGGAACTTCTTCGGCGGCGCGGGCGTGGCGGGCGAGTTCGGCGGCGCCCAGGCGGCGACCGGCGTGGCGGAGGAGGTGGTGGTATCCGCCATGGCTCAGGCCCGGTACAGGATCGGCTCGACCAGCACGCGCTTCTCGAAGATCCCCTTGTCGGTGAACAGGTCGTAGAACTTCTGGAAGTAGGCGATGTCGCTCGACTTGAACTCGTTGTGCAGCATGTAGCCGGAGATCGGCACCTCGTTGGTCAGCGCGCCGTCGATCGCGGTGTAGCCCTTCAGGAAGGGCCGCGCCTCGTCGGGCTTGCTGCGCACCAGTTCCACGCCGCGGGTGTAGGCGGCGATGAACTTCTTCGCCTCGGCCGGGTACTTCTTGATGAACTCGGTGGTCAGGCTGGCCGCGCCGCCGTGCCACGGCGCCATCGGGTCGCCGAGGATGTATTTGGCGACCACGCCGACCTCCAGCGTGCGCGTGGTGCCGTTCAGGCGGCCGACCGTACCGGTGGGCTCCAGCGTGTAGCAGGCATCGACCTGGCCGGCCGCGACCGCCGCCACATGCTGGCCGATCGGCAGTTCGGACACCGACACGCTGCCGGCGCCGGCGCGCTCCAGCATCACCTTGGCCAGCGTCACGTTCTGGATGCCGGGGCCGGACGCGACCCGCTTGCCCTTCAGCTCGGCCAGCGCCTTGACCGGGCTGTCCTTGGCGACGATGAATTCGTCGAGCACGTACTTCGCGTTCGTCGGGTTGGTGCAGAAGATCTTGAACAGCCCGGGCTGCGCGATCTCGCCGATCGCCAGCACCGCGGCGGCGGTTCCGTTGGAGCTGCCCTCGGCGCGGCCGGACAGCATCGCCTCCATCACCTGCTGGGCACTGGCGAACTTCAGCGGCTCGACGTCCAGCCCGGCTTCCTTGAAATAGCCTTTCTCGACCGCCGCGAAGAACGGCAGCCCCGAGGCCACCGGCCAGAAGCCGAGGCGGATCTTCGGGCCGCCCTGGGCGCGCACCAGCGCGGGAGTGCCGAGCGTCGCGACGGCGGCACCAGCCGCCGCCGCACCGAGCAGACGCCGCCGGCGCGGGCCGGCCGACGCGGCGGGTGCCGGGCCCGAGGCTGCGTCCACCTCGGCGGACGGGTCGGACGGGAGAGTCGGGAAGGCGTGTCTCATGTCGTGCTCCGGGCGGGTCGGGAAGGACGCGGCCGGCGCGATCGGGCCGGCGGTCGGGTTTGGTGCACCATCTGGTATACCGGCCCAGGTTCAGCATGAACCGTGCCGCACCGGCACAGCGCAGCGCAGCCGGCCCGGGACGGTAGCGGCCACGCCGCGACGCCGCCGTGAGCGGCGGCACTCTGTCGAGAACACGGAGAGTTGGGCGGCGGGCGCCGCTCTCGCGACGTCAGCCCGTGGCGTCAGCTCGCGAAGATGCGTTCCATCGCAACGTCGATGACCATGCCGCACAGGCTGTAGATCAGCGAGCCGATCAGTGCGGCACCGAAGCCGTGCACCGTCAGGCCGTCGAGCAGGTGCGCGGCCAGGTAGAACATCGCCGCGTTGATCACGAACAGGAACAGCCCGAGCGTCAACAACGTCACCGGCAGCGTGAGCAGCACCAGGATCGGCCGCAACAGCGTGTTCAGCAAGCCGAGCACGAAGGCCGCCAGCAGCGCCGAACCGAAGCTGCGGACCTCCACCCCCGGGTAGAGATGGGCCACCAGCAGCAGGGCGGCGGCGAGCAGAAGCCAGCGGACGATGAGTTTCATGCGAACAGCATAACAAGCAGGCCGGTTCCGCCGGCCCGTCACCTTTGTCGCTATCGCCGGGTTAGCGAGGCTCAATGAATGAGAATCGTTATCAACTGGACAATCACGTTCATCGGGCGGCGACCGCTGCCCCGAACATCCGAAACCCACAAGGAGTTCCACACATGAAGACCATCGGTGACAAGCTCGAAGCCTTCTCGGTGGCCGGCGTCAAGCCCGGCTTCAACCACCACGAGGAAAACGGCGTGTCGGCTTTCGAGACGCTGACCGAGAAGAGCTTCCCGGGCAAGTGGAAGGTCATCTACTTCTGGCCGAAGGACTTCACCTTCGTCTGCCCGACCGAGATCGTCGGCTTCGACAAGCTGGCGAAGCAGTTCGAGGAGCGCGACGCCGTGCTGCTCGGCGGCTCGACCGACAACGAGTTCAGCAAGCTCGGCTGGCGCCGTGACCACAAGGACCTTTCCAAGCTCGGCCACTGGAGCTTCGGCGACAGCAAGGGCTCGCTGGTCGACCAGCTCGGCGTGCGCGACCGCAACGAAGGCGTGGCGCTGCGCGCGACCTTCATCGTCGACCCGGACAACACGATCCAGCACGTCAGCGTCAACAACCTGAACGTCGGCCGCAATCCCGAAGAAGTGCTGCGCATCCTCGACGGCCTGCAGACCGACGAGCTGTGCCCGTGCAACCGCAAGGTTGGCGGCACGACGATCTGAGGCAGCGCGAGGGACGGGCGGCGAACGATCGACGCGTGCCGTCCGACCCGCGACCTCCCCCGCGTCCCACGCCCAACGTACGACATCGAGCCCCCCACGCCATGAATGCCCTTTCCAGCCTCAAGTCCCGCCTGCCCGACTGGGCCCGGGACATCCGTTTGAACCTCGACGCGACGATCGCGCGGTCGAGCCTCGAGCCTCGCCTCGCCGCCGGCGCGGCGCTGGCTGCCGCCTACGCCGCGCGCTCGCCCGAGCTGGTCGCGGCGTTCCGCGACCCCGCGATGCTCGACGCTCAGCACGCCGAGGGCGCCCTCACCGCCGCCGCGCTGATGGGCATGAACAACGTCTGGTACCCGTTCGTCGAGATGGCGGGCGACGCCGACCTGAAGACGATGCGGGCAGAGCTTCGGATGAACGCCTACGCCACGCACGGCGGCGTCGACAGGATCGCGTTCGAGCTCTATGCGCTCGCCGCGTCGATCGTCGGCAAGTGCGAGTTCTGCATCCGGTCGCACGCGAAGCTCCTGAAGGACGCCGGCCTCACGACGCAGCAGGTCCGCGACGTGGGCCGCATCGCGGCGACCGTGAACGCCGCCGCACTGGCGCTCGCGGTGCCTTCGGCGGCCGGAGGCGAGCAGGAGCGCGTCGCCGCGTGACGCGTCGGCCTCAGGCGCCCGCGCGGGAGACGCACGCCGCGAAGAACGCGGTGCGGTGGCTGTCGGGCGCCTGCGGACGATCGAAGACATCCTCGGCGGCGGTCCGCAGGAAGCGCTCGTCGTCGGCGTCCTTCACGAACCAACGGAGCGCGACCGGGAAGACGCGGATCGCGACGAAATCGCCCTCGAGACGGTCGAGGAACGCCTCGCGCGACAGCCCGTTGACACGCGAGGCGGCCGCATTGCCGATGCCCTCCGAGCCCTCGATGCACTCGACGAGCGTCGACGGCGCCGCGGACGCGGCCGCCGGGACGAGCGCGAGCATGCCCGCGACGGCGGCGGCACAGGCCACCGCGCTCCTCGATCCGGATCGCTTCATGGGGTGCTCCCGAGGCCCTCGACGCGGGACCGCCCGAGCATGCTAGTCCCCGCCCCGGCCGCCCGCATCTTGCCTTGCAGCAACGGGGCGATTGCGCGCCCG
>JBGAMJ010000001.1:0-126268 GCA_044223035.1 Piscinibacter sp.
GACGCCACGCCGCGGCAGGCGCTGCTGGCGCCCAGCGCGGCGGCCGCCGGCTTGCTCGCGCTGGCCGCGCTGGCGCTGTGGCGCACGTCGCGTTGACTGATGTTCCTGGAGACCGACGCATGACATCCGCATCCCGCCCCGACCGCCTGCCGCCGATGACCCGCGAGACGATGACCGAGGCCCAGCGCGCCGCCGCCGACGAACTGATCGCCGGCCCGCGCAAGGCCGTGAAGGGCCCGTTCATCCCGCTGCTGCGCTGCCCCGAGCTGATGGCCCGCACCGGCCGGCTGGGCGAATACCTGCGCTTCGACAGCAGCCTGCCGCCGCGCGTCTCGGAGTTCGCCACGCTGCTCGTGGCGCGCCACTGGCGGCAGCAGTTCGAATGGTTCGTGCATGTGCCGCTGGCGCGCGCGGCCGGCACGTCCGACGAAACGATCGAGGCCCTGCGGCAGGGCCAGCGCCCGCCGGCGATGGACGCCACCGAAGCGCTGGTCCACGACTACTGCACCGAGTTGCAGCGAGACCGTGTCGTCAGCGACGCCACCTGGGCCCGCGCCGTGGCCGCGTTCGGCGAGCACGGCGCCGTGGACCTCACCGCGCTGGTGGGCTACTTCACGATGGTGTCGATGGTGCTGGAGGTGGCGCACACGCCGCACGAGCCGAACGCGGCTGTGCAGCCGCTGCCCTGACCGGAACGGAAACGGGGTGAACGGACCGGGTAGCGGACCGGGTCAGGCCCCGCCGCCGGTGGCGATCGCCGTGCGGTTGCGCCCGTCGCGCTTGGCGCGGTAGAGCGCCGCGTCGGCCTCCTCCAGCAGCCCCGGCAACGAGGCATGCGGTGGCCGGCTGGCGGCCACGCCGGCGGAGAACGTCACCGGATCGGCCAGCCCCCCCAGGCGCCATTGCGCCACGATGCCGCGCAGCGTCTCCACGCGGCGCTCGGCCACCTCGGGCACCACGCCGGGCATCAGCAGCGCGAACTCCTCGCCGCCGATGCGGAACAGCGCGTCGGACGCGCGCAGGCCGGTGCGCAGCGCGGCGGCGAAGTCGCGGAGCACCGCGTCGCCGATGGCGTGGCCATGGGTGTCGTTGATGCGCTTGAAATGGTCGAGGTCCAGCAGCACCAGCGCCAGCGGCAGCTCGCCGCCGCGCTCGTGCGCATGGCGCTCGTCGAGCGCGCGCCGGTTCAGCACGCCGGTCAGCGCGTCGTGCATCGCCTGCTCGCGCAGGAGCGCCTGCAGCGCGGTGGCCTTCTCGAGTTCCACCTGCCGCGCCGCCAGCGTGCGCAGCGTGGCGTTGTGCGCCTCGTGGCTGGCGCTCACGTCGTGCAGCACGACCAGCTCGCCGATCGACGCCCCGCGCGTGGCGAGCGGGCGGCGCTGCACTTCGTACCAGGCCGAGGGCCCGTGCAGCTCGAGCACGCCGTACTCGTCGCCGGTGCCCAGATGCCGCAGCAGCGCAGGCCCGAGCCGCGGCCACTCCGCCAGCGGGCGGTCGAGCCCGCCGGCGGGCGGGGCCATTCGCAGCGCCGCGTCGTTGGCGTCGCGCACCCAGCGCTCGCCGTCGAGCACCAGCACCGGGTCGGGCAGTTCGGCGAACAGCGCGCGGCGCGCCAGCGGCACCACGGTGAACAGGCGGTTGCGCCCGATCAGCAAGCCGAACACCAGCGCGGTGGCGGCGAAGGCGGTCGGCGTGGGGTCGGCGCCGAACAGCCGCCAGCCGAGCACGATGTACGACGCGTTGGCGGCCAGCGGCACGAGCATCGCCACGAGGAAGGCGGCCCACTGGTTCCGCTGTGCGGGCCGCGCGGTGGCCCAGGCGCGCAGCACCATGCCCAGCGCCAGCGCCACCCAGGCATAGCCCACGCACACCGCGGCGTAGAAGATCGGGCCGTACTCGAAGCGCAGCCGCGGCATGCCGGCCACCGGCGGCGTGAGCGTCGTGCCCGGGCCGTAGAACAGGCCATGCGCGCCGTTGCTCAGCGCCAGCCCCGCCAGCGCCAGCGGCGGCAGCGCCAGCAGCAGCCGTACGCGCCACGCCGGGCCGCGCGGGTCGCTGTTGAGGTACTGGAACAGGAACAGGGCATGGAGCGCGGGCTGCAGCACGATCGCCGGCCACGACAGCAGCGCCACCGTGGCCTTGCAGTCGGGCTCGCGTGCGGCGTGCTCGGTGAGGCTGAAGGTCACCCACGCCGCCATCACCAGCGACATCGCCGCGAACGCGCCACGCCCAGCGAATGGGCGGTGCGCACTGGCCCAGCCGGCCAGCGCCACCAGCCCCGCGGCGATCAGCACGCGCAGCGGCAGGTCGGGGGTGGCTTGCCAGGTGGTCTCGGCACAGGCGGCAAGGTCGATCGCGGGCAGCACCGGGTCACTGTAGCGGCGCCCCGCGCGATGGCCGCACGCCCGTTCAGGGGTACAGGCCGCGTTCCTCCCGCGCCGCGAGAATTCGTTCGCAGGCCACCGCGAAGGTGGCGGTGCGCAGCGTGATGCGGTGGTGGTCGGCGGTGTCCCAGATCTTCTTCAGCGCACCGATCAGGATCTTGTCGAGCCGAACGTTGATCTCGTCCTCGGTCCAGAAGAACGAGCTGAAGTCCTGCACCCACTCGAAGTAGCTGACGGTCACGCCGCCGGCGTTGCAGATCACGTCGGGCACCACCAGCACGCCGCGCTCGGCGAGGATGTCGTCGGCCTCGGGCACCGTGGGCCCGTTGGCGCCTTCGAGCACCAGCTTCGCGTGCGTCTTGCGGGCCCGCTCGGGCGTGATCTGGCCTTCGAGCGCGGCCGGGATCAGGATGTCGCAGCGAACGTCCCAGAACTGATCGTCGGTGATGCGCTCGCCGCCCGCGAAGCCGGCCACGCCGCGCTGGCGCGCGTGCGGCAGCAGGCGCGCCATGTCGAGGCCGCGGTCGTTGTGGATCGTGCCGGTGTGGTCCTGCACCGCGACGATCGTCGCGCCCGCTTCGGCGAACAGCTCTGCCGCCACCGAGCCGACGTTGCCGAAGCCCTGCACCGCGACGCGTGCGCCTTCCAGGTTCAGGCCGAGCCGCCGCGCCGCCTCGCGCCCGGTGACGAACACGCCGCGCCCGGTGGCCTTGACGCGCCCCAGCGAGCCGCCCAGGTGGATGGGCTTGCCGGTGACGACGCCGGTGGCGGTGGCGCCGACGTTCATCGAGTAGGTGTCCATCATCCAGGCCATGATCTGGCCGTTGGTGTTGACGTCCGGCGCGGGGATGTCCTGCTGCGGCCCGATGATGATGCCGATCTCGCTGGTGTAGCGGCGCGTCACGCGCTCCAGTTCCTTGTGCGAGAGCAGCTTCGGGTCGACGCGGATGCCGCCCTTGGCGCCGCCGTAGGGCAGGCTCACCGCGGCGCACTTGACGGTCATCCAGGCCGACAGCGCCATCACCTCTTCCAGCGTCACGTCGGGGTGGAAGCGCACGCCGCCCTTGCCCGGCCCGCGCGACAGGTTGTGCTGCACGCGGTAGCCCTCGAAGTGGGCGATCGTGCCGTTGTCCATCTCGATCGGCACGTCGACGATCAGCGCCCGCTTGGGCCGGCGCAGCGTCTCCGCCCAGCGCGCCAGCGGCCCGAGGTACGGGACCACGCGTTCGATCTGCGAGAGGTAGGTGCCCCAGGGGCTGGTCGGCGTCGGCTCGACATAGGAGAGGACGCCGGTGTCGGTGGTGCTCGAGGTCATGGTGTGGCTCAGCGGTTCGTTGCGAGAGGCGCGGTGCCGGCTCAGGCGGCGCGCAGCGCGGCGTCGAGGATGTCCAGCGCCTCGGCGAACACCGCGTCCGGCGTGGTCAGCGGGTGCAGCAGGCGGATCACGTTGCCGTAGGTGCCGCAGGTCAGCAGGATCAGCCCGCGCGACAGCGCCTGGGCCTGGACCCGCTTGGCGAACTCGGGCGAAGGTTCGCCGGTGGCCGGGTCGATGAACTCGACGGCGACCATGCTGCCCGGGCCGCGCACGTCGGCGATGAAGGGCACGTGCTCCCTGGCGGAGACGATGCGGTCCTTCAGGCGGTCGCCCAGCACCACGGCGCGGCGCTCCAGGCCTTCGTCCTCGATCACGTCGAGCACCGCGTGCGCGGCGGCCACGGCCAGCGGGTTGCCGGCGTAGGTGCCGCCCAGGCCGCCCGGTTCGGCCGCGTCCATGATCGCGGCGCGCCCGCACACGCCCGACAGCGGCAGGCCGGCGGCCAGGCTCTTGGCGAAGGTGATCAGGTCCACCGGCACGTCGTGCAGCGACGAGGCGAACAGCTTGCCGGTGCGCGCGAAGCCGGTCTGGATCTCGTCGGCGATCAGCAGGATGCCGTGCTCGTCGGCGATGCGGCGCAGCCCGGCGATGAACTCCACCGGCGCCGGGTTGAAGCCGCCTTCGCCCTGCACCGGCTCGTAGATGAAGGCCGCGACGCGCTTCGGGTCGATGTCGGCCTTGAACAGCCGCTGCACCGCGGCCAGCGCCGCTTCCACGCTGACGCCGTGCAGCGGGTTCGGGAACGGGGCGTGGAACACGTCGCCCGGGAACGGGCCGAAGCCGGTCTTGTACGGCACCACCTTGCCGGTCAGCGCCATGCCGAAGAAGGTGCGGCCGTGGAAGCCGCCGTCGAAGGCGATCACGCCCGGGCGGCCGGTGGAGGCGCGGGCGATCTTGATCGCGTTCTCGACCGCCTCGGCGCCGGTGCTGAAGAACGCGGTCTTCTTGTCCCAGCCGCCGGGAGTGCGGCGGTTGATCTTCTCGGCCAGCGCCACGTACGACGCGTAGGGCACGATCTGGTAGGCGGTGTGCATGAACTGGTCGAGCTGCGCGCGCACGGCCTCGACCACGCGCGGGTGGCGGTGGCCGGTGTTCAGCACCGCGATGCCGCTGGCGAAGTCAATGTAGCGGCGGCCTTCGATGTCCCACAGCTCGGCGTTCTCGGCGCGGGCGGCGTAGAAGTTCTCCAGCACGCCCACGCCGCGCGGCGTGGCGGCGTTCTTGCGCGACTGCCAGTCGGCATTGCGGCCGGCCAGGTAGGTGACGGTCGGGGTGGCGGCTTTGGATTCGTGGGACATGGGCGAAACCCTTGGTGGGGAGGCACGGTCTGCCGTGCGCAGGACCGGCGGCGCCGCGGCAGCGGCAGACCGGTTCGGTTCGTGGATGCGATGGTCGCCACGATAGGCACACGTGGTTCAGCCACAAAGGTCCACTTCGGTAAACTTCACTGGTCCACTTTGGAGCCTGCGATGCCCACCGTCGCCCTGTCCGACTGGCTGCTCGAACGGCTCGACCGGGCCAGCGACGAGCCCGTCTACCGCCAATTGCACGGCCTGCTGCTGGCGGCCGTGCTGGAGGGCCAGTTGCCGGCCGGCAGCAAGCTGCCGTCGAGCCGGCTGCTGGCGGCCGAACTCGGGCTGGCGCGCAACACCGTGGTCGAGGTCTACGAGCACCTGATGGCGCAGGGGTGCCTGCTGGGCCGGCATGGCAGCGGCACCTTCGTGGCCGACCTGTCGGCCGATCGGATGATCGGCGCGCCGCGACAGCGCACGGCGTCGCGCGGCGGCGCTGCGAGTGTTGCGGGCGCCGGGGGCGCCGGGGGAGCGGCGGGCGGCGCGGGTCCGGCGAATGCGGCGAGTTCGGTGGCTGCGGCAGCTGCGGCGGCTGCGGCAGCTGCGACAGGCGAGGCGCCCGCGCCGTCCGCGAGCGCGCCGGCGCAGGCCGCGCCCCGGCTGTCGAAGCGCGGCCGCACGCTGGTCGCCGAGGCCGGCTTCTCGCCGCGCCAGTGGGGCGCCTTCATGCCCGGCGTGCCCGACGTCACCGAGTTCCCGGCGCGCGTGTGGATGCGGCTGCACAACCGCCACTGGCGGCGCGTGCCGCCGGAGCGGCTGAGCTATGCCCCGGCCGGCGGCCTGCCGGCACTGCGCGCGGCGCTGGCCGGCCACCTGCGCGCCGCGCGCTCGGTGCTGTGCGAGCCCGAGCAGGTGATCGTGACCACCGGCAGCCACCAGTCGGTGGACCTGGCGGCGCGGTTGCTGACCGACCCGGGCGACCGCGTCTGGCTGGAGGAGCCCTGCTACTGGGGCGTGCGCAGCACGCTGAAGTCGCTCGGCCTGCAACTGCAGCCGGTGCCGGTCGACGCCGAAGGGCTGTGCTGGACCGGCCGGCGCGCCGCACCGCCGGTGCCCCGGCTGGTGCTGGCCACGCCCTCGCACCAGTACCCGCTGGGCATGGTGATGAGTCTGCCGCGCCGGCAGGCGCTGCTCGACTACTGCCGGCGCCATGCCAGCTGGGTCGTCGAGGACGACTACGACAGCGAATTCCGCTACGGCACGCGGCCGATCGCCTGCCTGCAGGGGCTCGACGCCTCCGGGCGCGTGCTCTACGTCGGCAGCTTCAGCAAGACGCTGTTCCCCGGCCTGCGCCTGGGCTACATGGTGGTGCCGCCGGCGCTGGTGGACGCATTCGCGCGCGGCTCGGCCGAGCTCTACCGCGAGGGCCAGTTGCAGCAGCAGGCAATGCTGGCCGACTTCATCGGCGAAGGCCACCTCGGCTCGCACATCCGCCGCATGCGCGGGCTCTACGGCCGCCGCCGGCAGTGCCTGCTGGAGGCGGTGCGGCAGCAGTTCGGCGACGCGCTGGAGGTGCTCGGCGACAACGCCGGCCTGCACCTGGTGCTGGCGCTGCCCGCGGGTTGCGACGACACCCGCATCGCGGCCGACGCACTGGCCGCCGGCATCGTCGTGCGGCCGCTGAGCCGCTACTACAGCCAGCCCGGCCCGGCGCGGCCGGGGCTGCTGCTCGGCTACGCCTGCGTGCCGGAGGCGCAGATCGGCCCGGCGTTCGAGACGCTGGCCGCGGTGCTGCGCGCGCACGGTGTCGCTGGTGCGCCGCGCCGAGGCGGGGCACCGGCGGAAGCGGCGTCCGGGGTGCTGCCGGCGCAGGCGGCGCATTCGCCGTCACCGAATCGAACTATCCTCACCCGATGGACCGACCCCGCCCGTTCTCGATGATTCGCCAGTTCCACCTGGCCGACTGGTTCACGCTGGCCAACGCCTTCTGCGGCGTCGGGGCGCTGTTCTCGGTGATGTCGTACCTGCAGTCCGGCGACGTGCAGCACATGCTGTTCGCCTGCGGGCTGATCCCGGTGGCGCTGGTGTTCGACATCCTCGACGGCCGCATCGCCCGCTGGCGCCAGCGCAGTTCGGCGCTCGGGCGTGAGCTCGATTCGCTGGCCGACGTGATCTCCTTCGGCGTCGCCCCGGCGGCCATCGCCTACGGCTGCGGCATGCAGGGGCTGTATGACCGCATCGTGCTCGTGTACTTCGTCTCCTGCGGCGTCTCGCGCCTGGCGCGCTTCAACGTCACCGCCGAGGAGTTGTCGGAGGGCGGCGACAAGGTCAAGTACTTCGAAGGCACGCCGATCCCGACCTCGCTGGTGCTGGTGGTGGTGCTGGCGGTGGCCGCCTGGCAGGGCGCGATCGGCGAGGCCTTGTGGTGGGGCTCGGTGCGCATCGCCGGCTTCACGCTGCACCCGCTGGTGCTGATCTACGCCGCGTCGGGCTCGCTGATGATCAGCCGGCTGCGGATCCCGAAGCTCTGATCGCGCCGCGCCGGCGCTTCAGCGCGCCGGTTCTCGAAGTGCCACGCGCTGTGTCGCCGAACCCGTGACGGCCATGGCGGCGGCAGGTGCCTGGGCCGCAAGCGCAGGGGTGACAGGCGCGGCCGGCGCGCGCAGCAGCGCCTGAAGCGCCGTCGCGCCGCCCGTCTCGGGCAGCACGTAGACGATGCCGTGGCCGCGCCCGAGCCACGGCGCCACCACCGCGTCGAAGAAGGCGCCCGCCACCACCACGCAGCCGAGTGAGATGCGGTTGTCGTCCGGCGTCGCCGAGGCCAGCCGTTCGGCGCGGCGCTCGGCCGGCGGCGCCGGGCGCAGGCGGTGGATCGCCAGCGCGGCGCCGTAGTCGATCCAGACGATCGCCTCGCCGCGTGCGTTGTGTCCCGGTTCGGAGACGAAGCGGCCGGCCGGCGTCACGCGCTCGGCCGGTGCGAGACGGTCGCCGGCGCGCCAGGCGGGGCCGAGCGTGGCGCGGTCGCCCGTTGCCAGGCCCAGCAGCGCCGGCGCGGAACCGGCCAGGCGGCCGTCGGGGGCGAACACGTAGAGCCGCGCATCGCGCTTGTCGACGATCGCGAAGCTGCGGCCGCCGGTGTCGCCGGCGGCGAAGGACTCGCGCGCCCATTCGCGGACGGCCGGCGACGCGGGCTCGCCGCGGAAGTCGACACCTCCGCGCGGCGCTCTCGACGGGTTCTCGTCGGGTGCCGTCACCCGGGTCCTGTTCGATGCCGGCGCTGCGCTGTCGACGCTGTCGACCGCCGCTGCCTGCGCCGCCGGCAGCAGCGCCGCCAGCATCGCGGTCGACGCCGCCAGCCGCCGGACCATCGCCCGCCGCGGCACCCTCGGGTGCGTCAAGCACCGTGCATCGTCGCACCCACCGTCCATCCCGGCCGCCACTCCCGTCGCCACATCGCGGCGCGCCGCGACTCGAAACGACGGATGCTAGCGATCGAGTGAAAACGTGACCAGCGGAAACAAGCGGTGTAGGGATGTCTGTCGCGGCGACCGAACGCGGAGTGCTGCGTCCGGCGGACTCGCTTCAGGCCGAAGCGTTCGGGCGCTGGGAAACACCGGGAAACACGTTCGCCAGCGGATGCACTTCCGGCAGCACGTAGACCACCGCCGGGCCGCTGCCCAGCGCCGGCCACAGCACGCGGTCGAAGAAGGCCGCCGGCACGTTGATGCAGCCGTAGCTGATGCGGTTGTCGCGCGCGGTCGGCGTGGCCAGGCGCTGCAGGCGGCGCTCCTTCGGATTCGTCGTCAGCACGCGGTGCATCGACACCGCCGCCTGGTAGTCGACCCAGACCACGTCCTCGTCGCGCGCGTTGCGCCCCGGCTCGGCGACGAAGCGCCCGGCCGGCGTGGTGCGCTCGGACGGCCGCACCTGCGCGATCGGCCGCTGGCCGATGCCGGGCACGCTGTCGTCGCCGGCGGCATAGCCGAGCAGCACCGGTGTCGCGCCGAGCAGGCGGCCGCTGGCCTCGAACACGTAGACGCGGGCGTGGCGCTTGTCGACGATCGCGAACGACCGGCCTTGCGGGTCGCCGCTCGCCACCGCCCAGGCCGCGACGCGGCGTGCAGCGGCGGACGCGGGCTCGGGCCCGAAATCGGCGTGGCGCAGCGCCGGCGGAGGCAGCGTGGCTCCGGGTGTCGGCCAGGGCGCCGACAGCGGCCCGGCGCTGCCGGCCGTGGGCGGCCATGCCGGCGACGTCGGCGATCGAAGCGTGGTGCTGGAAGGGGCGACCGCAGGCGCGACGGCGACCGTGCCGGCCGTTCCGGGCCGCGGCGCCGGTGTCGATGCATGGCGCGCCAGTGGAATCGCGATGGCCAGCATCGCCAGCCCCGCGATCACGCCCTGGCGGACGCCGCGGCGCAGTTCGGGATCGTGCAACGGGTTCATCGCGGTGGAATCCTCCACGGAGACGGGCCGAAGCGGCCGCAGGGCCGCGTCGGCCCGGGCGGTCGCAGGCGGGTTCGTGGCCACGGTGGCGGGCACCGCCCGCAGCGATCTCGCCGCGGGCGGCTGCGCTGGTGGCGTCAGTTGCGGTCGGGTTGCGGCGCGCGTTCCGGCACGGCCGGTGCGACCGGCGTGGACGAAGGCGCGTTCATCGACCCATCGCCGTGGGTGGTGCCGGGGTTCGGCGTCGCGGTGTTCGAACCGGCCGAGGGCATTGCGCTGCCATCGCCGGGTGCGGCGCCGGTGGCCGGTGCCGACGGAGGTGTGGCCGACGTGTCGGCCGGCATCGTCGAAGACGGCGCCGGCGTTGCCGCGGTGGCGCCGTTGTCCGCGGGTGCCTGTGCGCCGTTCAGCAGTTGCGCCGGCGTCGGCCCGGTGTCGGCCGGCGGCGTCTGCGCGCTGTCGGTGCCGGACTGGGCATACGAGAAGCCGATGGCGCCGACGAGCGCGGCGGCGGCGATGGCGGCGGAGAGGGACTTGATGGTCATGGCGTGATCCTCGTGGGCGGGCTGGGGGACCCGGGGGCCCGCTGGGGTGAGTCGGATGCCGATGAATCGATCGGTGAAGTCACTCTAGGCGCCGCTCCGTGCCGCGGCTGTCGGCCGGTCACGGACCTGCGTGTAGGACATTGCATGTCAGCAAACGCTACCGAGGATGCGTTCGATGTCGCGCAGCACCTGCGCCGGTTTCAGCGGCTTGGGCCACAGCGCGTCGAAGCCGCTGTCGTCGAGCGCCAGGTTCTCGGACGTGACCGCGATGGCCGGGATGCCGGCACAGGCGTCCAGCCCGCGCAGTCGCCGCAACAAGGCGCCGCCGTGGCAGTCCGGCAGGTGGATGTCGAGCAGCAGCAGCCGCAGCTTCGACTCCATCCGGGCCGCCAGCGCCATCGCGGCGCGGCCGCTGTCGGCACAGACGAGCCGCACGCCGCCGACGCGTTCGAACACGGCCTGCATCAACAGGCGGTTCGCCTCGTCGTCGTCGACATACAGCACGGTGGGGGTCAAGCAGGTCTCCCGGTGGAATCGCTGGGCCGGCGCCGGATCGGCGCACTGACGGTGGAGGGGGCAATCGGGGTGCCCGCGCTTGCCGGGCCACGCCGGGCGCGGGGACGCGCCCCGCCACGGGCGAGCCGATTGCCCCCGTGGCTGCGGGCGCCATGGCGCGCCGAACGGAGGCTCCGCGATGACCCTGATCGCCCAAGACCACGCCCTCGCCACCGGCGGACGGGCCGCCGGCACGCGGCCCCCGCCCGGCGGCGACCGCGCCTGACCGGCGATGAGGCATGCCTGGGCGTTGCTGCGCGACACGGTGTCGGCCTGGATCGACGACCGGGCGCCGAGCATGGGCGCGGCGTTGGCCTTCTACACGCTGTTCTCGGCCGCGCCGCTGCTGCTGATCGTGATCTCGGTGGCCGGGCTGGTGTTCGGCGAACAGGCGGCGCGCGGCGAGATCCTGGCGCAGCTCGGCGGGCTGGTCGGCATCGACACCGCGCACACCATCGAGTCTTTGCTGCAGAGCGTGGACCGGCCGCGCGCCGGCCGCCTCGGTGCGGCGGTCGGCCTGGGCGTGCTGCTGGTCGGTGCGACCACGGTGTTCGCCGAGCTGCAGGCCGCGATGGATCGCATCTGGCGCGCCCCGCCGCGCCCGGATTCGGCCGGCTGGTGGACCGTGCTGCGCACCCGGCTGCTGTCGCTCGGGCTGGTGCTGGGCATCGGCTTCCTGCTGACGGTCTCGCTGGTGGTCAGCGCGGCGCTGGCGGCGATCGGCAAGTGGTGGGCGCCCTGGTTCGGCGAGCTCGCGCTGGTCGCCGATGCGCTGAACTTCGCGCTCAGCTTCGGCTTCCTGAGCGCGCTGTTCGCGATGATCTTCAAATGGATGCCGCGCGTGCAGGTGGCCTGGCGCGAGGTCTGGACCGGCGCCGCCATCACCGCGCTGCTGTTCACGATCGGCAAGTCGCTGATCGGCCTGTACATCGGCCGCTCGGGCATCGCATCGGCCTTCGGCGCCGCCGCATCGCTCGCGGTGCTGCTGCTGTGGGTCTACTACTCGGCGCAGATCTTCCTGCTGGGGGTCGAGTTCACGCGGGTGTACGCGCAGCGCCGGCGCGACGCGGGCGAATGCGCCGGAGTGCCTAGATCGGTGCCGGTGGTGCAGGACGAGCGCGCGGCCTCGGCCGGGCGCGCGCAAACCGCAGCCGGACCTTGAATTCGATGCGGGCACCGAGGCGGTTGATGATGCCGATCAGGCGGTCGACGGTGAAACGTGCCAGGTCCGCGTGGCGGATGCGCGAGAAGTCGGCCGCCGCGATGCCGGTTCGCGCGTGGGCCTCGCGCACGGTCAGGCCGTCACCGTCGAGCTTCTTGACGATCTCGGCCGCCAGCAGCGCCTTGAACTGCTTGAGGTCGGCGTCGTCCTGGCCGAGATCGCGGTACACGTTGCCGCTGCCTCGGACCACTTCGAGGACTTCGTCGTTCATTCGAACATCTCCTTCAATCGCTTGACCCGCGCCATGACCAGGTCGATCTCGTGCTTCGGTGTCTTGATGCCCTGGGTCGACTTCTTCTGGAAGGCGTGAACGACCCAAAGGTCTTCGCCCAACTGCACCAAATAGACCAAACGGAACGCATTGCCGCGCCAGGGCAGGGCAATTTCCCACACGCCCGATCCCAGGCCCTTCAGCGGCTTGGCCAGGTCGGACTTGCCACCCTCCACCGCGATCGTCAGCGCGGTGAGGCAGATCGTCTGCGCTCCCGCCGGAAAGCCCTCGAAATCCTTGCGGGCCGCCGCGACCCAGGAAATCGGGCGTGTTGTTCTTGCCACGTTGCGCTCCTCACCCCTTGTTATGTTGTCATTTCTGACAATACGGTGCAAGCCTGAGCGGTAAGGGCTGCCGCAACTTCTGCGGCGGTTGGCCGGGCGGCCACGGCGCGTGCCGCACGGGGCCCGTGCCTGGACTGCCGGCGGGGCGATCGGGCCGCGGCCGGGGCCGGCATGCCGCTTGCCCCTGACGGGTCGTGGGACCGGGAGACGCGATGTCCACGATGCGCGCAGCGCACCGGGCCGCGTCCCGTCCCACGCCATCCGCCTGACTTCGGGGTTCCACGGTTCCCGGCGAATGCGCCGCCACGTTCCCGCCTCCTCCCACCCTTTCGCGAGAGACACGCCATGGCCGCCAGCGACCCGTTCCAACCGAATCCTCCGTCTTCCACCGCATCCACGCCGGACGGCAGCGGTACTTCCGGCGACGGCCGCACGACCGGCGCTGCCACCGCAGGCTCGACCGGCAGCACCGCGGACACGCCCACCGGCGCGACGACCGGAACCACCGGAGCGTCGTACGACCGCACCTCGTTCGACCAGGCCGCCGGCGCGGCCTCCGGGGCCGCCGGCGCCGCGGACCTGCTGGAGCGCGTCGTCCGCGGTGCGCACCAGGCCATCGACGATCTCGCCGGCCGCGCCGCGCCGGGCGTGGAGAAGCTGCAGCAGGGCATCGCCGGCGCCGGCGACAGCCTGCGCTCGCGCGCCGATCGGGCGCGCCAGACCGGCGACGAATGGGCGGAGAGCCTGCGCTGCACGGTGCGCGAGAAGCCGCTGGCGGCCGTGGCGACCGCGGTCGCCATCGGCGTGCTGCTGGCGCGGCTCGTGCGCTGACGCGGTGAGCGGCGCATCGCCCGCCGCGCCGGGGCCGCCTCGCCCCGGAGAGCGCCCGCACCCGCCGCATCCGCATCTGCACCCGCACCCGCCATGCCAGGCCGTTCCCGCCGCCGCGCCCCCGCTGTGGTGGTTGCTGCTGGTCGGGCTCGCGTGGCCGGCCCTGCCGACGCACTGGCAGCGCGGGCTCAGCGCCACGACGGCGACCACGCTGCTGGCGGTGCTGGCGACGCTCGCCGGCCGCCTGCGCGTATTCCGGCGCGCGCGGTGGGGCCCGGCCGCGAGGCACCGCTGGTCCACCCGAACGCCCGCGAGCGCCGCGCAATGAGCGGCGCGACGAGCGGCGCGCCGTTAGGCAGCCCGTGTCCGGGAATGCGGCCGCCAGGACCCGCGGGGCGGCTCGCGGGCGGTTGTCCGACGCGCTTGCGCGCTGCCGTCCGACGGCCGGCGGACCCGGCGGTCCCTAGGCTGGACCCCAGTCACCCGACCCCGAAATTGCCGACACCGACAGGAGCCTTGCCATGCCGAACCTCCACCCCCCCGTGGCCGCGGGATTCGATTCGCCCCCGTTGCGCGAGCATGCGCTGGCGCTGGGCCGCCACCTCGCGTCGTGCATGCGCGCGCGCGGCCGCTGGTTCCCGCTGCGCTGCCTGGGCGAGCGCCTGCACCTGTTGGTGGCGCCGCGCTTCTGCACCACCGTGCTGGCGGTGACCGCGCTGATGTCGTTGCTGGCGCTGGGCGCGGATCGGGTGTAGCGGGTGTCGTCGCCGTCGGTCCTCGATGCGATCGGGCTCAGCGAGGTCACGCGCCGCCTGCTGTCGCCCGATGCCGGCGCCATCGAGCCGCCGGTGCGCGCCGTCATGTTCGGCGCGGCGCGCTTCGCCGAGCACGGCCGCAGCCTGGCGCAGGCCCAGGCGGCGGCGCTGGCGCCCGGCGGCCGGCTCCGCGAGACCTTCTTCCCGCGCCTCGAGGACAACCTCACGACGCTGCGCGACGCGCGCGAACTGCTCGAAGAGCACTCCGGGCAAGGCCATCACCTGACGCCGGCGGCCGGCTGGCTGATCGACAACGGCGCACTGATCGAGCAGCAGTTCGAGACCGTCCGCAACGACCTGCCGCGCAGCTACTACCGCAAGCTGCCGCGGCTGCGCGTGGCGCCGCTGGCCGGGCTGCCGCGCGTCTACGGGCTGGCCTGGGCGTGGGTGGCGCACACCGACAGCGGGCTCGACGAATCGCTGCTGCAGGGCTATCTCGCGGCCTACCAGCGCGAGTGCGAGCTGACGCTGGCCGAGCTGTGGGCGATCCCGACGACGCTGCGGGTGGTGCTGGTCGAGAACCTGCGCCGGCTCGCCGAGCGCGCGGCCACGCACCAGGCGGCGCGCGACGCCGCACACCGCTGGATCGAGCGCGCGGCGCAGCGCCAGGAGCCCGGCCGCGTCGACGCCGGCCTGCTGGAGGCGCTGGGCGAGCTGCTCGAACGGCGCGGCATGCTGCAGCCGTTCGCGCTGGAGTTGCAGCGCCGCGCCGACGAACTGGGCGGTGACGCGCGCGCCGAGCTGGCCGGCTGGCTCGCACGCCACCTGCCCGACCCGGCCGCCGCGCTGCAGGCGCAGCAGCAGCACGCGGCGGAGGACCATCAGAGCGTGCGCAACGCGATCACCACGCTGCGCGGGCTGGCCCGCGTCGACTGGCGCGGGTTGTTCATGCACAGCAGCGCCACGATGCACGCGCTGTGCACGCTGCCGGTGTTCACCGCCGAGGCGGAGCGCACGCAGGACCTGGCCCTGCACGCGATCGAGCGCATCGCACGGATCACCGGGCAGGCCGAATCGGCGGTCGCGGGCGCGGTGGTGCGGCTGGCCGCGCCGGCCGCCGGCCGCGAGTCCGCGCCGTTGCACTGGCTGCGCGGCGCCGGCCGTGCCGCGCTGTGGCAGGCGCTGGGCCGGCGCCGGCTGCCGCTGGCCGATCGCGTGGCCGACGCCGCGCGGCGCGCGGCGCCGACCACCTACGTGGGCGGGGTCGTGCTGGTGACGGCGGCCATGGTCGTCGGGCTGCTGCATCGCGAGCTGTCGCCGGACCGGCCGGCGTGGGGGCTGCTGCTGGCCGCGCTGCTGCTGGCCGCGCCGGTCAGCGAGGCGGTGGTCGCGACGCTGAACCGGCTGATCAGCGAATCGCTGCCGCCGGCGCCGCTGCCGCGGCTGGCGCTGAAGGACGGCATCCCGGCCGAGCACCGCCCGCTGGTCGTGATCCCGTCGCTGCTGACCGACGCCGGCGGGGCGGCCGCGCTGTGCGCGCAACTCGAGCTGCACCACCTCGCCAACCCCGAGCCGCATGCGCAGTACGCGCTGCTGACCGACGGCGCCGACGCATCCGCGCGCGTGCTGCCGGGCGACGCCGCCTTGCTCGCCGCCGCGCGCGAGGGCATCGAACAACTGAACCGCCGGCACCCTGCGCCGCCCGGCGCGCCGCTGCGCTTCCTGCTGCTGCACCGGGAGCGGGTCTGGTCGGACAGCGAGCAGGCCTGGATCGGCTGGGAGCGCAAGCGCGGCAAGCTGGAGCAGCTCGCCGGCTGGCTGGCCGCGCTGGGACCGTCGCACGTCGACACCGCGCCGAGCCCCTTCGTCGACCTCGGCGCGCTGTCGCGCCCGGCGGCGGGCGTGCGCAGCATCGTCACGCTGGACAGCGACACCGAGATGCCGCCCGGGCGGCTGCGCGCACTGGTCGCGATCGCCGCCCATCCGCTGAACGCGCCGTGCGTCGACACCTTGCAGCGCCGCGTCGTCCAGGGCTACGGCATCCTGCAGCCGCGCGTCGCCGCGCCGCTGCCCTCGGCCGGCCAGGCGACGCCGTTCCACCGCCTCTTCAGCGGCCGCCTGGGCATCGACCCGTACAGCGCCGCCAGCTCGGAGATCTACCAGGACCTGTTCGGCGAGGGCAGCTTCAGCGGCAAGGGCCTGCTCGACGTGGCGGCGATGAACGCCACGCTGTCGCGGCGGCTGCCCGAATCGCGCGTGCTCAGCCACGACCTGTTCGAGGGCGCGATCGCCCGTTGCGCCATGGCCAGCGACGTCACGCTGCTGGAAGACGTGCCGGCCGACCCCGACCTGGCGGCGATGCGCCTGCACCGCTGGACGCGCGGCGACTGGCAGCTGCTGCCCTTCGTCGCCCGGCCGGAGGACTGGCCGATGGCGCCGATCAGCCGCTGGAAGATGCTCGACAACCTGCGCCGCTCGCTGGTCGCGCCCTTGTCGCTGGCACTGGTCGTGTGGTCGCTGGCGGGCGGGCCGATGCCGGTCTCCGCCGCGCTGGCGGTGGTGCTCGCCGCCTGGGGCGCCGGGCCGCTGCTCGGCGCGCTGGCCGGGCTGGCGCCGCGCCGCGACGACGTGGCGCTGCCGCTGTTCTTCCGCCACGCCGCGGCCGAGCTGCTGCGCGCCGCCGGCGGCGCGCTGTGGCACCTGGCGCACCTGCTGCCCCATGCGCTGCTGATGGGCGACGCGATCGTGCGCGCGCTGGTGCGCCAGTTCGTCACCCACCGCCGGCTGCTCGAATGGACCACCGCCGCCGCGGCGGCGCGCCAGGTGGCGCGTTCCGGCCTGCTCGCACGCTGCCGCCGCCACGCCGGCGCCAGCGCCGCGGCGATCGGCCTGTTCGCGGTGCTCGCGCTGTGGGACCGCTTCGGGCCGGGGCTCGGCACGCACGGCGGAGCCGCTGCCGGAGCGCCGGTCGCGCTCGGCTGGGCGTTCGTGCTGTGTGCCGCCTGGGCGGCGGTGCCGCTGTGGGCCTGGCTCGGCAGCCGGCCGTTGCCCGAGCGCACGCAGCGGCTCGACCCGGGTGCGCAGGCCGAGGTGCTGAAGATCGCGCGCGACACCTGGCGCTACTACGAGCGACACGTGGCCGACGAGGACAACCACCTGCCGCCCGACAACGTGCAGACGATGCCCGGCGCCGAGCCCGGGTTCATGGTCGCGCACCGCACCTCGCCGACCAACATCGGGCTGTACCTGCTGGCCGCCGCCTCGGCGCGCGAACTGGGCTTCATCGACCGCGGCGAGCTGGCCGAGCGCTTCGAGCGCACGCTGGCGACGCTGGAACGGCTGCCGCGCGAGCGCGGCCACTTCCTGAACTGGTACGACACCCGCACGCTGGCGGTGCTGGCGCCGGCCTACGTGTCGGCGGTCGACAGCGGCAACCTGAGCGGCCACCTGCTGATCGCCGCCGCCGCCTGCGACGCCGCCGCCGCCGAGGCCGAGACCGGCCCGCCCGCGCGGCCCGGTCAACGCGCCGCGCGCCGCGCCGGGCACGCTGCCGCGCTGCATGACGCCTCCGCTCCGCAGGCTGCCGCCACGCCGCAGGCTGCCGACACGCCGCCGGACGGTTCCGGCGCGCTGCCGGCGCGGCTGCGCCACGTCGCCGAGCGCTGCCGCACGCTCGCGCTGGCAGCCGACTTCTCGCTGCTGTACGACCCCCGCCGGCGGCTGATGCACATCGGCTGGCGCGTCGACGGTGCGCAACTCGACGACAGCCACTACGACCTCCTGGCCTCCGAATCGCGGCTCGGCAGCCTGGTCGCGATCGCCAAGGGCGACGTGCCGCCGGAGCACTGGGCGGCGCTCGGCCGGCCGTGGTTCGCCGGTGCGTCCGGTGCCGGGCTGAAGTCCTGGTCGGGCTCGATGTTCGAGTACCTGATGCCCTCGCTGGTGCTCGACGAGCCGCCCGGCAGCGTGCTGCGCCAGGCGGCGCGCTGCGCCGTCGACGAGCAGCGCGCCGAGGCGCGCGGCAGCGGCACGCCCTGGGGCATCTCGGAATCGGCGATCGCGGTGCAGGACCACACCCGCGCCTGGCAGTACGGGCCGCACGGCGTGGCCAGCCTGGCGCTGGCGCGCGTGCCGCCGGGCGAGCGGGTGATCGCGCCGTACGCGAGCACGATGGCGCTGGTGGTGGCACCGCGGGCGGCGCTTGCCAACCTGCGCGCGCTGGCCGCGCTGGGGGCGCGCCGCGCCTTCGGTTTCATCGAGGCGCTGGACTACACGCCGCAGCGCCAGCCGGCCGAGCCGATCGCCACCGCGCCCGGCTTCGTCGCGGTCGACACCTTCATGGCGCACCACCAGGCGATGAGCCTGCTGGCCTGCACCCAGGTGTTGACCGGCGGCGCGCTGCAGCGCTGGTCGGCGGCGGTGCCGTGGCTGCGCGCGGTGCGCGCGCTGCTGCACGAGCCGGTGCCGCACGAGGCACCGCCGCTGCGCCGGCTGCCGGCCGCCGCCGCGCCGCCGCTCCTGCAGCGCACGCGCTGGCAGCTCGACGACACGCCGCTGCGCGGCGGCCTGCCGCCGACGCACCTGTTCGGCAACGGCCGTCACGTCGTCGCGCTGCGCAGCAACGGCGCGGGCTTCAGCCAGTACCAGGGCGTGGCGCTGTCACGCTGGCGCGACGACCTGCCGCGCGATGCGCACGGGCTGTTCGGCTACCTGCGCTTTTCCGGGCGTGACGCCGAGCGCGACGACTGGGTCTCGCTCACGGCCCGGCCGGCGCCCGACCCGGAGGCCGACTACCGCTGCGAGATGCACCCCGACCGCGCGGTCTTCCACGCCGAATGGCCGCAGCTCCAGGCGACCACGACCGCCTGGGTGGCCACCGACGACGACTGCGAGATGCGGCGCATCGTGCTGCGCAACACCGGGCGCCGGCCACGCACGCTCACGCTCGCGCTGGCCTTCGAGGCGACGCTGGCGCCGCTGGCAGCCGACGAGGCGCACCCGGCGTTCTCGAACCTGTTCGTGCACGCCCGCTGGCACGCCGGCGAACGCGCGCTGTACCTGCAGCGCAAGCCGCGGCTGCCGGACGAGCCGTCGATGCACGCGGTGCTGTTCCTGGCGTCGCGCGACGGCCGCGACAGCCGCTTCGAGCGCATCGAGGCCTGCGCCGACCGCGCGGCCTGGATCGGCCGCCTGGGCAGCAGCGCTGCGCCGGACGGCGTGTTCGCGAAGCGCCGACCCGGCCCCGCACCGGTGCACTCTGGCAGCGGTGACCTGCGCGAACTGCCGACCGGGCTGGACCCGGCGGCGGTGATCCTGGTGCACCTGAGCGTGCCGGCCGGCGGCGTGCGCACGCTGCACTTCGGGCTGGGCGCGGCGCGCGACGAGGACACGCTGCGCACGATGGTCGACCGCTACCGCCACCCGGCGTGGACGCAGCGCTCGAGCGAGCTGTCGGACACGCTGGCGCGCATCCGCCTGCGCGAACTGCGGCTCGACCCGGAGACCTGGGCCGCCGGGCTGCGGCTGAACACGCGGCTGCTCGGCACCGTGCCTCGCGGGATGCCCGAATGGAGCCCCCAGGCCGACGCCCTGCGTCCTCAGGCCTCCGCGGGGGACGAGGAAACGTCGGGCGTCCGGGCGTTTCCTCACGATGCGATGCTGGTCGACCGCCGCCTGCTGTGGCGCTTCGCGGTCTCCGGCGACCGGCCGATCGTCGCCGTGCGCGTCGAGGGCCCGGACGGCATTGCGCTGGTGCAGCAACTGGCGCGGCTGCTGCCGCCGTGGAGCGCCGCGGGTTTCGGCGTCGACGTGGTCGTCGTCAACGCCGAGGCCGCGTCGTACCAGGCGCCGGTGCAGCAGGCGCTGGTCGCGCTGACCGAGCTGCTGAACACGCAGATCGACCCGGCGCTGCCGGCGGCGCGGCGTGCCGCACTTCACGTGCTGCAGGCGCGCGACCTGTCGGCGCCCGAGGCGGCGGCGCTGCAGGCGCTGGCGCGGGTGTCGCTGCGGGCGGACGGGCGCTCGCTGGCGCAGCACGTCGAGCGGCTACGCCAGCCGCTGTCGGACGGGACTGCGGCGACCTCCCAGGCGCCACGTCCCTCGGTGCGCGTGCTGGCGCCGGAACGGCCGGATGCCACCGCGCTGCCGCCGTCCGGCCGCTTCGACGGGCCGGACGCGGCCGATGCGGGCTACCGCGTCGTGCTGTCGGCCTCGCGCTACCCGCCGCGGCCGTGGATCAACGTGCTGGCGAACCCGGATTTCGGCACCCAGGTGTCGGACGCCGCGGCCGGCTTCACCTGGGCCGGCAACAGCCGGATGCACCAGGTCACGCCCTGGTCCAACGACCCGCTGTGCGACCCGGCCGGCGAGGCGCTGCTGCTGGAGGACCTGGACAGCCGCCGCGCGTGGGTGCTCGGCCGCGGCCTCGGCAGCACCGGCCGCGAGCTGCACCATGCGCCCGGGCAGACGCGGATGCGCGAGCGCGTCGACGGCATCGAGATCGAGCTGACCTGGTGCGTCGACGCGCAGGCGGCGGTCAAGCAGGTGACGGTGGCGCTGCGTGCGCCGCCGGGCGCGGTGCGGCGGCTGCGGCTGGTCGCCTATGCCGAATGGGCGCTCGGCGCCGGCCGTGCCGAGCGCGCCACGGTGCACACGCAGCCGTACCGCTGGCTCGGCACGCCGGCGGACATCGAGCGCGGGCAGCGCGTGGGCTTCGCGCTGCATGCCACCCAGCTCGATGCGGGCCCGGACGGCGGCGGCGCGGGCGCCACCGGCTTCCTGTGCTGGCGGCCCTGCGGCGCCAGCGGCCCGGCGCCCGGCAGCGTCTCGCCCGACGTCGACGACTGGACCTGCGACCGCGCCGAGTTCTTCGACCGCGCCGGCCGCTGGGTGCTGCCGGCGCGGCTGCTCGGCCGCAGCGGCGGCGGGCTCGACCCCTGCGCCGCGCTCGGCTGCCGGCTCGACCTCGGGCCCGGCGGCAGCGTGCGGCTGGCGTTGCTGCTCGGCCACGCGGATTCGGCCGAGGCGGCGCGCAAGCTGACGCGCCGGGCCTGCGCCGTCGATCCGGTGGAGCGGCTGCGCGAGCAGGCCGCCGCGTGGGACGAACGGCTCGGCACGCTCGGCGTCGCCACGCCCGACCCGGCGTTCGACGCGCTGGTCAACCGCTGGCTGCCGTACCAGACCATCGCCTGCCGGCTGTGGGCGCGCGCCGGCTTCTACCAGGCGGGCGGCGCGTTCGGCTTCCGCGACCAGTTGCAGGACGCGATGTCGCTGGCGCTGCGCGCGCCCGCGATGCTGCGCCGGCAGATCCTGGTGCACGCCGCGCGCCAGTTCGTCGAAGGCGACGTGCAGCACTGGTGGCACCTGCCGTCCGGTGCCGGCGTGCGCACGCACATCAGCGACGACCTGCTGTGGCTGCCCTTTGCGGTGGCGCACTACCTGCGCGCCAGCGGCGACGCGGCCGTGCTCGACGAGCCGGTGCCGTTCCTCGCCGGCGGCGAGATCCCGCCCGGGCGCGAGGACCTGTACGAGGTGCCGCAGGTCGCGCCCGAGCCGGCCTCGCTGCACGAGCACGCGGCGCGTGCGATCGACCATGCGTTGCGCACGGGGGTGCACGGCCTGCCGCTGATCGGCACCGGCGACTGGAACGACGGCATGAACCGTGTCGGCCACCACGGCGCCGGCGAATCGGTCTGGCTCGGCTGGTTCCTGTGCCAGGTGATCGAGGTCTACGCGCCGTGGGCGGAACGCCGCGGCGAGGCCGCGCGCGCCGGCCGCTGGCGCGCCGCGCGGGCCGCGCTGGTGCAGGCGCTGGAGCGCGAGGGCTGGGACGGGCACTGGTACCGGCGCGCCTTCTTCGACGACGGTTCGCCGCTCGGCTCGCAGGCCAACACCGAATGCCGCATCGACCTGATCGCGCAATGCTGGGCCGTGCTGTCCGGCGCCGGAGATTCGGCACGCGCGGCGCTCGCGATGGCCAGCGCCGACGCCCGGCTGTGGGATGCCGACGCCGGCGTGATGCGGCTGCTCGACCCGCCGCTGCAGCATGCGCGGCCGAGCGCCGGCTACATCCAGGCCTATCCGCCGGGCATCCGCGAGAACGGCGGCCAGTACAGCCACGCCGCCACCTGGGCGCTGATGGCCTGGGCGCGGCTCGGCGACGCGCCGCGCGCCTGGCGGATGTTCGAGGCGCTGAGCCCGGCGCACCGCAGCGCCGATCCGCGGCGCGGGCCACGCTACGGCCTGGAGCCCTACGTGGTGGCGGGCGACATCGGTGGCGCGGCGCCGTACGCCGGCAGGGGCGGCTGGAGCTGGTACACCGGCGCGGCCGGCTGGCTGGCATCGGCCGCGGTCGAATCGCTGCTCGGGCTGGAGGTGGCCGGCGGCGTCGCGACGCTGCGGCCCTGCCTGCCGCCGCACTGGCCGCACGCGCAGCTCCGGCTGCGCCACGAAGGCCGCACCCACCGCTTCAGCGTCTGCCGCGATGCGGCGGCCGCCGCCGCGCTGCGCGAGCGCCATCCCCAGGCGCAGCGCCTGCGCCGGGGCGAGCCGGTGGCGCTCGCCACGCTGGCGGACGGCAGCCACCACATCGTCGGCTTCGAGCCCGCCCCGCCACCGAGTGGGAACGCGGCTTGCTCTGCCGACGCATTGCACACCCAGGAGCGATTCCGATGAACGACCACCCGACCGAAATCAGTGCACGGCCGATCGTCGAGCACGCGCAGCGCATCGCCCGCGGGCCCGGCCACGATGCCGAAGGCGGCAGCGTGGACGGCCACGACCACGCCCGCTCGGCGCCCCTGCCGCCGCGGATCTCCGCCGAGCAGATGGCAGCGGCACGCCGTGTCCTCGGCCGCGTGGCCCGCCACGTGGATGCCGGCCGCACCGCGTTGGCAATGGCGCCGCTCGACGCCGGATCATCGGGAGGCCCGGCGCTGGGCGCCTGAGCCTGGGCCTGCGCCTGGGCCTGCGGCGGCGGCGGCGGCGGCGGCGGCGGAGCGGGTCAGCGCGCCGCCCCGGCTTCGCTGTCGACGTCCGGGACGCCCGGCACGTCGAGCACGTCCAGCAGTTCTCGCCCCCGGCGTTCGATCTGCGCGCCGAGCGAGTCCAGATCCAGCCCGCTCCCGCGCACCTGCGGGAACAACTCGCCCTCCTGCTGGGCGATGTGCCGCTGCAGGGCGTCGCGCAGGGCGTCGAGGCCGGCAGCGATGTCGACGGCGGTGGCAGGGCTGCCGGCATCGATCCGGGCCAGCGCGGCCAGGATCGGGTCCTGCGCCGGCGCGCAGCCCGAGACCAGCGCCGGGTCGGCGCCTCGCTCGACGGCCGCGGCGAGCAACACCTCGTGCTCGACCATCACGTGCACCGTCAGCCGCAGGCCGAGTTCGCGTCGGCGCCGTGCGATCGCCGCGCCGGGCTCGCCGGCAGCGACGGCGGCGGCGTGGGCTTCGAGCAGCGCCTGGATCTGGCGGTGGTCCTGGGTGAGCATGTCCATGGCATCGAATGCGGTCGATCGGTGCAGCGGCAGGTCTTCGTGCGCTTCGCGCATGCATCGCTCCGGGAAGAAGGCAGCGCGCGGGCTGCGAGGGTGCTCGTCGGTGTCCACGGCGCGGAGGCCATGCGTGTCGAGCCGCGCCCCGGCCGTCGCGGCCGGCCGGGCCGTGTGGGCGCCGGCCGCGGAAGCGTCGATCCGGGCGCGGAGGAGGGGCAATCGACGTGCCCGGCGGCCGTTCGGTGGCGGCGATCTCCGGGGCGGGACGGGCGTCCGTGGGGCGGCGCCGCGGGCGGCGGCGCCCACCGGGCGGCTCAGGGCGGCGCGTCCTCGCCGGTGCCGGCGTATTCCTTCAGCCGGTTGTAGAGCGTCTTCAGGCTGACGCCCAGCGCGGCGGCTGTGCGCTCCTTGTGGTTGCCGAAATGCTTCAGCGTGGCCTCGATCAACTGGCGCTCCACCTCGGCCAGCGACGTACCCAGCGGGACCACGATGGCCGGCGGCCCGGCCGCGGCGGCCGTCGCGGCGGCGTCCGGCTCGCGCGGCGGGTTGGTCGGCAGCCATTCGTCGGTGACGGTGTCGCCGGTGGCCATCACGTAGGCGCGCTGGACCACGTTGCGCAGTTCGCGCACGTTGCCGCGCCAGTGGTAGGCCGCCAGCTTGGCCAGCGCCTCGGGGGTGAAGCGCTTGCGCCCGCCCTCGCGCTCGCCCACGCCGCGCAGGAAGTGCTCGGCCAGCAGCGCCACGTCTTCCGGCCGCTCGCGCAGCGGCGGCAGCGCGATCGGGAACACGTTCAGCCGGTACAGCAGGTCCTCGCGCAGCCGTCCCGACGCGACGGCCTCGTCCGGCGGGCGGTTGGTGGCCGCGATCAGGCGCACGTCGGCGGTCTGCGTCTGCGTCGAGCCGACGCGCATGAACACGCCGGTCTCCAGCACCCGCAGCAGCTTGACCTGCAGCTCCAGCGGCATCTCGGTGATCTCGTCGAGGAACAGGGTGCCGCCGTGCGCGCGCTCGAAGAAGCCCTGGTGCTGGCGCTCGGCGCCGGTGAAGCTGCCCTTCTCGTGGCCGAAGATCTCGCTCTCGATCAGGTGCGGCGAGATCGCGCCGCAGTTGACGGCGAGAAAGGGCTGCTTGCGGCGCCGGCTCAGGTCGTGCACCGTGCGCGCGACAACCTCCTTGCCGGTGCCGCTCTCGCCGGTGATGAACACCGACACCGAGGTGCCGGCGACGCGCGAGATCTGCTCGTAGATGCGGTGCATCGCCGGCGAGCGGCCCCAGAGCTGGCCGAAGTGGCCGCTGCGCCGCCATTCGTCGTCGAGCTGCGCCAGCTCCGCCTGGATAGCCGCCGGCGGCGTCACGCGCGACAGGATGTTGCGAAGCTGCTGGTGCTGCACCGGCTTGATCAGGTAGTCGGCCGCGCCCAGGCGCAGCGCCTGGATCGAGGTCTCCAGGCTGGCGTGCCCGGTGATGAAGACCACTTCCGAGCGGCCGACCAGCTCCGGGTCCTGGAACAGGTCCATGCCGCTGCCGTCGGGAAGCTGCAGGTCGAGCAGCACCAGGTCGGGCTGCTGCAGCACCATCTGCCGCCGCGCATCGCGCAGCGAGCCGGCCGTGGCCACGGTGAAGCCTTCGTTGGCGACCAGCGCGGCCATCAATTGCGCCGAATCGGCGTCGTCTTCGACGATCAAGGCATGGGTCATGACTGCCCCTCGGGCGACGGGTACGTCGCCCGATCCCCCGGGGGGATGCGGGCCGGCTTGGGAGCGGCCCGGCGCTCGGCCCGCGGGAGTGACTGCCCCTCGGGCGACGGGTACGTCGCCCGATCCCCGCGGGCCACTAAGGGGCCCCTGACGGGTCCGGGGATGCGGGCCGGCTTGGGAGCGGCCCGGCGCTCGGCCCGCTGCATAGGCGGCCCGCCGGCGCAGCGGGCGTCCGCACCGGGGCGGTGGTGGGTGGGATGGTTCATCGGGCGACGCCCTCCTGCTCGGGGTCCGGTCGCGGGGCGCAATCAGTGGCGCCGGATCCTGAAGGGCGTGAAGAATATCGCAAGCGCGTGGTATCGACGGGAAAACCCGCGGTGCGGGGCGCGGCGGAAAGCGCCCGCCCGGATGGCTGTGGCCAGAGGCCGCCGGCCCGCTCGCCGGCGGGCGGGTCACGCCTGGCGGGCCATCAGCTCGCGCAGGCGCGATGCGTCGATCGGCTTGACCAGGTGGGCGTCGAACCCGGCCTGGAACGAGCGCCGGGCGTCGGCCGGCTGGCCGTAGCCGGACGTGGCGATCATCAGGCCCGGATAGCCGGCAGCGCGCGAGCGGCGCGCCACCTCCAGCCCGGTCAGCCCGGGCAGGCCGAGGTCGACGATCGCCACGTCCGGCCGCTGGCGCACGATCGCGTCCAGCCCTTCGACACCGTCGGCCGCGCTGCGCACGCGGTGGCCGTCCAGCTCCAGCCGGACGCGAAGCGCCTGCGCCGCGTCGCCGTTGTCCTCGACGAGCACCCCGCTGCGCGGCGCGGCCGCACCCGCGGGCGCCGCGGCGGCGGCCGGCGGCGGCGGGGGATCGATCGCGGGCAGCCGCACGTGGAACGCCGTGCCGCGCTCGGAGCTGTCGACCGCCACGCGCCCGCCGTGCAGCGCCGTCAGCCGGCGCACCAGCGTCAGGCCGATGCCCAGCCCGCCGCCGCGCCGGTCCAGCCCCCGTTCGCCCTGCACGAACAGGCTGAACACCCGCGGAAGCAGCGGCGCGGCAATGCCCGGGCCGTCGTCCTCGACGACGAGCAGCGCTTCGGCGCCGTCGCGCCGCGTCGAGAGGCGCACCCCGCTGCCGGCCGGCGTGTGCTTCAGGGCGTTGGCGAGCAGGTGAGTCGCCACCTGGTCGATGCGCGCGCGGTCCGCGGTGACCCAGGCCGGCTCCAGCACGAGCGACAGCGGGTGCCGCCGTAACGTGCCGGTCATCCGCGCGGTGTCCACGACACGCTGCACCAGCCCGGCCAGGTCGACCGGCTCGCGCGCCAGCACGATGTCGCCCGACACCACCCGAGCGACGTCCTGCAGCTCGTTCATGATCCGCGAGAGCTGGCCGGTCTGGCGCACGACGATCTCGAGCGCGCGCGCCGCCAGTGCGGGGTCGCCGTCGACGCGCTGCAGCACCTCGGCCGCCGACGCGATCGCGCCCAGCGGGTTGCGCAGTTCGTGGCTCAGCATCGCGAGGCAGTCGTCCCGGGCGCGGTGGGCGGCATCGGCCTCGCACCGCGCTTCACGGAGCTGCCGCCGCAGGCGCTCGATTTCGCGGCTTTCGCCGACACCGGCGTGCGCTGCCGGCGCGCCGCGCACGACGAGGTCCTGCGGCTGCGTCGGGCGCCTTGCCAGCAGCAGGCCGAGCGCCAACCCGCCGAGCAGGCAGCCGGCGGTGGCCAGCACGCTGCGCGGCGGCATGGCGTTCGCGGAAAGCAGCGGGGGTGCGGCGGACGGCATCGGGGGGCGGGCGGTGACTCCGGCCGGGCGGAAAAGCCGGCGGTCGGTGCCCGTTGGAGGTGGCATGGCAATCCGCGCGCCCGGCGCAGGCGCCCCGCTGCGGCGGTTTGCGCGGCCGTCGGCGCCCGCCATGCCGGCTGGCGACCGAACCTGCGGCATGGCCCGCGGCGGAGTCGGCTGGCGGCGCGAACATGTTGCGGCAAGCCGGCGACGGGATCGGCAATGCGGGGAGGGCGTGTGCAGGCCTGCGCTTCCGGCACGCGCGGCGGATGTGACGTGTCGCGTCACATCGCGCACCCGGACGACGCGCGTCGCGCTCCCAAAGCGCTTTGGAAGGTGCCGGGCATGTACCGCACATGTGACGCGCATGTGCCGCGCGGTTGCGGCGGGTAAGCGCCGGCAACGGGCGCCGATTCGGCATGGGTGTTGCGATGACCGTGTGTTCCGCGGCGGTCCACCAGCGACCGCCGGGGATCTGCACGAGAGGAGCAAGGATGCACACCGGAACCCGCCTGGACCAGCGCCAGCACGCCACCCTGTCGCCGCGGCTGCAGCACGCCGTGCGCCTGCTGCAACTGTCGTCGCTCGACTTCGCGCAGGAAATCCGGAGCGCCCTCGAGCGCAACCCGTTCCTCGAGACCGACGAAGCCGACGCCGACACCGACGCTGCTACCGAACGCAACCCGGCTGCCGCCGCCGGGGACGCGCCGGCGGGTGGCGTGGCAGCGCTCGACGCCGCCGGCATCCTCTCCGACGAGGACCTGTCGCCCGCGCCACCCGAAGCCACCTCGGTCGACGACGCACCGGCCGACGCCGGAGAAGCCGACATCGACCGCGAGAGCTGGTTGGCCGCCGGCAGCTCCGGCGCATCGCGCGGCGATGACGCACAGGTCAGCGCGCTCGACCTGATGCCCGCCGACGACGGCCTGCGCGCCCACCTGCACCGGCAACTGGGCGTGGCGGCGATGCCGCTGCGCGATCTGCTGCTGGCCAAGGCGGTGGTCGAGTCGCTCGACGACGACGGCTACCTGCGCGTGCCGCTGGACGAACTGCTCGAAGACACCGGCCTCGAGCCGGCGCCGAACGCGGACGAGCTGCGCATCGCGCTGCGCCGCGTGCAGTCGCTCGAACCGGCGGGCGTGGGTGCGCGCAGTGTCGGCGAATGCCTGCTGCTGCAGTTGCCGGCGATCGTCTGCCCGCAACAGCGCGCGCTGGTGCAGCGCATCGTCGCCGGCCATCTCGACGACCTGGCGGCGAAGAACCTGGGCCGCATCGCACGCGAGCTCGAGCGCTCGCCGGCCGACGTGCTGGCCGCCTGCGAGCGCATCCGTCGGCTGGACCCGCGCCCGGGTTGGCGCTTCGGCGCGAACGACGTGCACTACGTGACGCCCGACGTCGTCGTGAAGAAGCACCGCCGCGAATGGAAGGCTTCGCTCAACCCGGCCATCGTGCCGCGCGTGCGCATGAACCACCTGTATGCCGAGATGTTCCGCCAGCACCGGCAGCCGCAGAACGGCGCGCTCGCCACGCAGCTGCAGGAGGCGCGCTGGACGATGCGCAACGTCGAGCAGCGCTTCTCCACCATCCTCGACGTGGCGCAGGCGATCGTGAAGCGGCAGAGCCGCTTCCTCGAGCTCGGCCCGCTGGCGATGCGCCCGCTCGGGCTGCGCGAGATTGCCGACGAGGTGGGGCTGCACGAGTCCACCGTCTCGCGCGTGACGAACAACAAGTACATCGCCACGCCGTCCGGCGTGTTCGAGCTGAAGTACTTCTTCTCGCGCGCGATGACCGCCACCCACGGCGCCACCTACTCCGGCACCGCGATCCGGGAACTGGTCAAGGAGATGATCGACGGCGAGACGGCCGACGCGCCGCTGTCGGACGCGCAGATTGCCCGCATGCTGGCCCGCCAGGGGCTGGGTGTGGCCCGCCGCACGGTGACCAAGTACCGGCAGGCGCTGCGCATCGAGTCGGTGGAGCGGCGGCGCGCGCCGGCAGTGGATTGAGAGCGCCCTGGCCGACGCCTTGCGTCTTTCGCCACCGAGGGGGATGAGGAAACTCCGGGCGGCCGGGCAATTCCTCATGCGCCAGAGATCGAGTGCGCGGGCTGCGCGCGGTGATCCAGCCGAACGCCCGGGCGCTCAGTAGTGGTAGCGCAGTTGCGCGATCAGCAGCGCATCCTTCTCGGGCTTGTAAACCATTCGATGTTCTTCGGTGATCCGCCTCGACCAGTAGCCGGCCAAGGCATGCTTGAGCGGTTCGGGCTTACCGATGCCCGCGAAGGGCTCCCGCAGGGTGTTCTCGATGAGATCATTGATCCGCTTCACCGTGCGCTTGTCTTGCTGCTGCCAATAGACATAGTCCTCCCAGGCCTGCTCGGCAAAGATCAGCTTCATTTCACCAGCTTCCGCTCCTTGCCCTTCCCGGTCGCCAGCGATTCCAAGGCAGCAAGAAGCCGCTTGGCATTGGTCGGGCTGCGAAGCAGGTACGCCGTCTCCTCCAGGGACTTGAAATCCTCCAGCGAGAGCATCACCACTGACTGCTCCCCGTTTCGGGTGATGATCAGCGCCTCGTGGTCATTGCACACGCGGTCCATCGTGCTCGCAAGGTTGGCTCGCGCAGCGCTGTAGGTGATTGCATCCATGCTCGTTGGCCTCGGCAATATGTACGTCTTATTGTACAATGCAATTCGGAGCGGAGCAATCGCCAGCGCGACGACAACCGAGGCGGCGGCCACCGCGAACGTGACCCGCATGCCGACGGCGACGGGCTCGGGATCCGCGGAGCCGATGTCGCGTGCGTTCACGGTTTGATTGGTCTGGCATCCACGGCTCGATGGAGATCCGGCTCGTCGCTGGCATCGCGGGTGTGTTCGGGACGCTTGCGCAGCGCAACGTCCACGTTCCCCCGCTCACACCGGCGTGTCGAACACCACCAGCACCGCCGCGTAGCGCGGCAGGCGCAGCGACAGTGTCGGCCCCGCGCCGGTCCACCCGGGCAGGAAGTCCTGCTGCGAGCGGGCCGCGGCAAGGGCCGAGGCGTGGCTGCCCAGGCGCGCACGCACCTGGCGATAGGCCCGGGCCGGGTTCAGGTGATCGTCGTCGATCTGGTAGACGCGGTAGGGCGTGGCCGGCAGTGCGCCGTCGACGCGCAGCGTGACCCGCACTTCGTCGGCCAGGCGGTCGCGGGCCTGGTCCATCGACGCGCGCGCGTTCGTCAGTGCCAGCAGCAGGTTGGCCGGCAAGACCGACGGATCGAGCTCCAGCTCGTGTTTCGCGAAGGCGAGCAGTTGCGCGTCGGTGAGCGGGATCTGCGAACGCCGGACGATGCCCGCACGGCGCAGCGACTTCGTGAACACCTGGAACGGCGGGGCGTAGCGGCTGAGCAGCACGCTGAGTTTGCGCGGGCCGGCCGTGGCCAGTGCGTCGACGCCCTGCGCCACCGCGTCGACACCCGAGATGGCGACCGCCACGCGCTGCTGGCCGTCCAGCATGGCCAGCATGTTCATCGCGTGAAAGCCAGCCTTCTTCAGCGTCGGCGAGCGGGTCAGCAGCCCGAGGTCGCCGGGAAAGGCCGAACCGGGCGCCGGGTCGTGGAAGTCCTGCAGCGCGCAGATCGTCTGCATCGAGACGCCGTGCACGCGCATCTCGTGCAGCGACGCGAGCAGGAAGGCCGCGCCGGGCAACTCGTCGCGCGACGGTTCGAACGGCGCGGGGAAGCTGATCCACTGGTTCCATTCGCTCACCACCTGCGGCATCGTCGACGGCCAGCCCCGCGCGACCAGCCATTCGCGGATACGGTCGGCGCCGTCCCAGCCCTCGTTCGGATGCTTCGGGTAGTTGTGCCAGCTGATGAAGTCGAGTGGCAGGCGCGGCGTTCCGCCGGTGCGGTCGATGAAGGCTTTCAGCAGCGAGCCGGCGGCGATCGGCCCGCCGCCGTGGTATTCGTTCCAGCCGCCGGCAAGGCCGCCGACGCGCGCCTTCGGGTCGGCGCGCCGCGCGCCGGCGGCGAAGGCGGCATAGGCCTGCAGCAACTGCTCCTGCGTGCCGCCCCAGAAGATGCTCGATTCCGGTTCGTTCCAGAACTCGTACAGCACGTCGAGGCCCAGGTTCACGTTGATTTCCTGCACCGTGGCGAAGGCGAGCTGCTCCAGCAGGGCCAGGCTGCGCGGCGGCGATGCCTCGCGCACGGTGTAGCCGGATTCGCCGGTCAGGCGCTCGTCGCTGCTGCTCGCCAGCCAGCGCGGCATGCGCGTGAACGTGAGCACGATCACCGGGCCGCGCGGGGTCAGGTGCCGCAGGCCCGCGGCCTCTTCGGCGAGGCGGTATCGGTAGTCGGCCAGGCTGGTCGATTCGGTGAGCAGCGTCTCCAGCGAGAGCCGGATGGTGCCGAGCCGCCCGGGCAGGCTCATGAACTGCTCGATCGCATCGACGTCGGCAAAGGTCATCATCACCGAGGGCTTCAGCAGGCGAGGCATCGCGCCCAGCACCTGCTGCGACAGCACGTGGACCGGCATGTCCTGCACCACTGCCGCCCGCGCGCAAGGCGCTGAGCACGCCAGCACGGTGGCCACCATCGCGCAGGCGGCACGGCGGGCGGTTCGATCGAGCGTGGCTGCGATGGTTGCGGCAATGCAGGCGCCGAAGCCGCGCGTGTTTTCCGAATCGTGGCCCATGAAATTCCTCCGTCCGTTGGGGTGAGAGGAAGACTAGGGACCGGCTGGCGATGCGGCATCTACCGGGGGGCGCAACGGCGTCCATCGCTCGACCGACGATCGGCGTCCGGATGTACGTCCAGCGTGGGAGGGAGCGGGCGCCGGGGTGAATATGAACTTCTGGAAGATGGCCGCGAATGTCTCGGCGCGCCGGCCCCGCCACCGCCGATGCGTCAGCGGGTCGCCGCCGCGTGCACCCGCCACACGGTGTTGCCGACGTCGTCGGCCACCAGCAGCGCGCCGTCGCGCGCGAGCGCCACGCCGACCGGCCGGCCGAAGGCGTCGCCGTCGTCGGCCAGGAATCCGCCGAGCACCGGCACCGGCCCGACGCCGGGGCGCGCATCGGGGCGGCCGTCCCGGAACGGCACGAACACCACCTGGTAGCCGCTCGGCGGCCGCCGGTTCCACGAGCCGTGCTGGCCGATGAACATGCCGCTGGCGTAGGCCGGCGGCAGCGCGTTGCCGGCCGCCGCCGCGAGGCCGAGCGACGCCGTGTGGGCTCCCAGTGCGTAGTCGGGCACCACCGCGGCGGCCACCCGCTCCGGGTTCGGCGCGACGCGCGGATCCACGTGCCGGCCGTAGTAGCTGAACGGCCAGCCGTAGAACGCGCCGTCGCGCACCGAACTGAGGTAGTCGGGCACGAGGTCGCTGCCGAGTTCGTCGCGCTCGTTGACCACCGCCCACAGCGTCGCGCCGTCCGGGCCCCAGGCCATGCCGTTCGGGTTGCGCAGGCCGGTGGCGTAGAGGCGGTGGGTGCCGGTGCGCGGGTCCACCTCCCAGATCGCCGCACGTCCCACTTCGGCGTCGAGGCCGTTCTCGCCGGCGTTGCTGTTGGAGCCGACGCTGACGTACAGCCGGCGGCCGTCCGGGCTGGCGATCACGTTGCGCGTCCAGTGGTGGTTGCGTGCGCCGGCCGGCAGTTCGACCACCGTCTCCGGCGGGCCGCTGGTGGCGGTGTCGCCGGCGCGGTAAGGCAGGCGCACCAAGGCGTCGGTGTCCGCCACGTACAGCGCGTCGCCGACCAGCGCCATGCCGAACGGCGAATGCAGCCCGGCGGCGAACACCGTGCGCGTCTCGGCCACGCCGTCGCCATCGGCGTCGCGCAGCAGCGTGATGCGGTCGGGGCTGGGCACGCCGGCACCGGCGCGCGACTGCACCGCCTTCATCACCGTGCCGCGCAGGCCGCGCGAGTCGTCCGGCCGCACCGGGCCGTTGCTCTCGGCCACCAGCACGTCGCCGTTGGGCAGCACCAGCAGCCAGCGAGGGTGCACGAGGCCGGTGGCGAACGCGGCGACGGCGAGGCCGGGTGCCGGCGTCGGCGTGGCGCCGGCCGGCCAGCCGCGGGCCGGCGCGATGTTCACCGTCGGCAGCAGGGTCGGCCGCGGCGGCGGCAGTTGCGGCGCCGGCCCGAAGCCGGCCGACAGCGGCAGTGCGGCGTGCTCGCAGGCGGCCAGGCAGAGCAGGGCCGTGAGGCCAGGGAGCGATGTGCGGAGCGGCATGGCGGGATTCCTGGTGGGTCGCCGGGCTTGCCGGTGGTCCACGCGTGGCAAAGCGCGTGCCGCGCCAACCCCGGACCGCCGATTGCCAAAAGGGCTGCGCAGGCGCCGCCTGCGACGTTTCCGTCCTGACCCGCTTCAAGACCCGGAGGTCCCCATG
Source organism: Piscinibacter sp. (assembly GCA_044223035.1). Lineage (GTDB taxonomy): Bacteria > Pseudomonadota > Gammaproteobacteria > Burkholderiales > Burkholderiaceae_C > JBGAMJ01. Next base: position 33,281 of record JBGAMJ010000001.1, read on the forward strand.
AAGTCCATCCATCCGCTGTTGCTTGCCGCCCTTCCGATCTGCCTCGCCGCTTGCGGCGGCGGCGGAAGCGATCTCGGAGACCGCCTCGATGTGGCCGATCCGGTCGTGCGCTTCGTGCACGCCTCGCCGCTCGCGCCGCACGTGACGCTGTACCGCGGGTCGGCCGCCGTGGCCGATGCCGCCGATGCCGCCTACACCTACGCGTCGAACTATTTCGACATCGGCACCTCGACCTCGCGCTGGACCCTGCGCAGCACCGACGGCAGCATCACCTTCGGGGGCCTGACGATCGACCCGAGGCGCGGCGACCGCTACACCATCGTCGCGCTGCCGTCGTCGGATGGCGGCAACGGCCTGTACCTGATCACCGACCCGTACAACAAGCCGCTGTCGAGCACCAGCACGCACCTGCGCGTGATGAACGCCTCGTTCAACGCCGCCAACATCGATGTCTACGTGAACCCGGTGGGCAGCGACATCTCGCCGGCCGGCGCGCTGCCGTTCATCCCCAACACCGGCTACAAGACCTCCGGCCCGGCCAGCGGCAACGATTCGATGGACCTGCCGGGCGGCGCATGGCAGATCGCGATCACGCCCGCCGGCAGCAAGACGATTCTCTACAAGGGCCTGCTGAACATCGGCAACAACCAGGATGTGCTGATCGTCACCGTGCCCACGAGCCTGTTGCCGGGCGCGATCCAGCCGATGGTGAAGATCGAGGGAACACCGGGGCTGGTGCCGCTGCCGGCGCTCTGAACCCGTCGCGGCGCGTTTCGGCGCGCCGCCCCGGGTTCGTCCCACGGGCGGGTGCGATTCATGGCGCCTACGCCCTCGCAGACTCTCAGGCCGGTTGCACCGCTCCGGCGGGCGTGGCCCGCGCCGTTGGCGCAGGCACTCCCGCCGCGGCGGGCGGCGCGGCCAGGTGCGCCGCGGCGGCCCGCGCCACCGGTACACACACCGGCAGGGGCCGGGTGGCCGCCGTCGCTGGCGCCGGCACGGCCGGCGTCGGCGGCATGGCCGACGCGGGCTGGCGAGACCGTGGCGTGGTCAGCAGCCGAACCACCGCCTGGTGCGGTCCGCCCCAGACCTCGGCGCGATGCGGCTTCACGCACAGCAGCGCCAGGTCGGGGTCGGTCGGGCCGTTCGGAAACGATTGGCGATCCTCCGGCGCCCACAGCGCCGCGATGTGCGCCGGGTCGTCACTCAGTGCGGCGCCGCCGGCCACCGAGACGTGGATGAAATCGGATTCGACGATGAAGGTCAGGTTGACCGGCAGCAGGGGCTGGCCGCCGTGTTGCAGGGGCGCGAGCTGCCGGAACGCATGCTGGATCGAGCGCCGCGACACCATCGACCAGATCGACCCCTCGGCATCCATTTCGCGCGCGTGGACCGGCCGGCTCGACACGTCCGTCGGCCGCTCGAGCAGCGTGAGCACGGCGTACCGGTGGCCGGCGATCAGGTCGGCAAGAAAGGCCAGTTCGGCGTTCGATTGGGGATGCGGTTTCATGCCGTGATCCTGGTGGCGGGCGAGCCCAACGGGAGCGGGTGGCAATCGATGTGCCCGCCCACCGTTCATGACGCGGGCGCGCCGCTTGCCCCTCGTGCGCATCACCTTCTCGAAAGCGCAGCGTCATGAACCATTCCGAATCCGATCGTTTCCCGGGCGCCGGCTGTTTCGTGCCGGCCGTGTCCCGGCTGGTGGGCTGGGTTGCGTTGGGCGCAATCCTGGGCGGCGTCTGGAACGCGTGCCGGAGCACCCACCGCCGGCGCCTCGCGCATCGCGCGGACGCGCTGCCGGAGCGCCTGCAGACCTGGGAGGGCGAGGGCGGCAGCCCGCTCGACGGGCCGGACTGACCGCTGGCGACGACGCCAGCGGCCGACCGTGCAAGGTCGCGTCGGGCGGCGCCGGTCATAGGACAATCGGCCCCATGAACGGTGACGATTGTCCGCAAGACGATTCGCTCGATGTGCCGCGCGACCCGGCCCATGCCGCCGCGCTGGCGGCACTGGCCGAGCATCTGCACCGGCGGCGCGACGCCATCCTCGCGGCCTGGCGCGCCGCCGTCGATGCCGACCCGCGGCTGACCAGCGGTGCCGCGCTGCCGCGTGTGCAGCTTCACGACCACATCCCGGGCATGCTGATCGACTTCGAGCGCCACCTGTGCGCGGCCGACTCGCCGGAAGTCGCCGCCGCCGAACCGGCCGGCGCTGCCGCGGCGCACGGCCTGCAGCGCTGGCAGCAGGGTTTCGACCTGGAAGAGGTGACGCGTGAACTCGGCCGGCTGAACGAATGCCTGGTGGCCGAGATCGACGCCTTCGAATCGGCGCAGGCGCCCGGGCGGCCGGGCCTGGCGCCGCGCGCGATGGCCGCCGCGCGGCGCCTGTGGGCCGGCCGGCACGGGCTGGCGATCACCGGCAGTGCGTCGCAGTACTTCCGGCTGCGGCAGATCGAGGCCGCCGGCCACGTGCACGAGCTGGAAGGCGCGCTGGCCGCGCTGCAGGACATGGAGCGCCAGCGCGCGGAGCTGTGGCAGCAGGCGGCCCACGACCTGCGCGGCAACCTGGGCGTGGTGGTCAACGCCACCGCCGGGCTGGGCTCCGAGCGCGCCACCGAGGCGGCACGCGCGCTGTTCCTGCGCCTGCTCGACCGCAACGTGCGGGCGCTGCACTGGCTGCTCGACGACGTCACCTGCCTCGCGCGGCTGCAGGGCGGCGAGGAGCACCGCCGCGTGGCGCCGATGGACGCGGCGGCGGTGCTGCGCGAGCTGTGCGAAGGCCTCGCGCCGCATGCGCAGGAACGCGGGCTCGCGCTGCGCCTGGAGGGCCCCGACCGGCTGCCGGTCGAGGGCGACGCGGTGAAGACGCGCCGCATCGTGCAGAACCTGCTGTTGAACGCGATCAAGTACACGAGGCATGGCGGGATCGTCGTCACCTGGGGCGACAGCCGTGTCGCGCCCGACGACGACCGCTGGCTCGTGCAGGTGCGCGACACCGGCCCGGGCCTGCAACCTGCTGCTCGCGCGCCGCTGGCCGGCGCGCTGGAGCAGGCGACCGAGCAGAGCCGCGACGTGGCAGCGGGGGGCACGGGCGATGGCACGGGCGCCGTGACGGGCGTGGAGCCGCTCGCGGCGGCGCCGGCCGCACCCGGCGCACCCGGCGGCGGCGAGGGCATCGGGCTGTCGATCGTCAAGCGCCTGTGCGCGCTGCTGGACGCGACGATCGAGGTCGAGTCCGAGGAAGGCGCCGGCACGGTGTTCCGCGTCCGGCTGCCGCGCAGCTACGCGGCCTGAGCGGGGGAGGCGGCCCGACCTTCGCCGTCACTCCAGCGTGATGTTGGCCTTCTTCACCAGCCGCGCATAGCGCTCCTGCTCGGTCTTGAAGAACTGCGCCGCGGCCTCGGGCGTGGACGGGTTGATGACGTTCTCCTGCCGGGCCATCGCCTCGCGCGCCTCGGGCATCGCGAAGCCGGCGACGACGGCGTCGTGCAGGCGCTTGACCTCGGCGGCCGGCAGCTTCGGCGGGCCGATGACGGCGAACCAGCCGGCGATGTCCACGTCCGGGAAGCCCTGTTCGGCGATGGTCGGCACCTCGGGCAGCGAGGCGACGCGCTGCCTGCCCATCACGCCGATCGCGCGCAGCGCGCCGCTCTTCAGGTGGGCCTGCACGGCCGGCACCGCGACCACGCCCATGTCGACCTGGCCGCCGATCAGGTCGGCGATCATCGGGCCGACGCCCTTGTACGGGATGTGCTGCACCTCGACGCCGGCCGCGTCGACGAACATCGCACCGGCGAGATGGATGATCGTTCCGTTGCCCGACGACGCGTAGTTGTACGCGCCGGGCCTGGCCTTCAGGAAGGCTTGCAACTCCTTCGCGTTCTTCGCGCTCACCTTGGCCGGGTTGACGACCAGCACGAACGGCGTGGCGCCGACCACCGAGATCGGCGTGATGTCGTTCAGCGCGTCGAACGGCATCTTCCTGAACACGCTCGGGTTGACGACGTGGTTGTTCGACACCACGCCGATGGTCAGGCCGTCGGCCGGCGACTTGATCAGGTTCAGCGTGCCGGTGGTGCCGCCCGCGCCCGGCAGGTTCTCGATGATCAGCGGCTGGCCGCCGAGCGCCTTGGTGATCGACGGGCCGGCGGCGCGCAGGATGGTGTCGACGCCGGAGCCGGCGCCCACCGGCAGGATGACCCGCAGCGGCTTGTCGTTGGCGGCGAAGCCGGTGCCGTGGACGGCGGCGAGGACGAGGGCGGCGGCGAGCGTGGTGAAGCCGCGGCGGTGGAGGGTGAAGTTCATGTCGTCTCCGGAGGTCGTTGTTCGGGTCGGGTGATCAGGTCGGGAGCGCGGGTCGGGAGCCCGGGTCGGAAACTCAGGCCGGCTGCCGGCCGCCGAGCCGCGACAGGATCTCGTCGGTGTGTTCGCCGACGCGCGGCAGCGGCGAGCGCACGCCCGGCCGGCGGCCGCCCATCGTCAGCGGCAGCAGCACCACGTCGGTGGTGCCGCCGTCGTCGGTCTGCATCGGCACCAGCCCGCCGCTCGCCTTCAGGTGCGGGTCGTCGAGCAGTTGCTCGGGGCGCACGATCGGCGCGTACGGCAGGCCGGCCGCTTCCAGCTTGGCCGAGAGTTCGGCGATGCGGTGGTGCTTCAGGATCTCGCCCAGGCGCTCCAGCAGGTCGGGCCGCACGGCCACGCGCTGGGCGTTGCTGGCGAAGGCCGGCACGTCGAGCAGGTCGGGGCGGTCGATCACGCGGCACAGCGTCTCGAACTGCTTGTCGCTGACGGCGCCGATGAAGAGCTGCTCGCCCTCGGCCAGCGTGAACACGTCGTAGACGCTCCAGGCCGACACGCGCGAGGGCATCGGCGGCGGCGGCTCGCCGGTCATCGAGAACTGCTGCATGTGCTGGCCCGACAGGAACACGCAGTTCTCGAACAGCGCGCTCTGCACTTCCTGGCCGCGGCCGGTGGTGTCGCGCTCGCGCAGCGCGGCCAGCACGCCGATGGCGCCGAACATGCCGCCCATGATGTCGTTGACCGAGGTGCCGGCACGCAGCGGCCGGCCGACCGGGCCGGTCATGTAGGACAGGCCGCCCATCATCTGCACCACCTCGTCGAGCGCCAGGCGCTTCTCGTAGGGGCCGGGCAGGAAGCCCTTGTGCGACACGTAGATGAGCCGCGGAAACCGCTTGGCCAGCGTCTCGTGGTCCAGCCCCAGCTTGTTCATCAGCCCGGGGCGGAAGTTCTCCAGCATCACGTCGCACTGGCCGATCAGCTCCAGCGCGGTGGCGTGGCCTTCCGGCGTGTGGATGTCGAGCACGACGCTCTTCTTGTTGCGGTTGAACGAGCGGAAGAATCCGATGCCCAGGCCCGGGAGCTGGCGCGTCTTGTCGCCGCCCGGCGGCTCGATCTTGATCACTTCGGCACCGAGGTCGGCGAGGATCATTCCGCAGGTCGGGCCCATCACCATGTGGGTGAATTCGATGACGCGGATGCCGTCCAGCGGCAGGCCGTTCGAGGTGGAGGTGTTCATGGTGGTCAGGCCGTGACGGCGGCAGCGCCGCTCGGTTGGAGGGAGGCAGGGAAGTTCTTCGGCACACCGGCGAGCCAGAGCGCGCCGTGCAGCGTCTCGCCGGCCAGCCAGCCGGCGACGCGCGCGCGCAGCGCGAGCAGGCGCTCGATGTCGATGCCGGTCTCGATGCCCATGCTGGCGAGCATGTAGGCCAGGTCTTCGCTGGAGGCGTTGCCGCTCGCGCCCGGCGCGTGCGGGCAGCCGCCGATGCCGGCGAGCGTCGCGTCGAAGCGGGCGACACCGGTTTCGAGCGCCGCGTAGACGTTGGCCAGCGCCAGGCCGCGGGTGTCGTGGAAGTGGCCGCACCAGAACGCGTCGCCGGCGATGCGGCGGGCCTGCTCGAACAGCTCGCGCACGGCGGCGGGATCGGCGTAGCCGACGGTGTCGGCGATGCTGACGCGGTCGGCCCCGGCGTCGAGCAGGCCCTGCATGCAGCGCAGCACCTCGGCCGGCGCCACCGCGCCCTGGATCGTGCAGCCGAAGGCGGTGCCGATGCCGCCTTCGAGCAGCGTCTTCGAGCCGGCGGCGTCGCGGGCGGCGCGGATGCGGCCGAATTCGGCGATCACCTCGTCTGGCGTCTTGCGCAGGTTGGCCAGGCTGTGCGCGTGGCTGGCCGACAGCGGCACCAGCAGCAGGTCGGCGTCGCTCTCGATCGCGCGTTCGGCGCCCTTCAGGTTGGGCACCAGCACCGAGACCCGCAGGCCCGGCAGCGTCTTCGCGAAGGCCACCAGCTCGGCGGTGTCGGCGAGCTGCGGCAGCAGCCGGGCCGGCACGAACGAGCCGACCTCGATCTCGCGCTGGCCGGCGTCATAGGCGCCGCGGATCCAGTCGAGCTTGCGCTCGGTGGGCAGGATCGCCTGGATGCTCTGCAGGCCGTCGCGAAGGCCCACTTCGCGAACCACGACGCGGGAGGGGTAGCGTGACATCTGGTCTCCGTGTTCATGCCGGTCGACGCCGGCGAATGGGAGCACTTTAGAAGTTCCCAGGAATCTCACCAGTGGTAAGTTGGAACCAACTCCGTTCCAATCCGGAAACCCAGAACGGATCGGCCCCATGCCATGCGCGACATCGATCTCAAGACGCTGCGTCTGTTCGTGGCCGTCTGCGACTTCCAGAACATGGCGCGCGCGGCCGAGCAGGAGCACATCGAACCGTCGGCGGTCAGCAAGCGCATCGCGCAGCTCGAAGCCGATCTCGGCACGCCGCTGCTGCTGCGCGGCCGCCGCGGCGTGCATCCCACGCCGGCCGGCGAAGCGGTGCTCGAGAACGCGCGCAACGTGCTGTTCACGCTGGAGCGCATCGCCAGCGACGCGGCGTCGTTCGGCAGCGGCGTCACCGGCCACGTCCGGCTGATCGCCACCGCGTCGGCGATTGCCGAATCGCTGCTGGACGACATCGCCTCGTTCATGCGCGAGCCGGCGAACCGCAACATCAAGGTCGACGTGGAGGAGCGCTACTCGCGCGAGCTGGTGCGCCAGTTGCGCGAAGGCATGGCCTCGGTGGGCGTGTGCTGGGACACGGTCGAGCGTGAAGGCTTGCAGCACCGGCCCTACCGGCGCGACCGGCTGGCGCTGGCGGTGCATCCGGACCATCCGCTCGCGCAGCGCAAGTCGCTGCGCTTCGAGCAGACGCTGGACCACGAACACGTCGGCCTGCCGCCGGCCAGCGCGATGCACACGATGCTGATGCGCGCGGCGGGGCGCGCCGGGCGGGCCGTGTCCTACCGCGTGATCGTGTCGAACTTCGACGCCGCGTTCCGCGTGGTGGCGGCGAACCTGGCGATCAGCGTCGTGCCGGTCGAAGTGGGCGGGCCCTACGCGAAGCTGCTGGGGGTGAAGCTGGTGCCGCTCGCCGATGCGTGGGCGCAGCGCCGCTTCGTCGTCTGCTTCCAGGACATCGACGGCCTGCCGCCGGCGTCGCGGCGCATGGTCGACCACCTGGTCGAGCGGGCGGCGCTGTCGGTGGGGGAGCCCGACGCGATCGCAGGGGTGGGTGTGCCTGCGCCGGAGGACGGGGCGCCGCCGGTGTCGAGCTGAAGCCGGCGCCTGCCCCGGAGCGATCCAGGGCGCGCCAGGCCCGTGGCCTCTCACCCTCTCAGGCGGGGCTCCATCCGTCGCCGTGCGACCGCGCCTGCCCCTCGGCGCGCAGTTGCAGAAGGTGCGCCAGCAGCGAGCGCCGGGCGATCGGGTGGCGGTCGGCGGGCACGTCGTCGTAGACGGCTGCCACCAGCGCGTCGATGCCGACCGGGCGCCCCTCGGCCAGGGACGACAGCGCCGCCAGCGCGGCCCGCACCTTGTCCTCGCGACGCTGCCGGTGCGCCAGCAGCGCGTTCAGCGCCCGGGCCGGCTCGGCGATCAGGAAGCCGTGGCCGGGGGCGATCCAGTCGAAGCCGCCGTCGTCGGTGCCACCGCCGGCGTCTCCACCCGTGCCAGCGGCGGCGCGGCTCTGATCCTGCCCATCGCCGCCGACCACCGTGCGGCCCCCGGCCTGCGCCGCGAGCTGCCGCAGCGAGCGGCGGTAGGCCGCCATGTCGCCGTCCGGCGGGTTGATGACCACCGTCGAGCCCTGCATCACATGGTCGCCGGTGAACAGCAGCCGTTCGCGCGGCCACAGGTAGCACAGGTGGTTGGACGCATGGCCGGGCGTGTGGATCACGCGCAGTTCGAGCGCGGCGCCGAGCGCCAGCGTTTCGCCGCCGGCCATCGGGTGGTTCGGCACGAAGCCGGTGTCCTGGCCCGCCGCATGGTCGGCCACGCGGCCGTACAGCGCCGCGCCGGTGGCGGCGCGCAGCGCGCGCGCCGCCGGCGAATGGTCGATGTGGGTGTGGGTCACGAGGATCGCGACCAGCCGGCCGTGCAGCGTGTCGGCGAGCTGGCGCAGCAGCGCGTGCACGTGCTCCGGATCGTCCGGGCCCGGGTCGATCAGCGCCCAGTCGCCTCCGTCCGCGCCGCCGTCGTCGCAGCGCAGCAGGTAGCTGTTGGTGCCCGGCCCGGTCATCACGCTGCCGTTCCCCGCGGTGATGCGCACCAGCCCCGGCGCCAGCGTCACCGGCACGCCGGGGCGGATCGCGTGGCTGATGCGGCCGTGGCCGTGCGGGTCGAGCCGGGCGATCTCGGCGTAGGCCGGGTGGCTGGGGTGCACCGGGCCGATCCGGCCGGCCGCGTCGCTGGCCAGCCGCGGCCGCGTCGGCTCGATCGGGCCGAGCGCCGCTGCCCAGGCCAGCAGCGCCGCCACGTCGGCATGGCCGGACAGCGTCTGCAGGATCGCGCGCGCCGGCCCGGCGACGCGCACGCCGTCGTCGGCCCGCAACAGCACCGCCGGCCGCGCCCAGCGGTGGTCGACGATCTCGACGCCGTCGACCCGCACCGCCTGGCCCGGCGGCGCCTCGGCCAGCAGGAAGCGCGTGTCGAAACGCTTCGGCATGCCCGGCGGCGTGATCCAGTGGGCGATCGGCGTCAGCCGGTCGACCGCCAGCCGCCAGCCCTGCGCCACGCACAGTTCACGCAGCGCATGGCCGGCCTGGCCGGCCGGCAGCGGCCGCGTGCGCTCGCGCCAGTCGGCCAGCAGGGCATCGTCGATGTCGGCGACCGCGGTGCCGGCGGCATCGCGCGCGAGCAGCAGGCCGGCTTCCTCCAGCGTCTCGCGCAGGGCCGCCACCCAGAAGGCGAGGCCGCCTTCGGCCAGCCCGAGCCGCGCGCTCGCGGCGGCGTCGTCCAGGCCGGTGCAGCAGTCGGCCAGGCCGCTGTCACTGGCGTCGACGATCCCGCCGGGGAAGACCCAGGTGTTGCTGTTCTGGTCGCCGCTGTCCGCGCGCCGCACCAGCAGCACCTCGGGGCCGCCGTCGGCGTCGCGCACCAGCACCAGCGTGGACGAGGCCCGGGGCGGGCGCGCGGCCGGCGCACCGGGCGTGGCATGGGGCGGGTTACCGCCCGGGACGGGACCCGGCGCCGGGGAGGGCGCCGCTGCGCGCGGCGGGGCATGTTCTGTCATCGGGTGTCTCCGGAGGTCGCGGTGGCCGGTTGAGGATGGGAACGGGGACGGGGGTTCCGGCGCTTGCGTGGGCGCTCGTGGGGGAATCCGTGAGGGCGGGCAGGGGCACGGGCAGAGCGATGATGCCGGGATCGGGCGAACGCCGCGTCCAGCCGCTGTCCGGCGGCTGTCGGCACGCTGCGCCGGCCGCGCGGCCCCCACGGCGTTCCGGCATGTCACCGCGCTGACATCGCGCGCCGCCAGCATGCCCGCTTTCGCCAATTGCGCTGTCCGCGCGCCCCTCCCATGCCTGTCATCGATCTCCCCCGCCGCCGCCTGCTGCTCGCCTCCGCCGCCGTCGGCTCCACCGGACTCGCGTCGATCCTCGCGCAGGCGCAGGCGCCGGCGGTGGTGGCCGGCGAGCGCGGGCGGCCGACATTTCCGTCCGGCGTGCAGAGCGGCGACGTGCTGGCCGACCGCGGCATCGTCTGGTCGCGCGCCGACCGGCCGGCGCGGATGTGGGTGGAGTGGTCGACGACCGCCGGCTTCGCCAACCCGCAGCGGCTGCGCGGCCCGGACGCGATGGAGCCGACCGACTTCAGCGCCCGCGTCGACGTGGCCGGCCTGCCGGCCGGGCAGGACATCTTCTACCGCGTGCAGTGGGAAGACCTGGCCGGCGGCGCGCTGTCGGAGCCGATGCCCGGCCACTTCCGCACCGCGCCGGACCGCGCGCGCGACGTGCGCTTCGTCTGGTCCGGCGACACCGCGGGGCAGGGCTGGGGCATCAACGAGGACTTCGGCGGCATGAAGATCTACGAGTCGATGCGTCGCATCGACCCCGACTTCTTCATCCACAGCGGCGACACGATCTACGCCGACGGCCCGATGCAGGCCGAGGTCAAGCTCGCCGACGGCAGCCTGTGGCGCAACACCGTGCTGACCGAGGAGAAGAGCAAGGTCGCCGAGACGCTGAAGGAGTACCGCGGCGCGCACCGCTACAACCAGCTCGACGCGAACATGCGCCGCTTCGCCGCCGAGGTGATGCAGGTCTGGCAGTGGGACGACCACGAGGTGGTCAACAACTGGTCGGACAGCAAGGACCTGTCGGCCGACAAGCGCTACAGCGAAAAGAACGTGCACCTGCTGACGGCCCGCGGCGCGCGCGCCTTCCTCGAGAACGCGCCGATGCGCTGGTATTCGCAGCAGGAGGAGCAGCGCGTGTACCGGCGCATCGGCTACGGCCCGCTGCTCGACGTGTTCGTGATCGACATGCGCAGCTACCGCGGGCCGAACACCCACAACCGCCAGGCGTCGATCGATGCCGAATCGGTCTACCTCGGCCCGCAGCAGCTCGCCTGGCTGCGCGACGGCCTGAAGCGCAGCCGCGCCACCTGGAAGGTGATCGCGAGCGACATGCCGATCGGCCTGCGCGTCGAGGACGGGCTGGACGCCCAGGGCCGGATGAAGTTCGAGGCGGTCGCCAACGGCGACGGCCCGGCGCTCGGCCGCGAGCTGGAGATCGCGCAGCTGCTGTCGTTCATCAAGCACCAGCGCATCCGCAACACCGTGTGGCTGACGGCCGACGTGCACTACACCGCCGCGCACCACTACCACCCGGACCGCGCGCAGTTCCAGGATTTCGACCCGTTCTGGGAGTTCGTCAGCGGTCCGCTGAACGCCGGCACCTTCGGCCCGAACACGCTGGACAACACCTTCGGCCCGGAGCTGAAGTACGTGAAGGCGCCGGCCGCCGGCCAGGTGAACCTGCCGCCCAGCGCCGGCATGCAGTTCTTCGGCGAAGTGCAGATCGACGGCCGCACCGCGGCGATGACGGTGCACCTGCGCGACATCGCCGGTGCGTCGCTGTGGAGCACGACGCTGGCGCCGGCGCGGGGGTGAGGCAGGCCCGCCGCGCGCGGAACGCGGCGGCGGCCCGTCCGCGCCGCGCCGTCAGGCCGTCAGCCGGAACTTCGCCACCGCTTCGTTCAGCCGCGCCGCCTGGTCCTTCAGGCTCATCGCCGCGGCGGCCGATTCCTCGACCAGCGCGGCGTTCTGCTGCGTCGCCTGGTCGAGCTCGGCGACGACGCGGCTGACGTCGCCGATGCCGCGGTCCTGGTCGGATGCCGCGGCGGCGATCTGCGCCACCGCCTCCGACACCTGGCGCACGCCGGCGACGATCTCCTCCATCGTGCGCCCGGCCTGCTGCACCTGCGCGGCGCCGGATTCGACCTTGCCGACGCTGTCGCCGATCAGGCCCTTGATCTCGCGTGCCGCGCCGGCGCTGCGCTGGGCGAGGCTGCGCACCTCGCCGGCGACCACGGCGAAACCGCGGCCCAGCTCGCCGGCCCGCGCGGCCTCGACGGCGGCGTTCAGCGCCAGGATGTTGGTCTGGAACGCGATGCCGTCGATCACGCCGATGATGTCGGCGATCTTCTTCGAGCTGGCGTGCACCGCCTCCATCGTGTCGACGGCGCCGACGACGACCTCGCCGCCGCGGGTGGCCAGCGTGGACGCGCCGCGCGCCAGGTCGTCGGCGTGGCGCGCCGATTCGGCGCTGCTGCGCACGGCACCGGCCATCTGCTCGATCGAGCTGGCGGTCTGCTGCAGCCGCGCGGCGGCCTGCTCGGTGCGCTCGCTCAGGTCCTGGTTGCCGCTGGCCACCTCGTCGCTGGCGACGCCGATGCCGGCCGCGCCCTGGCGAATGTGGCCGACGAGCGTGGCGAGCGCCTCCTTCATGGCCGCCAGCGAGCCCAGCAGGCGGCCCACCTCGTCCCGGCCGGAAGTCGGGATGGCGACGCGCAGGTCGCCGCCGGCGATGCGCTCGGCCACCTCCTGCGCCGATGCGAGCGGGCGCACGATGCTGCGGTTGAGCAGCCAGCCGAGCACCGATGCCACCAGCACGCAGGCCGCGGTGGCAGCGAGCGCCGCCGTCTGCATCAGGTTCATCGAGGCGACGACCTCGGTGTGCAGCGCCTGGCTGCGCGCGATCTCGTGGTTCACCAGGTCGCCGGCGGCGGCGATGTACTCGTCGACCAGGGTCTTGAATTCGGCCGCCTTGGCCTGTGCGGCGGCCTTGTCGGCGATGCTGCCCAGCCGGGCCAGCCCGTCGCGGCCGGCGATGTAGCGCTTGCGCACGCTGGCCAGGCGCTCCTGGATCGCGCGACCCTCGGGCGCTGTCTCGAGTTCGGCGAAGCGCTTCTGCAGCTCCGAAGTGCGCGCCGTCACGCGCTTGATGTCGGGCTCGAAGAACTTCTCGAGCTGCGGATCCATGCTCAGGCCGATGCCCAGCGCGCGCTGTGAATTGACGGCGATGTTCTGCCGCCATTCCTGGGCCAGCGCCAGGCGTTCGGCCTGCAGCCGGACGGCGGTATCGGAAATCTCGCGCACCTTGGCGAGTTGCGACAGCGTGATCGTCGTCAGCACGATCAACGACAGGATGACGGCGCCGAAGCAGACTGCAAGCCGGGTGCGGATACGAAGGTTGCGAAGGATGTTTGCCACGGGAGTCTCCAGTCAGCGATCACGGTGCGCCACACGGCTTATCGGCGTTGCGGCTCGTGTGTAAACCCCGGCGCGTTGCGGTCGAACCGAGGCGGCCGGGCCGCCCGGGGCTCCGGCCGGGCTCCGGGCCGGGGGCTGGGCCGGCGGCAGTTGCGGCGGCAGGGGCGGGAGCTAGGGCAACAGCCGCTGCGCGCGCCGCCACGCCGCCGGCGGGTGCCCGACCAGCCGCTTGAAGGCGCGCGCGAACGCCGCCTCCGACTCGTAGCCGACCTCCTGCGCGATCGTCGCGACCGTGGCGCGGCCCTCGCGCAGCAGGGCGGCGCCGCGCTGCATGCGCCACTGCGTCAGGTACTGCATCGGCGGCATGCCGACGAGCCCGGCGAAGCGCTCGTGCAGCGCCGAGCGCGACAGGCCGACCTGCCGGCCGAGTTCGTCGATCGTCCAGGGCTCGGCCGGCCGCTCGTGCAGCAGGCCGATCGCGCGGCCGACCTGCGGGTGGCGCAGCGCGGCCAGCCAGCCGGAGGCGTCGTCCGGCAGCGATTCGAGGTAGCGCCGGGCGGCATCGACGAACACCATCTCGCTGACGCGTTCGAGCACGGCGGCGCTGCCCGGCCGGCGCTGGCGCGATTCGGACACCGCCTGGTGCATCACCGGCGCCACCCAGGCGCCCAAACCGCCGACGTTCTGGTGCAGCAGCCGCGGCAGGGCCTCGATCAACGGGTTGAAGGGCCGGCGGTCGCAGCCGATGAAGCCGCAGACGACGACCGTGCTGGCGTCGTCCGGCGGTAGCTGCAGGCCCGGTTCGACCACGCTGCCGCGGTAGGTGACGGGCACCGGCCGCGCGGCGTCGCGCGTCGCGTGCACGAACCCAGCGTCCAGGATCTGCGGCGTGCGGGCGCCCGGCGCGTTCGACAGCACGTGCGCGTCGCCCTGCGGGAACATCACGATGTCGCCGCTGCCCAGGCGCACCGGCGGCAGGCCCTCGACGGCGGCCCAGCTGGCGCCCTTGACGATCAGGTGGTAGGCGAGCACGTGCTCGGCGCCCGGGATCGCCGCCGCGGCGATCTCGCGCGTGGGCGGTGACGCGGCCACCCAGTCGTCGCGGCAGCCGACGTACCAGAACACTGCGCCGCGCAGCCGCACGCTGCGCAGCACGTCGGACAGCGGGTCGTGGATCACGCGGGCAACTCCGGTCGGCGGACGCGCGGGCAAATCTGCACGACGCCGGGGGAAGCGTCAATGCACGTCGCTGCGAAGAATGGGCCTTCCCGGAAGCGAGCCATCGCGCCGCTTCCGGAGGCGGCCCCGGCCGCCGAACCCGAAGGCGACCGATGTCGCCGACCACCACCGACGCAGGAAACCACCATGAGCCCGACCGCCGATACGCTTGCCGAACCCGCCACCCGTTCCGCCGCCATGCCGGCCCACGCCGGCGCCGCGGCGCCGACGCCCGATTTCGCCGCGATCAAGCAGCGCCAGCAGGCCACCTGGGCCAGTGGCGATTTCGCCGTCATCGGCACCACCTTGCAGATCGTCGGCGAGTCGCTCGCCGAGGCCGTCGACCTGCGCGCCGGCGAAACCGTGCTCGACGTGGCCGCCGGCAACGGCAACGCGACGCTGGCGGCGGCACGCCGTTTTGCCGGCGTGACCTCGACCGACTACGTGCCGGAGCTGCTCGACAAGGGCCGCGAGCGGGCGCGCGCCGAGGGGCTGGAGGTGCGGTTCCAGGTGGCCGATGCCGAGCAACTGCCGTTCGACGACGCCTCGTTCGACGTCGTGCTGTCCACCTTCGGCGCGATGTTCACGCCCGACCACGGCCGCAGCGCGCGCGAGATGCTGCGCGTGCTGCGCCCGGGCGGCCGCATCGGCCTGGCCAACTGGACGCCCGAGGGCTTCATCGGGCGGCTGTTCAAGGTGATCGGCGCCCATGCGCCGCCGCCGGCGGGGCTGAAGTCGCCGGCGCTGTGGGGCACGGAACCGCACCTGGTCGAGCTGTTCGGTGCGCAGGCAGCGCAGATCCGCTGCGAGCGGCGGCACTTCAACTTCCGCTACCGCTCGCCGGGGCACTGGCTGCAGGTGTTCCGCGACTTCTACGGGCCGACGCACAAGGCCTTCGGCGCGCTCGACGCGGCCGGCCAGCAGGCGCTGGAGCGCGACATCACGGCGCTGCTGGAGCAGATGAACGTCGCCGGAAGCGCGTCGCTGGTGGTGCCGGGCGAGTACCTGGAGGTGGTCGTGACGAAGGGCTGAGCGCGCCGCCGGCCGGGAGTCGGCGCGCGATCATCGACGCATCCGCCGATGCCCTGGCGAATCGCCGGCGATGGCGTCCGGCTCACCCAGGTGCTGGTCCACCTGCTCGGCAATGCCTCGAAGTACGCGCCGCGCGGCGGCGGCATCCGGTTGTCGGTGCGCGGCGACCCGGGCGGCGTTGCCATCGTCGTCATCGACACGCCCGCGGCGGGGTTCTCGGCGTAAACTGAGCCGAATGGCTAAGCAAGAGACCCAGTTGTCCGATGTGTTCTACGCGCTGGCCGACCCGACACGCCGCGCCATCGTCGGCGTGCTGGGTCGCGGGCCGGCATCGGTGTCGTCGCTGGCCGCACCGTTCCCGATGGCGCTGCCGTCGTTCATGAAGCACCTGTCGGTGCTGGAGCGCAGCGGCCTGATCCGCTCGAACAAGCTCGGCCGCGTCCGGACCTGCGAACTCCGGCCGGCGGCTCTGTCGTCCGCGGAGCAATGGATGGCCGAGCAGCGCGCAACCTGGGAAGCCCGCAGCGACCGCATGGCGGCATTTGCCGAATCACTTCAACCGGAGGAACCGAACCGTGACCAACCCGAACCACGCCGCTGACGAGCGCCACGACCTCGAGATCTCGCGCCTCGTGCACGCGCCGCGGGCCACGCTGTGGAAGGCCTGGACCGAGCCCGAACTGCTGAAGGAATGGTGGTGCCCGAAGCCGTGGACCACCGAGGTGCGGGCGATGGACCTGCGCGCCGGCGGGGCCTTCCACACCTTCATGCAGGGCCCCGACGGCGGCACCAGCGACAACCCCGGCTGCTTCCTGGAGATCGTGCCGCAGGCGCGGCTGGTGTTCACCTCGCTGCTGACCGGCGGGTGGCGGCCGGCGACACCCTGGCTGGCCTTCACGGCCATCATCTCGATGGCCGATGAGGGCGAGGGCACGCGCTACGTCGCCACCGTGATGCACCCCGACCCGGCGACGCGGGACCGCCACGAGCAGATGGGCTTCTTCGACGGCTGGAACACCTGCATCGACCAGCTCGAGGCGTTCGCCCGGCAGATGGCCTGACGGGCGGGCCGACGCTCGCGCGCAGAGGCCCCGGCCCGATCACGGCCCCGGGGTGGCCCCGGGGCGCCTTCGAAGCGAGGCCCCGATCAGCCCCCGATCGGCCCCCGATCAGCCCCGCGCGGCCGCCAGCACGGCGTTGAGCGTCGCGCTCGGGCGCATCACCGCCTTGCACTTCTCCGCGTCGGCCAGGTAGTAGCCGCCGATGTCGGCCGGCTTGCCCTGGACGGCGGCGAGTTCCTGCACGATCTTCGCCTCGTTCTCGGTCAGTGCCCGGGCGAGCGGCGCGAACTGCGCCTGCAGCGCGCTGTCCTCGGTCTGCGCGGCGAGTTCCTGGGCCCAGTACATCGCGAGGTAGAACTGGCTGCCGCGGTTGTCGAGCTCGCCGGTGCGCGGCGACGGCGACTTGTTGTTGTCCAGCAGCTTGCCGGTGGCGGCGTCCAGCGTCTTCGCGAGCAGCTTGGCCTTGTGGTTGTTGGTCTTGATGCCCAGTTCTTCGAGCGAGACGGCCAGCGCCAGGAACTCGCCCAGCGAATCCCAGCGCAGGTGGTTCTCCTCGACGAGCTGCTTGACGTGCTTCGGCGCCGAGCCGCCGGCGCCCGTCTCGTACATGCCGCCGCCGGCCATCAGCGGCACGATCGACAGCATCTTGGCGCTGGTGCCCAGCTCCATGATCGGGAACAGGTCGGTCAGGTAGTCGCGCAGGATGTTGCCGGTGACCGAGATCGTGTCCAGCCCGCGCACCACGCGCTCCAGCGTGTAACGCATCGCGCGCACCTGCGACATGATCTGGATGTCCAGCCCGGTGGTGTCGTGCTCCTTCAGGTAGGTCTCGACCTTCTTGATGAGCTGCGCCTCGTGCGGGCGGTACGGGTCGAGCCAGAAGAGGGCGGGCATGCCCGAGTTGCGGGCGCGCGTGACGGCCAGCTTGACCCAGTCTCGGATCGGCGCGTCCTTGCACTGGCACATGCGCCAGATGTCGCCTTGCTCGACGTTCTGCGAGAGCAGCACCTCGCCGGTGGCGATGTCGACGATGCGGGCCTCGCCGTCTTCGGCGATCTCGAAGGTCTTGTCGTGCGAGCCGTACTCTTCCGCCTGCTGCGCCATCAGGCCGACGTTCGGCACCGTGCCCATCGTCACCGGGTCGAAGTTGCCGTTGGTCTTGCAGAAGTTGATCATCTCCTGGTAGATGCGGGCGAAGGTGCTCTCCGGGATCACCGCCTTGGTGTCCTTCGGGCGGCCGTCGGGGCCCCACATCTTGCCGCCGATGCGGATCATGGCCGGCATCGAGGCGTCGACGATCACGTCGTTCGGCGCGTGCAGGTTGGTGATGCCCTTGGCCGAGTCGACCATCGCCAGCTCCGGCCGGTTCTCGTGGCAGGCGTGCAGGTCGCGGATGATCTCCTCGCGCTGGAATTCGGGCAGCGTGGCGATCTTGTCGTACAGGTTGACCATGCCGTTGTTGACGTTCACGCCCAGGTCGTCGAACAGCTTGCCGTGCTTGGCGAAGGCTTCCTTGTAGAAGATCCGCACCGCGTGGCCGAAGACGATCGGGTGCGAGACCTTCATCATCGTCGCCTTGACGTGCAGCGAGAACATCACGCCGGTCTTGCGCGCGTCCTCCATCTCCTTCTCGTAGAAGGCGCACAGCGCCTTCTTGCTCATGAACATGCTGTCGATGATCTCGCCGGCGCTCAGCGGCACCTTGTCCTTCAGCACCACCGCCTTGCCGCCCTTCGTGAGCAGCTCGAGCCGGACGTCGCGCGCCCGGTCCAGCGTCATCGACTTCTCGCCGTGATAGAAGTCGCCGGACTTCATCGTGGCCACGTGGGTGCGCGAGGCCTGGCTCCATTCGCCCATCGAGTGCGGGTTCTTGCGGGCGTAGTTCTTGACCGCCAGCGGCGCACGGCGGTCGGAGTTGCCTTCGCGCAGCACCGGGTTGACCGAGCTGCCGAGGCTCTTGGAGTAGCGCGCGCGGATCGCCTTCTCTTCGTCGGTCTTCGGGCTCTCCGGGAAGTCGGGGATCTTGTAGCCGCGCGCCTGCAGCTCCTTGATCGCGCCCACCAGTTGATGCACCGATGCACTGATGTTGGGCAGCTTGATGATGTTGGTGTCGGGTTCGAGCGTCAGGCGCCCCAGTTCGCCCAGGTTGTCGGGCACGCGCTGCTCGGGGGTGAGGTACTCCGGGAACTCGGCCAGGATGCGGGCCGACACCGAGATGTCGCTCTTGGCGATCTTGATGCCCGCCGGCGCCGTGAAGGTGCGGATGATGGGCAGGAAGGCACAAGTCGCCAGCAGGGGCGCTTCATCGGTGAGGGTGTAGATGATGGTGGGCTGCTTGGTCGACATGGGCGGATCTCCGTGGAATGGGCTGAAGTATCTGCTGCCTGCGGCGAGCCCGAGGCATGGCGCGGTGTCCCGAGCAAACACTTTGCCATCGATCGAGGTGCAGGCGACAGACGGAATCTTGCCGCACCCGGCGGCCGGGGCCGCCGTGCCGCCGAAATTCGGTCAGTAGCCCAGCCCCTGCCCGAGGCGGAACGCGCCGCCGGCGGTGGCTGCGCCGGCTGACGGCGCCCAGGGAAGGTCGTAGGGCAGGCGGCCGGTCGGCGCATGCCGGCCGGTGAGCACGTCGAACAGCGCGGCGGGCGTCAGCCCGAAATGCCCGACGATCGCGGCCGCCCGGCCCTCGATCGCGCGCAGGTCGGCGGGGCGCTCGAGGTAGATCGAGACCACGGTCGGCACGACCTCGCGCGCGGCTTGCGCATCGAACTGGTGCAGGTAGACGCGGGTCTGGCTCGCGGGCGGCAGTGGAAGCACGGCGGCACGCCTGCCGCTGCCGTCGGGGTTGCCGACGGTCTTGGTCGCCGCATCCGCATCGGCAAACGCATCCTCGAACAGCCCGAGCTGGAACTTCTGCAGCAGCACGCGGTAGGCCGAGCGGTCGATGCGCTCGCCGCCCAGCCGGCCGGCCTTCACCGCCTCGACGATGAACTCGGGCTCGGCCACGCCGCCGAACTGGTCGAGCCCGGCGTCCACGCCCTTGACGTAGCGATCGAGCTTCGGCAGTTCCTCGACGCCCCAGGGCATCGCGATGTCGGCAAAGCTCGCGCGGCGCCCCGCCGGCGCGCCATCGCGGCAGCCGGGCGTGCAGTCGGAAGTGATGCGCCAGTCGGACAGGATCACGCCATCGAAGCCGAAGCGCCCGCGCAGCACGTCGGTCAGCAGCGGCCGGCTGAAACCGAGGCCGACCGGCTCTAGCGGCGCCAGGCTGCCTTTCGCGGTGAACGGAGCGGCCGGCATGCTGTACGCCGGCATCACGCCGTAGCCGACCCAGTGCTTGACCACCGAGACCACGCTGTCGCGCCCGATGCCGCGTCGCCGTGCTGCATACCCTCGACGTAGCCGCGCACGAAGCGCGCCGCGGCCTGCGGATCGCTGCCGAAGGTGCCGTTGACGCGCGACCAGCGCGGGTTCACCGCCAGGTCCGCCTGCGGCGACAGCGCGATGTTCATGCCCACCGCGCGGTACTCCTGCCGCACGCTGTCGGCGAAGCGGCGCACCAGGGCCGGATCGCCGGTGGCGAGCAGCCCGGTCCAGGCGGCGGGCGCGCGACGAGGTGCCGGAACGGTGGGCGGTGTGCCCATTCAGTCCTTCGATGACGCGGGCGCGGTTGCGCTCCAGCCCTCGGCGCGGCGCTCCCCGCCGGCCACCGAATACAGCGCGCCGGGCGCGTTGCGCGTCTTCTGGAAGTCTGCCAGCGGCTGGCCGCGCATCGCGGCGTAGACGTGCAGGTTCGACACGCCGACCACCGCCGCCAGCTTCTCCAGCAGGAAGAAGATGACGCCGTAGTGGATCAGGCCGCGCCAGTCGCGCCGCGTGATCAGGTCGCGTTCGACGTCGGTGAGTCCGGCTTCGCGCATGCACGCGGCCTCGTCGGCGCGGAAGCGCTCGCGCCGGGCCGGATCGATGAGGCCGTGCAGGAACTTGCTGACCCGGTAGGACTTGACGCTCAGGTCGAGCGAGAACGGATAGGTGCCTTCGAGCTTCTCGATGCCGCGCAGCTGTTCGCCCATGTGGGCGCGGTGGCGCTCCAGTTCGTTCGCGGCGGGCGGGGCGGCGTGGTTCTCGAGGATCAGCGTCGCGATGCCGGTCATCGACGGCAGGTAGTAGGACTGGTGGACCTTCGTGACGCTGCCCGACAGCGCGCCGCGCATCACCAGCCACATCACCACCTCGGCGCTCTCCAGGCCGCCGAGCGTCGCCAGTTCGGCCAGCGTCATCTGCGCGAGGCGCTCCGGATCCTTCTCGATCAGGTCGAGGAAGCGCGCGTCCCACTCCGGGTTGTTGAAGCCGGCCCGCTCGCCGTGCACCTGGTGCGACAGGCCGCCGGTGGCGACGATCGCGACCCGCAGGTCGGCCGGGAAGCTCTCGATCGCCCGGCGCAGCGCCTGGCCGAGGCGCCAGCAGCGCCGCGCGCTCGGGCTGGGCGCCTGCAGCACGCCGATCTGCAGCGGCACGATCGGCGCCGGCCAGCTGTCGCCGTGCTCGAACAGCACCGACAGCGGCGAGAAGCAGCCGTGGTCGAGCGGCTTGTCCTGGAAGAACGACAGGTCGAACTCGTCGGCCACGAGCGACTGGCCGATGTGCGCCGCCAGCGCCGGATGCCCGGCAACGGGCGGCAGCTCGCGCGGGCCACCGCCTTCGTCGGCGACTTCCCAGCGCTCGCCGACGCCGAGCGCGAAGGCGGAGTAGTGGTCGAAGAAGAACGAGGTGACGTGGTCGTTGTAGATGAACAGCGCGACGTCGGGCTTCTTCTCCGCCAGCCACTGCCGCAGCGGCGAGAAGGCCTCGAAGATGGGCGCCCAGACGGGATCGTCGCCCTTGTTCTTGTCGAATGCGAAGCCGATGGTGGGCGTGTGCGAGCACGCGACGGCGCCGATGATGGTGGCCATGGGTCAGTATCTCCTTCAGGTGTGGGCAAGGCTCGACGCATTGGCGAGCGCGGTCGGTTCTTCGGCGCGGCGCGCCTTCAGCACGGCCAGCCCGGCGAGGATCGCGGGAACGGCCAGCAGCGAGACGATGGCGGTGAAGCCCCAGCCCATCGACAGCAGCACGCCGCCGATCATCGAGCCGGTGATGCTGCCGAAGCGGCCGACGCCGAGCATCCAGCTCACGCCGGTGGCGCGCGCCATCGTCGGGTAGCAGTTCGGCGCGAAGGCGTTCAGGCCGGTCTGCGCGCCGCTCATGAAGAAGCCGGCGGCTGCCACCAGGATCGTCAGCGAGGGCGAGAGCGTGCCGGCCGCACCGAGGGCGACGATGCAGGCGGCACCGGCCACGTAGGCGGTGGCGATGACGCGCGTCGGCGCGGCGCGGTCCATTGCCCAGCCGACCAGGATCGCGCCGACCGTGCCGCCGATCTGGAACATCGCGGTGATGGTGGCGGCGGTCGAGATCGGCAGGCCGGCGTCTTTCATCAGCGTCGGCAGCCAGCCGGTCAGCAGGTAGATCACCAGCAGTCCCATGAAGTAGGTCACCCACAGCGCGGTCGTCATCAGACCATAGCCGCGCGAGAACAGCACGCCGATTGGCTTCTTGCTCTGCACCGGGGGCTCGGTCGCGAAGAACTCGGTGCCGGCCGGAAAGCTCGTGCGGCAGATGCGGCCGAGCACCGCGCCGATGCGCGCGGCGGCGTGCCGGCGAACCACCATGAAGCGCGCCGATTCGGGCAGCAGCGCCAGCAGCACCGGCACCAGCAGCAGCGGCAGCGCGCCGCCGGCGATCAGCACCGATCGCCAGCCGTGCAGCGGGATCAGCGATGCCGCGACGAAGCCGACCATGCCCGAGCCGAGGTTGAAGCCGGTGAACATGATCGCGATCAGCAGCGAGCGCGAACGCTGCGGCACGTACTCCGAC
This sequence comes from Piscinibacter sp., assembly GCA_044223035.1. Classification (GTDB taxonomy): domain Bacteria; phylum Pseudomonadota; class Gammaproteobacteria; order Burkholderiales; family Burkholderiaceae_C; genus JBGAMJ01. The sequence continues at coordinate 55,546 of JBGAMJ010000001.1, forward strand.
AGCAGGGTCGTCGAGTTCGGCATCGCGGCTCCCAGGCCCAGGCCGGTGAGCAGCCGCAGCGCCGCCATCTCGGTGAGGTTGTGCGTGAAGGCGGTGCCGATCGTGAACAGGCCGAACAGGAACACCGAGACGGTGAGTACCGCCTTGCGCCCGAAGCGGTCGGAGGCGGGGCCGGCGATCAGCGCGCCCAGCACCAGGCCGATCGGCGCGGCGCTCATCACGAAGCCGAAGTTGGCGCGCGAGGCGTTCCACTCCTGCAGGATCGAGGGCGCGAGGAAGCCCATGATCGCGACGTCCATGCCGTCGGCCGCGACGACGAGAAAGCACAGCGCCAGCAACATCCACTGTGTCGAGGACATGCCTCGTTGATCGATGAACGCCTTGACGTCCACCCGTTGGGGTGCATTCATGCCTTGTCTCCAGGTCGGAAGTGGGGGAGGTGATCTGTTCGGTGGAGGGCGCTGCCGGCGCGCTCGAACCGTTGCAGGCAGTGTGGTCGCCGGTCGCTCCGGGTGGGCTGAGTTCGCCTTGAGCTACCGTCAGACTTTTTGATGATCAAGGGTTTACCCTGAATCGCTGATACGATCGCTGCACGGGGACGGCGAGCCGGCGAAGACCGCCGGACGGCGATACAAAGTTATCGGTCGTGCTCGCCTGGGCGGGCGCACTGGCGGCGCCACGGGTTGTGCTGGGGCAATGCGGCGGCAACGTTCCGGCAACACACTGTCGCCGGCGCCCGCGCCGACGGGCCGGCTCTGGAGAACGGGAGGACGATCGATGTTCGATGTGAAAAGCAGGCGCCTGGAGTGGGCGCTGGGTGGGTTGCTGCTGGTGCTGACGGCGGCCTGGCTGCTGGCCGATACGCTGCTGCCGCAGCCGTTCAGCTACTTCAGCTTCCGCACGGTCTTCATGCAGTTCAGCGGCGTGATCGCGATCGGCGCGATGAGCGTCGCGCTGCTGCTCGCCTTGCGCCCGAGGTGGCTGGAGCCGCACCTGGACGGCCTGGACAAGATGTACCGGCTGCACAAGTGGCTGGGCATCGTGGCGCTCGTCGCCGCGCTGTTGCACTGGTGGTGGGCGCAGGGCACGAAGTGGATGGTCGGCTGGGGCTGGCTGGCCCGGCCGGCGCGCGGGCCGCGGCCGGATCCGTCGTTGCTCGGCCCGGTCGAGGGCTGGCTCGGCAGCCAGCGCGGGCTGGCGGAGTCGGTCGGCGAATGGGCGTTCTATGCCGCGGCCATCCTGATGGTGCTGGCGCTGGTCAAGCGCTTTCCGTACCACCTCTTCACCCGCACGCACACCTGGCTGGCCGCCGCCTACCTGGTGCTGGCCTATCACGCGCTGGTGCTGACGAAGTTCGCCTACTGGACGCAGCCGATCGGCTGGCTGCTGGCCGCGCTGCTGGCGGGCGGCAGCGTGGCCGCGGTGCTCGCGCTGGCCGGGCGCATCGGGGCCGGGCGCCAGGTGCAGGGATCGATCGAATCGCTCCAGTACTACCCGGAACTGCGCGTGCTCGAATCGCGCATCGCGCTGCAGCCGGGCTGGCCGGGGCATGCCGCCGGCCAGTTCGCGTTCGTCACGTCCGACCGGAAGGAAGGCGCGCATCCGTACACGATCGCCTCGGCGTGGCATGCCGACGATCCGCACATCGTCTTCATCGCGAAGGCGCTGGGCGACCACACCGGGCGCCTGCGCGAGCGCCTGCGCGTCGGCATGCCGGTGACGATCGAGGGGCCGTACGGCTGCTTCGATTTCTCGGATTCGCAGCCGCGCCAGATCTGGGTCGGCGCCGGCATCGGCATCACGCCGTTCGTCGCGCGCATGAAGCAGCGGGCGCTCCGCCCGGAGGCCACGGTCGTCGACCTGTTCCATTCGACTGCGGTGGCCGAGCCCGCCGCCATCGACAAGCTGACCGCCGACGCACGCGCGGCCGGCGTGCGCCTGCACCTGTGGGTCGACGCGCGCGACGGCCGGCTCGACGGCGAGCGCATCCGGGCGGCGGTTCCCGACTGGCAGTCCGCCAGCGTCTGGTTCTGCGGGCCACCCGGCTTCGGGCACGCGCTGCGTGCCGACTTTGCCGCGCGCGGGCTCGCGCCAGCGCATTTCCACCAGGAGCTGTTCCAGATGCGCTGAGCGCGTCGGGTGGCTGCGCCGCGGCCGCCACCCGATCGGCGATCGGCTCACTCGTCGTGATCGCGCCGGTGGTCGTGGTCGTCGTCGCGGTCGCCGTCGTCCAGCACGAGCCGTGCGGGCTGGCAGGCCAACTGCGTGCCCACGGCCTGGCACTGTGCCTGGTACCCGTGCGAGTAGAGCTGCTGGCCGACCCAGTGGTAGCCGGGGCCGGATTCGCGCCGCGGCGTGTAGGCGACGAAGCTGGCCGCGTCGTCGGTGCTGCCGGCGCCGAGGTAGCGCGCGACCGCCGGGTACGGGAACACCGGCCGTGTGCGCGTGACGGCGCCGTCCACCACCTTCGACGCGACGATCTTCTGCGGCTCGACGCCGCCCTCCACCCAGGCCATCACCGGGGTCAGGATGTCGAAGGTGTCCGGGCCCTCGCCGCCACCGCAGTGCGTGACGCCGGGGAAGAGGTAGAGCCTGGCGAAGCGGTCGACCGCGCGGGAGCCGAGCGTCCGGCGCATCGCGTCGTAGTAGGCCAGCGTGCCTTGCGGCGAGATGTGCTGGTCGTTCCAGCCGTGCCACAGCAGCAGCTTGCCGCCGCTGCGCGCGAAGGCGCCGAGGTCGGGGTCGGTGGCGGAGAGGTAGCTCGAGGTCTGCACTGTGTCCCAGAACGACGGCACAGTGAACTTCAGGTCGCTCAACTGCCAGGCCGGGTTGGCGACGTTGAAGTAGGCCAGGTAGCGCGCGAACGCCAGCACGAAGTTCTCGCTGCCGACGGTCACGCCCTGTGTCGCCGGCACGAACAGCGTCCACGCGAGTTCCGAACCCCATTCGTGCGAGATCTCCGGTTCCAAGTGGCGGCCGTGCGGGTCCGTTGCGCCGTCATGCAGGCGCTGCACCACGCCGGCTTCCGCGGCGGTGAGGCAGGTGGTCGGGTCCTGGCCGGTCTTGCACACCAGGGTGGCGGGGTCGAAGTGGCAGCTGCGCGGATCGTCGATCACCCCGTCCGCGACGCCGTCCAGGCGGTCGCAGGTGGCGAGCACGGCGGCGTGGATCATCGGCAGCTTGCCGGCCAGCAGGATGTAGTTGCCGGCCGCGTCCTTGTTGGTCAGTACGTTCCAGGCGTGGTGGAAGGTGTTCTGCACGACCATGTTCGCCGCCGGCGCGCCGGCGGCGATGCCGTCGAAGTCGTCGGGGTAGCGTTGCGCCTCCATCAGCGCCTCGCGGCCGCCGTCCGAGCAGCCGTTGAAGTACGAGTAGACCGGGCGCCGGCCGTAGAACCTGGCGATCACCGCCTTCGCGACCTGCGAGGTCACGTGCACGCCGCGGTAGGCGAAGTCGATCTGCGCCTGCGGGTTGCCGGCCGCCCAGGCGCCGGCCGGGTTGCCCTGGCCCTGGTGGCCCATGTCGGTGGTGGCGCTGGCGACCGTGCCGTCCGCGATGATCGGGCAGGTCGCGGCCTCGGTGTAGCCGATGTTCGCGACGCCGCATTCGCCGCCGCAGCCGGTCTGCACGTAGCGCTGGGTCCAGCCCTGGGTGGGCAGGCGCATCACGATGGTGTTGGCCGGTGCGATGGTGCCGCGCACCTCGCAGTAGGGCGCCACGCCGGTCGTCACGATGGTCGCCGAGGTGAGGGTGACCGGCGCGTCGGTGACGCGGCTCAGGTCCATCTTGAGCACCGCGGCGCAGTCCATCGCCGGTGCGATGGCACGCAGGTTGGCGAGGCCTGGGGCGGCCATCGCGTTCGCGGCCGGCAGCAGCAGGGCCGTCAGGATCGTGGCCAGGCTCGCCATCGCCAGTCGCCATCGGCCTGCGGCGTGTAGCGCGAGGCGGGGCCAGCATGGGTTGGTTGTCTTGTTCGACACGGTGATCTCCTTGTCTGATCGGTGGGGTCGGGACGATCCGGTTGTCGCCGTCGCGGTGGCTGCCGGCCGCGCCGTCTGGGCCGGATTCGTCCTGCGGCAGTGTGGTTGCCGGTGCCGGCACGAGCGATGAGTTCGCCTTGCCTTGCCGTCAGACTTTTTGATCAAATAGAGATAACCCTCGCTTCGAAGAACTTTACGTTCATGGGCGATTGCGGCCCGTGGGGGCACGCTTGCCATGACACAAAGGTATCGGCCTTTGAACCGAGCGGGTGTCCTGCGGGCCGTCCCGGTGCCGGCCCGCGAGGGCTTGCCGCCCTGCGACCCGCTGAAGGAGTCGCCGCGGCCTCAGGCTCCTGCCGTGGCGTCGACGTAGTGCCGTGCGTAGCGCCGGCCGAGTCGCGTGAGCAACTCGTAGCCGATCGTCCCGGCGCGGGCCGCGACGGCGTCGACGTCCTGGTGCGCGCCGATCAGGTCGACCAGGGCGCCGGGCTGCATGGCGCCTGGTGGCAGCGCGCTGGCGTCGACGGTGATCGTGTCCATCGAAACGCGACCCACCAGCGGCAGCCGTACGCCGCCGAAGTCCGCGTCGCAGCCATCGGCGGCGGCCCTCAGCCAACCGTCGGCATATCCGACCGATACGGTCGCGATGCGCGCCGAACCGGCACTTCGCCAGGCAAGCCCATAGCCCACCGCGGTGGCGGCCGGCACGTCGCGGCACTGGATCACCTTGGCCTGCAGCCGCACGACCGGCCGCATCGGGTTCGGCGCGCCGGCCACCGGCGCGATTCCGTACAGCGCGGCGCCGGGGCGCACGATGTCAAAGTGGTAGTCCGAGCCGAGAAAGATGCCCGACGAGTTCGCCAGGCTCGCCGGTGCAGGCGGAAGGCTGCGCATTGCCTCGATGAACCGCGCCCGTTGTCGCGCGTTGGCAGGATGCCCGGGCTCATCGGCGCAGGCCAGGTGACTCATCACCGCCACCAGGCGCGTGCCGGCCAGTGCGTCACGGTCGGCGGCGACCGCCTGCAATTCGTCGGCCGGCAGGCCGAGTCGCGACATGCCGGTGTCGACCTGCAGCAGCATCTCGAGTTCGCGGTCGAGCTGCCGCGCAAGCCGGCGCCAGGCGTCGAGCTGCTGCCGGCTGTTGAGGACCGGCAGCACCCCGTGCTCGACGAACTCGCGCTCGGCGCCGGGCGTCGGCCCGTGCAGCACCGCGACGCTGGCACCCGCCGGCAGCAACGGCCTCAGAACGATCGCCTCGTCGAGGTGGGCGACGAAGAAGCGACGGCAGCCGGCCGCGGCCAGCGCCGGCGCGACACGCGCCGCGCCGAGCCCGTAGGCGTCGGCCTTGAGAACGGCGGCGCATTGCGCGCTGCCCACGGCCGACTGCAGGCGGCGCCAGTTGTCGCACAGCGCGCCGAGGTCGATCGTCAGCAGCGCGCCGGCGCGGGTCGGGTCGATGTCGAACATGGGTGCCCTGCCTCGCGGTTCAGCGGCGCGCGCCGACGGCATGCACGCCGGCTGCGGCCGGGGCGTTGCGGCGCGTGAGCTGGTAGCCCGCGGCCAGCAGCGCGAACCAGATCGGCGCGACGTACAGCGCGACGCGGGTGCCCGGGTCGATGGCCAGCAGTGCCGAGACGACGAGCATGAAGCCGACGACGATCCAGTTGATCACCGGCGCGCCCGGCATGCGGAACCCCACCGCGCGCGCCCGGCCCGCGGCGACCGCGCGGCGGTAGTTGCGGTGCGCGATCATGATGACCGACCACGTCCACAGCGCGCTGACGAGCGAGACGCTGGTGATCCAGATGAAGGCCTCTTCGGGCACCACGTAGTTCAGTACCACGCCGACGCCCATCAGCACCGCCGAGAAGGTGACGGCCGTCGACGGCACGTGGTTGGCATTGACGTGGGCGAAGGCGCGCGGTGCCTGGCGGAACTGCGCCAGCGTGTACAGCATGCGGCCGGTGCTGAAGATGCCGCTGTTGCACGACGACGCGGCGGCGGTGATCACGACGAAATTGACCACGCTGGCGGCGCCCGGGATGCCCATCCGCTCGAACAGGTAGACGAAGGGGCTGACGCCGGCCTTCAGCTCGGACCACGGCACCAGCGACATCATGATGACCAGCGCGCCGATGTAGAAGATCAGGATGCGCCACACCACGCCGTTGGTGGCGCGCGGCAGCACCTGCTCGGGGTTCTGTGCCTCGCCGGCAGTGACGCCGATCAGCTCGACGCCCTGGAACGCGAACATCACCATCTGCAGCGTCAGCGCGATGCCGAGCACGCCGAAGGGCATGAAGCCCTGGTTCGACCACAGGTTCGACAGGCTCGCCGTCGCGCCCAGCGGCGTGACGTCGAACGCGAGCACCGCGATGCCGATGACGATCATCGCGACCAGCATCACGACCTTGATCAGCGCGAACCAGAACTCCAGCTCGCCGAACACCGCGACGGCGATTCGGTTGGCGAGGTACAGCAGCACCAGCGTCGCCAGCGACGGTATCCACTGCGGCAGATCCGGGAACCAGTAGTGCACGTACATCGCGACCGCGGTGATTTCCGCCATCCCGATCGTGACCCACATGAACCAGTAGGACCAGCCGGTGGCGAAGCCGGCGAACGGGCCGATGAACTCCTCGGCATAGGTCGCAAACGAGCCCGACACCGGCCGGTACATCAGGAGCTCGCCGAGCGCGCGCATGATGAAGAAGATGATGGCGCCGCCAACGGCGTAGCTGAGGATCAGCCCCGGGCCGGCCATGCTGATCGCACGCCCCGCACCGAGGAACAGGCCCACGCCGATCGCTCCGCCGAGCGCGATCATCTGGATGTGGCGGTTCTTCAATCCGCGCTCGAGGTCCTGCGCTTCATGGCGGCCCTCCTGCGCGAGCAATCTGTCAATTCGGGTCATGGCTTGTCTCCTGGGAGAAGACACCGGGATCGCTCCGGTGTCCGAGATGGGCGGTGCCCCGGCCTTCGTCGGGCCGGGGTCTCCGCGGGATGCGGCGGCGCATGTGCCGCCGGGAATACGTGCGGGGCGCAGGCCTGGGCGTCAGGCGCCCGAGCGGGCCGGCCGCCGTGCCGTGGCCGGTGCTGAGGAAGAGGTTGTCGAGGCCGGTTGCGCCGATGATCGGCGTGCCGTCGGGCGTCATCGGCCGCAGGCCGGTCCAGAAGCTCGCGCGCGACAGGTCGCCGCCATCGGGGAACAGGTCACGCACGACGAACTCCAGTGTGCGCCGACGTGCGTCCGGCAGCGTCAGGTCGTAGCCCGCGAGCTCCGCGGTGCCGCCGACACGGATGCGGTCGCCGAGCCGCGTCACCGCGACCTTGTGCGTCTCGTCCATGATCGTCGACTCGGGCGACGCGGCAGCATCGGTGATCGGCACCGTGATGGAGTAGCCCTTGACCGGGTACACCGGCAGCCGGATGCCCAGGGGCGCCAGAAGCGTCGGCGAGTGGCTGCCGAGCGCGACGACGTACCGGTCGGCGTGCAGCACGCCGGCGCCGGTGCGCACGCCGGTGATGCGCCCGCCGCTGGATTCCAGGCCCTGGATGTCGACCCCGAAGCGGAACTCCGCGCCCAGCGCCTGCGCCATGCGCGCCAGCGCCTGCGTGAACTGGAAGCAATCGCCGGTCTCGTCGCCGGGCAGGCGCAGGCCGCCCACGAACTTGTGCTGCGTCCGCGCGAGGCCGGGCTCCACCTGCACGAAGCCGGCGCGGTCCAGCAGCTCGAACGGGACGCCGTACTGCTTCAGGATCTCGATGTCCTGGGCGGTTGCGTCGAGCTGCTTCTGCGTGCGGAACAACTGCAGCGTGCCTTGCGTGCGCTCGTCGTAGCGGATGCCGGTCTCGGTGCGCAGCATGCGCAGGCAGTCGCGGCTGTACTCGGCCAGGCGCACCATCCGGCTCTTGTTGATGCGGTAGGCGGATTCGGTGCAGTTGCGCAGCATCGCGAACCCCCAGCGCAGCAGCGCCGGGTCCATCGCCGGCCGGATGACCAGCGGGCGGTGCTTCATCAACAACCACTTGAGGGCCTTCAGCGGCACGCCCGGCCCGGCCCACGGCGCCGAATAGCCGGGCGACACCTCGCCGGCATTGGCGAAGCTCGTCTCCAGCGCGGGCCCCGTTTGACGGTCCACCACGACCACCTCGTGCCCGGCCCTGGCCGCGTAGTAAGCCACGCTGGTGCCGATCACACCGCTACCCAACACCATCACCCGCATATCCGTCTCCATCGATCGCGCTGGGAACGCGCGCTGGGCGGAGCTGATAGCAACCGGTGTGCCAGTATGAAAATATGAATTAAATCAAAGACTTACGTGAACACGAAGGGCGGTGTTGGCGGTGTCTGTAATGATTTCAATACGGGTCAGCCTGATTCCATCCGACGTTTCGGATGAAAACTCAAGGCTGGCAAGCACTTGGGGCCGTTGTACGGAAATGCGTGCACTGTATTTAAGTCGATACGCAATCGCGTTGCGAATCGATGTCGTCGTGGCCGAACGCATCGGCACCGCTCACGAGACCCTTGCCCGGGTTGCGCCTGCGAACGCTGCCGCGTTGGGGCCGGCGCAGTGCCCGAGCGGCGGCGGATCGGCCCGCCGCTGGAGCACAGGCACTCAGTCCAGCGACACCTTCGCGCGCTTGACCACGTCGGCATACTTCGCCGATTCGGACGCGATGAACGCGTTGAACAGGTCGCGCGTGGTCGGGAACGGCTCGTAGCCGAAGGTCGCGTAGCGTTCCTTGATGTCCGGCTCGGCGAGCGCGGCCTCGATGTCCTTCTGGATCTTGTCGGCCACCGCCTTGGGCAGGCCCTTGGGCGCCGCGAGGGTCGTCCAGCCGGTCACTTCGTAGCCGGCGGGGCCGCCGGATTCGGCGACGGTCGGCACGTCGGGGAAGGCGGGGTGGCGCTTCGGTGCGGTGACGGCGATGAATCGGACCTTGCCCGAGCGCTGCATCGGCCCGGCGGTGGCCAGCGAGCCGAGCGCGAAATCCAGTTCGCCGTTGGCCACGCCGGTGTACAGCATCGACGTCTCCTTGTAGACGACGTGCTGCATCTGCGTGCCGGTCATCGACTCGAGCAGCGCCGACCCGAGGTGCACCGGGTTGCCGATGGACCAGGAGCCGTAGTTCAGCCGGCCCGGCCGGGCCTTCGCATTGGCAACGATGTCGCCCACCGTGCGGTACGTGCTGCCGGTGCCGACGGCGACGAAGAAGTAGGTGCGGAACAGCGGCGCGATCTGCTCGAAGTCCTTGACCGGGTCGTACGGCAGCTTCTTGAACAGGTGCGGGTAGGCGACCAGGTGCACGTTGTCGAGCTGGATCAGGTCGTGGCCGTCGGTGGCGCCGCGCTTCCAGGCGTCGATCGCGATGAAGCCGTTGGCGCCGGGCTTGTTCTCGACGATCACCGGCTGCCCCCACTTGCGCTGCAGCTTTTCGGCCAGCACGCGCACCACGGCCTCCGGGCCGGCGCCGGCCGGGAACGGGGTGGTGATGCGCACCGGCTTGGTCGGCCAGTCTTGCGCCTGCGCCGGTGTGGGCAGCGTGCCCGAAAGTGCCGCGGTGGCGGCCAGCGCGAGCGCCATGCGGCGCGTGATCGTGTTCATCGTCGTCGTCTCCTTCCTGTCGTTCGTCGTCAATCGATGTAGCGCAGCCCGGCGCGCGCCAGCGGCTCGCGCATCGCGTACATGTCCAGCCCGAGCACGCCGGAGGCGAGCTTCTCGCGCTTGGCGAGTTCGTTGGCTTCGCGCGCGACGGCAGCGTCGAGCGTCCTTGCGACCATGGCGCGCGGCACGCAGGTGACGCCGTCGTCGTCGGCGACGATCACGTCGCCCGGCGTCACCAGCGCGCCGGCGCAGACGACGGGCACGTTGACCGAACCGAGCGTCGCCTTGATCGTGCCCTTGGCGCTGATCGCCTTGCTCCACACCGGGAAGCCCATCGCGGCGAGCGTCTTCACGTCGCGCACGCCGGCGTCGATCACCAGCGCCCGCGCGCCGCGGGCCTGGAACGAGGTGGCGAGCAGGTCGCCGAAGTAGCCGTCGGTGCACGGCGCCGTGACCGCGGCCACGACGATGTCGCCCGGGCGGATCTGCTCGGCGGCGACGTGCATCATCCAGTTGTCCCCCGGCTGCAGCAGCACGGTGACGGCGGTGCCGGCGACCTGCGCGCCGGCCTGGATCGGCCGCATGTGCGGCAGCATCAGGCCGACTCGGCCCATCGCCTCGTGCACCGTCGCGCTGCCGAAGGCGGCCAGGCGCTCGGCCATCGCGGCGTCGGCCCGTTCGATGTTGCGGTAGACCACTCCGAGTTCGTACATGCTCATTTCCCCTGCCGGCGCAATGCCGCGTCGAGCCGCGGATAGACGCGGCGGGCGTTGCCTTCGAAGATCTGCCGGCGGTCGCCGTCGGTCAGTGCGGGTGCCGCGTCGATGTAGCGGCGGGTGTCGTCGTAGGCCTGGCCGGTCTCCGGGTCGATGCCGCGCACCGCGCCGATCATCTCGGAGGCGAACAGCACGTTGTCGACCGGGATCACCCGGGTCAGCAGGTCGATCCCCGGCTGGTGGTAGACGCAGGTGTCGAAGAAGATGTTCTTCAGCAGCAGCTCGGTGAGCGGCGGCTTCTTCATCTCCTGCGCCAGACCGCGGAAGCGCCCCCAGTGGTAGGGCACCGCGCCGCCGCCGTGCGGGATCACGAAGCGCAGCGTCGGGAAGTCCTTGAACAGGTCCGAGGTCAGGCACTGCATGAACGCGGTGGTGTCGGCGTTCAGGTAGTGCGCGCCGGTGGTGTGGAAGCAGGCATTGCAGCTCGTGCTGACGTGGACCATCGCCGGGATGTCGTACTCGACCATGCGCTCGTAGATCGGGTACCAGTGGCGGTCCGACAGCGGCGGCGAAGTCCAGTGGCCGCCGGACGGATCGGGGTTCAGGTTGATCGCGACGAAGCCGTACTCGCGCACGCAGCGGTCGAGCTCGGGCAGGCAGGTGGTCGGGTCCACGCCCGGCGATTGCGGCAGCATCGCCGCGCCGATGAAGTGGTCGGGGAACAGCCCCGCGACGCGCGCGCACAGCTCGTTGCAGATCGCCGCCCAGGCGGCGCTGGTCTCGAAGCCGCCGACGTGGTGCGCCATGAAGCTGGCGCGTGGCGAGAACACCGTCAGGTCGATGCCGCGCTCGCGCATCTTCGCGAGCTGGTTGGTCTCGATCGACTCGCGCAGCTCGTCGTCGCTGATCTTCAGCTCGGAGGCCGCGGGCGCCTGCGCCGGGTCGGCGAGGGCGGCGATCTGCCGGTTGCGCCACGCTTCCAGCGCCTTCGGCGCGGTCGTGTAGTGGCCGTGGATATCGATGATCACAAGTCACTCCCTTCGATCAGGACATGGCCGCGGAACAGCGGCCGGGCGGTGCGCAGCAGCGCTGCCGAGGCGAATGCGCCGGGGCTGTCGCCCCGTTCGAGCCGGACGGTGAATTCGCCCGACGGGTGCTCGATGGAAAGGTCCTGCACGCGCACCGGCGCCGGCGCCACCAGATCGGCCGCGACCGAGCCCTCGAGCAGGCAGGCTGACGCGACCGAGACGGCGCCCAGCACGCCGATCGCGTCGTGGCAGGTCTTCGGGATGAAGGTGCGGGTGTGGACGGTGCCGCCGTCGCGCGGCGGCGCCACCAGCGTCACCTTCGGCACCACCTTGGCGCTCACGTCGCCGAGATTCATCAGCGGGCCGGCGAGGCGGCGGATCGCCTCGATGCGGGCCTTCAGCGGGGCGTTCGCGTCCAGCGCCGCCGGGGTTTCGTAGCCGGTCACGCCCAGGTCCGCGGCGCGGATCAGCAGCACCGGCATGCCGTTGTCGATGCAGGTGACGGGCGTGCCGTCGATCAGGTCGCGCGGGCGGCCGGTGGGCAGCAGCGCGCCGCAGCTCGAGCCGGCGATGTCGGCGAAGCGCAGCAGCACCGGCGCCGCCGTGCCGGGCACGCCGCTGATGCGCGTGTCGCCGGTGTAGTCGACGCGGCCGCCGGGCGTGCGGACGATCGCGGTGCAGGTCGAATCGGTGTTGACCATGCGGATGCGCACCGCGGTCTCGGGCGACTGCGCCGGCACCAGGCCCTGCTCGATCGCGAACGGCCCGACGCCGGCGAGGATGTTGCCGCAGGTCGGCGCGGTGTCGACGCGCGACTCGGCGGCGACGATCTGCGCGAACAGGTAGTCGACGTCGGCGCGCGGGTCGCGGCTCGGCGAGACGATCGCGACCTTGGTGGTCAGCGGATGGCCGCCGCCGATGCCGTCGATCTGGCGCGCGTCGCCGTGGCCCATCGCGGCCAGCAGCAGGCGGTCGCGCCGCGCGGGGTCGGCGGGCAGGTCGTCGGCGAGGAAGAAGGCCGCCTTCGACGTGCCGCCGCGCATCAGCACGCAGGCAATCTCCGTTTCGGCGCGGGGGGGAGAGGATGCGTTGGTCATGTCGAGAGTGTGGTCGCCGACGCCAGCGCGTGGCGTGATTTCGCCTTGTCCTGACCTCAGACTTCCTGATGGTCAAGGGTTAACCCTGAATCGACGGCAGGTGCGGCTTCGAGGAGATTCACACCGGTGAAAACCGACGGTGAGCAACACAAAGTTATCGACGGCACGCAGGGCGCGGCGCTCGGCATCAACCTGCGGCACCTGCGCGCGCTCTCGGCCGTGGCGGCGGCCGGCAGCATCGCCGGTGCCGCCGAGGGGCTGTACCGCGTGGCCTCGGCCGTCACGCGATCGATCGCGGAGCTGGAGGGCGCGCTCGGCAAGCCGCTGTTCGAGCGGCGCTCGCGCGGCATGGCGCTGAATGCCTACGGCGAACTGGTGCTGGTGCGCGCCCGCCGCATCGAACGCGAATTCGAGGAGGCGCGCGCCCAGCTCGTCGCGCGCGGCGGCATCGGGGCGACGGCCGACGTGCATTCGCTGTTCGCGTCGATCCTGAACGGCCGGCGCCTCGCGGTGGTCGCGAGCCTGGCGGAGAAGCGGAACATGCCGTCGGTCGCGCACGAGTTCGGCATCACGCAGCCGGCCATCAGCACCGCGCTGAAGGATCTGGAGGTCGGGCTGGGTGTCGCGCTGTTCGACCGGACGGCGCGCGGCCTCGCGCCGACGCCGGCCGGCGAGATCGTCGCGTTCTACTTCAAGCGCGTGCTGGCCGAGCTGCGCCACATCGGGCCGGACATCGCGGCCAGCGAGGGCACGCTGCAGGGCAGCGTGCACGTGGGCGCACTGCCGCTCGGGCGCACGCAGATCCTGCCGCTGGCGATCGCCTCGCTGCTGGCGCGGCACCCGCGGCTGCACGTCGCCACCGTCGAGAGCCCGTACGACGCGCTGGCGGCGTCGCTGCGCAGCGGCGACATCGACTTCATCCTCGGCGCGCTGCGCGGCGCCAGCGAGGCGAAGGGCCTGCAGCAGGAGGCGCTGTTCGACGACCGCATCTCGGTGATCGCGCGCGCCGGCCACCCGCTCGCGCAGGCCGAACGCATCGATTTCGATGCGCTGCGCCAGGCGAGCTGGGTGCTCTCGCGGCCGGGTTCGCCGTCACGCGAGCTGCTCGAAGGATTCTTCTCGGAGGCGCGGCAGGCGCCGCCGGTACCGGCCGTCGAGACCGGCGATCTCGCCGTGCTGCGCGGGCTGCTGCTGGAAAGCGACATGCTGACCGCGATCTCCGCCCATCAGCTTCGCTACGAGATCCGCGACGGCAGCCTGGTGGTGCTCGGCTTCCCGCTCGACCGGACGGAGCGCGAGATCGGCCTGACGCAGCGCCAGGGCGCCTTCCCGTCGCCGGGCGCGCGGGCGCTGATGGAGGAGATCCGCGCGGTGGTGGCGCGGACGCCGGAGTTTCACGCGCCGCCCGCGGCGGGTGCGGGTGCGGGCGCGGGTGCGTCAGCGGGTGGGGGTGGCGCATGAGCGGCGCGGAGGAGAGACGCGCAGCGACGCGCGCCACGGCCCGGCACGGGCGCTGTCCGACGCGGCGGTTCGCTCAGCCGCCCAGCTCGTCGTGGTACTCCGAGGCGCCGCGCTTCCAGTAGGCGGCCACGCGCATCGCGTGGCGCGGATGGGCGTGTTCGGCGACCAGAACCTCGCGCAGCCGCGCCATCGTCGCGGCCTCGCCCGCGCCCCAGGCGTAGCCCTCGCCATCGGGCAGGCGCAGCGCGCGCACGGCGGCGAGCAGCTCGTCCGTCGTCGACACCCACTGCAGCTCCAGCCGGGCGGCGCTGGCGAGCGTGCGGCGGTCGGCCGCATCGTCGACCTGAACCACGGCCATGGCGTGCGCGCCGGCCGGCAACTCCTCCAGGCGCCGGTGGATCGCCGGCAGGGCCGTGGCATCGCCGGCGAAGAGATGCCAGTCGTAGTCGACCGGCACGATCATCGAGCCGCGCGGCCCGCCGATCACGGCCGGCTGGCCGACCGCCGCCTGCCGCGCCCAGTCGGACGCGCGCCCATCGCCGTGCAGCGCGAACTCGATCGTCAGCTCGCGGCGCGCGCGGTCGAACCGGCGCGGCGTGTAGTCGCGGCGGACGAGTTCGCCGGCGGCGTCGGTGAACATGAACTTGACGTGGTCGTCGAACCCGTCGGAGACGAAATCGGCGAGCGACTCGCCGCTGAAGGTGACGGCGACGAAACCCGGGCCGATCGGCTCCACGCGCGCGACCTGCACGTCGCGCCGGCGGAGTTCGTGGCGCACGCGCTGGACGCGGCGCTCTTGGTGAATGACTTCCATGATGCTCTGGTGACTCGGTACTTTGTTGATAGTGTCACCTATCATCCGGGAATCGATTGACCTTGTCAATCAAATGGCTGGAAACACCCTTGCCGGCGCCGCCGACGCGCTCACGGCGATGTGCCGGCTGGCGTGACCGCGATGCGACCGTTCTGCGGCCGGGGCGCGCGTGCCCCTGCGGAACCCCCGGCCCGCGGCGCGGGCCGGCTACCGCTCCTGCAGGCGCCGGAGCAGGTCGAGGTCGGGGTAGCCGTCCGCCGGCAGGCCGATGCTGCGCTGGTAGCGGCGGATCGCGTCGCGCGTGGCGGGGCCCATCCGGCCGTCCGGCGTGCCGCTGGCGAATCCGCGTTCGTTCAGCGCCGTCTGCAGCGCCAGCAACTGGCTGCGCGAGAGTGCCGGCAGGTCGCGCGGCCACGCCGCCTGCACGCCGGGGCCGCCGGCCAGGCGCTGGGCCAGCAGGCCGACCGCGAGCGCATAGCTGGTCGAGTTGTTGTAGCGAAGCAGGGCGCGGAAGTTGGGGCCGACCAGGAAAGCCGGCCCGCGCACGCCCGCGGGCAGCAGGATCGATGCGTCGCCGAGCTCGGGCAGCGGCACGCCGTCGAACGTGGTCACGCCCTCGGCCGCCCATTGGGCGGTGGCCTGCCGCCGTTCAGGATCGGCACGACCGGGGTCGAACGCCGGCGGCAGCCGGACTTCGGTGCCCCATGGCAACTCGGGCTGCCAGCCGGAGCGCGCGAGGAAGTGCGCGGTCGAGGCCATCACGTCGGCGACGCTGCCCCAGATGTCGCGCCGGCCGTCGCCGTCCGCATCCACTGCATCGCCCAGGAAGGTCGACGGCAGGAACTGCGTCTGGCCCATCGCGCCGGCCCAGGAGCCGACCAGGTGCGCTCGATCGATGTCGCCGCTGTCGAGGATCTTCAGCGCGGCGAGCAGCTGGCCGCGCGCCCAGTCTTCGCGGCGGCCGTCGAAACCCAGCGTCGCCAGCGCGTCGATGGTCGGGATGTCGCCCGCGTTCGCGCCGTAGTTGCTCTCGATGCCCCAGATCGCGGCCAGCACGCCGGCTGGCACGCCGAAGCGGGTGGCCGCCGCATCGGCTTCGGCGCGGAACTGCGCCAGCCTGTCGCGGCCCCGGGCGATGCGCTGCGGCGACACCGCGCTGTCGAGGTAGTCCCAGACCGTGCGGGTGAACTCGGGCTGCGCACGATCGAGCTCGACGACGCGGGGGAGGTAGCGCACGTCGTCGAAGGCAGCGCTCAGCGTCGCTTCGCCGATGCCGGCCGCGCGGGCGGTGGTGCGCATGCGCGCGATCCAGTCGGCGAAATTCCGCTGGATCAGCACGTCGTCGGCCGCGGCCTGCGTCGGCCGGGCGCCGGTGGTGGATGGGGAGGGCGGTGCCGCGGGAGGCGCGGAGGCGCAGCCCGCGAGGGCGGCGGTGGCCAGCGTCAGCGACATCAGCCAGGGCCGATGCGGCCGGCGCGGTGCCGGGAACGGGGAGGTGTGCATCCGGTCGATTTTGGCGGTCGCGGTCGCGGTCGCGGTCGCGGTCGCGGTTGCCGTCGCCGCGGCCATGGCCGCGGTCGTCATCGCTGCCGATGCCGCCGCCCGGGGCGACATCCCCGTGGCGGCTCAGCCGCCCAGCGCCGCCAGGTTCAGTGTGTGCGACCGCCCCAACCAGAGCGCGCAGTCCCGATGGTCACGCAGCGCATCGCCGGTGTTGGGATGCACGAAGACGTCCAAGGTGCCGTGGTTCAGCGCGAGCCAGCCCACGACCTCGGAGAAGTGCGCCGCAGGCACCGCGAGCTGGTAGCTCCACATCGGGTGCGGCCCCACCGGCTTCTCGTGGAAGCGCCCCAGCGCCATCCGGCCGGCCAGCTCGACCTCGATGACCTCGCGCAGCGCCCAGGCCGCCGCGCGGCTGGAGGCGTCGAAATAGACGTGGGCGTGCCAGCTCTCGATGATCGAAGGATGCATGGGTGCCATGGTTTCCGACGCCGCTAACGCGGGTGCAAACGAGGGTGCAAACGGGGGGTGCAAACGGGGGGTGCAAACAAAAAGCCCCTGACGGGGCTGGTTCGCGGGACCACTGGCGGAGAGAGCGGGATTCGAACCCGCGGGGGGCTGTTAACCCCCACACGCTTTCCAGGCGTGCGACTTAAACCGCTCATCCATCTCTCCGGAACCGCGAAGTTTAGCCGACCGCCAAGGCACCGCGGCGCCGGGCCGGGTGCGCTCAGCCGGCGCGCGGCGGGGCGGCCTTCATCAGCGTCATCGCGCTGGCCACCAGCGCGGCCACCTCGGTCATGTTGCCGGGCACGATCATCGTGTTATTGGTCTTGGCGAGGTGGCCGTAGGCCTCGATGGCCTTCTCGGCGACCTTCAGGTTGACGGCGTCGATGCCGCTCGGCTGGCGGATCGATTCGGCGATCTTGCGGATCGCGTCGGCCGTGGCGTCGGCCACCGCGGTGATGGCGGCGGCCTCGCCCTGCGCCTTGTTGATCTCGGCCTGGCGCTCGCCTTCGGAGCGCGCGATCGAGGCTTCGCGCTGGCCGGTGGCGATGTTGATCTGCTCCTGCTTGCGCCCCTCGGAGGCGGCGATCAGCGCGCGCTTCTCGCGCTCGGCGGTGATCTGTGCCTGCATCGCATGCAGGATCACCGCCGGCGGCGTCAGGTCCTTGATCTCGTAGCGCAGCACCTTGACGCCCCAGTTCAGCGCCGCCTCGTCGAGCGCCTGCACCACCGAGGCGTTGATCGCGTCGCGCTCCTCGAAGGTCTTGTCCAGCTCCATGCGGCCGATCACCGAGCGCAGCGTGGTCTGCGCGAGCTGCGTGATCGCGATGATGTAGTTCGACGAACCGTAGCTCGCGCGCATCGGGTCGGTCACCTGGAAGTACAGGATGCCGTCGACGGTGAGCTGCGTGTTGTCGCGTGTGATGCAGACCTGGCTGGGCACGTCCAGCGGGATCTCCTTCAGCGAGTGGCGGTAGGCCAGCCGGTCGATGAAGGGCACGAGGAAGTTCAGTCCGGGCGTCAGCGTGCCGTGGTAGCGGCCGAGCCGCTCGACGACCCAGGCGTGCTGCTGCGGCACCACCTTGATCGAGCGGGCGATGAAGACGATCGCGATGATGAAGACGACGAGGGCGACGATGTCCATGGCGGTGGGTCCGGGGGGTTCAGCGTTGGGTCAGCGTTCGAGCAGCAGCGTCTGGCCGTCGATGCCGCGGATCACGTGCACGCCGGGCACGGGCGCGCCGCTGCCGACGTGGCGCGCCTGCCAGCGCGCGCCGCGGTAGTGGACCTCGGCCTCGCCTTCGGCGTTCCAGTCGGCCACCGTGACGTGGCTGCCGATGTCGCGGTTGACGGCACGAACCTGCGCCGGCGGCAGCCGCGGCCCGCGGTTCTGCCGCTTCAGCCTCCATCCGGCGACGGCGGCGGCGCCGACGATCGCGGCCGCGACCATCTGGCCGACCGGGCCGCTTCCGGCATGCGCGGCCACGGCGCCGGCCACCGCGCCGAGCGCCAGCATCAGCAGGTAGAAGGTGTTGGTGGCGAGCTCGGCGACCACCAGCAGGCCGGCCGCTGCCCACCACAGGGTGGCATCGCTCCAGGGGGCCATCGCTGCATTCCGTCGGTAGGGACAGGTCAGTTTACGCCGCCGCTTCGCCGTCATGTCGGCTGCGTACACTGCGCGTCTTCGCGAGCCGCCGTCAGGGCCTTCCATGCAGCCATTCCATTTCCCGATCGTCATCATCGACGAGGATTTCCGCTCGGAAAACACCTCCGGCCTCGGCATCCGCGCGCTCGCCGACGCGATCCAGAAGGAGGGCTTCGAGGTGCTCGGCGCGACGAGCTACGGCGACCTGTCGCAGTTCGCGCAGCAGCAAAGCCGCGCCAGCGCCTTCATCCTGTCGATCGACGACGAGGAGCTGACCTCGGCCGGCGGCGACGACACCGCGGTGGCGATCGTCAACCTGCGCAAGTTCATCGAGGAGATCCGGTTCAAGAACGCCGAGATCCCGATCTACCTGTACGGCGAGACGCGCACCTCGCAGCACATCCCGAACGACATCCTGCGCGAGCTGCACGGCTTCATCCACATGTTCGAGGACACGCCGGAGTTCGTCGCCCGGCACATCATCCGCGAGGCCAAGAGCTACCTCGATTCGCTGGCGCCGCCGTTCTTCCGCGCGCTGGTGCACTACGCGCACGACGGCTCCTACTCGTGGCACTGCCCGGGGCATTCGGGCGGCGTGGCCTTCCTGAAGAGCCCGGTCGGGCAGATGTTCCACCAGTTCTTCGGCGAGAACATGCTGCGCGCGGACGTGTGCAACAGCGTCGACGAGCTCGGCCAGTTGCTCGACCACACCGGGCCGGTGGCGGCGTCGGAGCGCAACGCGGCGCGCATCTTCAACGCCGACCACTGCTTCTTCGTCACCAACGGCACCAGCACCTCCAACAAGATGGTCTGGCACCACGCGGTGGCGCCGGGCGACGTGGTGGTGGTCGACCGCAACTGCCACAAGTCGATCCTGCACGCGATCATCATGACGGGTGCGGTGCCGGTGTTCCTGCCGCCCACGCGCAACCAGTACGGCATCATCGGCCCGATCCCGGAGAGCGAGTTCTCGCCCGAGTCGATCCGCCGGCGCATCGCCGCCAACCCGCTGCTGGCCGGCGTGGACGCGAAGAAGGTCAAGCCGCGCATCCTGACGCTGACGCAGAGCACCTACGACGGCGTGCTCTACAACACCGAGACGATCAAGCACAAGCTCGACGGCTACGTCGAGACGCTGCACTTCGACGAAGCCTGGCTGCCGCACGCCGCCTTCCACCGCTTCTACGGCGAGTTCCATGCGATGGGCAAGAACCGCAAGCGGCCGAAGGACCAGCTCGTGTTCGCCACCCAGTCGACGCACAAGCTGCTGGCCGGCATCAGCCAGGCCTCGCAGGTGCTGGTGCAGGACGCGCGCGAGCGCAAGCTCGACCGCCACCTGTTCAACGAGGCCTACCTGATGCACACCTCGACCAGCCCGCAGTACGCGATCATCGCGTCGTGCGACGTGGCCGCGGCGATGATGGAAGCGCCCGGCGGGCCGGCGCTGGTGGAGGAGAGCATCGCCGAGGCGCTGGACTTCCGCCGCGCGATGCGCAAGGTCGACAAGGATTTCGGCCGCGACTGGTGGTTCAAGGTCTGGGGCCCGGACAAGCTCGCAGCCACCGGCATCGGGCAGAGCAGCGACTGGATCCTCAAGGCCGGCGCCAAGTGGCACGGCTTCGGCCCGCTGGCCGAGGGCTTCAACATGCTCGACCCGATCAAGAGCACGATCATCACGCCCGGGCTCGACATGTCGGGCCGCTTCGCCAAGACCGGCATCCCGGCGTCGATCGTCACCAAATACCTGGCCGAACACGGCGTGGTGGTCGAGAAGACCGGGCTCTACTCGTTCTTCATCATGTTCACCATCGGCATCACCAAGGGCCGCTGGAACACGCTGCTGGCGGCGCTGCAGCAGTTCAAGGACGACTACGACCGCAACGTGCCGATGTGGCGCGTGCTGCCGGAATTCGTGGCCGCGCACCCGCGCTACGAGCGCATGGGCCTGCGCGACCTGGCGCAGGGCGTGCACGAGATGTATGCGCGCGCCGACATGGCGCGGCTGACGACCGACATGTACCTGTCGGACCTGCAGCCGGCGATGAAGCCGGCCGACGCCTTCGCGCACATCGCGCACCGCCGCACCGAGCGCGTGGGCATCGACGAGCTTGAGGGCCGCATCACCACCTCGCTGCTGACGCCGTACCCGCCGGGCATCCCGCTGCTGGTGCCGGGCGAGCGCTTCAACCGCAAGATCGTCGACTACCTGCGTTTCACGCGGGCGTTCAACCAGGCCTTCCCGGGCTTCGACACCGACGTGCACGGCCTGGTCGAAGGCGATGCCGACGACGGCAGCCGGCTGTATTCGGTGGACTGCGTTCGGGTCGACTGCGGCGGCGGTGGGTTGCGCGCCGGGGGGTTTGCGCGACCCGGCGCGCAAGGCCGCGGAGCGCAACTGCGCCCCGGAACGGCTTCAGCCCACGCTCACCCCATGTCCACGCCGCCCATCGAGTGGCTGAAGCCGCCGTCGACGTAGGTGATTTCGGAGGTGACGCCGGCTGCCAGGTCCGACAGCAGGAAGGCGGCCACGTTGCCGACGTCGTCGATCGTGACGTTGCGCCGCAGCGGCGCGTTGGCGGCCACCGCGTCGAGGATCTTGCCGAAGCCCTTGATGCCGGACGCCGCGAGCGTCTTGATCGGCCCGGCCGAGATGCCGTTGACCCGCACGCCGCGCGGTCCCAGGCTTTCGGCGAGATAGCGCACGCTTGCCTCCAGCGACGCTTTCGCCAGGCCCATGGTGTTGTAGTTGGGCACGCAGCGCAGCGAGCCGAGGTAGGTCAGCGTCAGCAGCGCCGAGCCGGGGCGCAGGTGGGGCGCCGCCGCCTTGGCCATCGCCGGGAAGCTGTAGCTGGAGATGTCGTGGGCGATGCGGAAGGCCTCGCGCGACAGGCCGTCGAGAAAATCGCCGGCGATCGCCTCGCGCGGTGCGAAGCCGATCGAGTGCACGAAACCGTCGAACTGCGGCCAGGTTTCGCCGAGCTGCGCGAACAGCCGCTCGATCTGCGCGTCGTCGGCAACGTCGCAATCGAACAACAGCGACGAATCGAATTCGGCGGCGTACTCGCCGACCCGGTCCTTGAAGCGCTCCCCGACGTAGCTGAAGGCCAGTTCCGCGCCCTCGCGCCGGCAGGCGCGGGCGATGCCGTAGGCGATCGAGCGGTTCGACAGAACGCCGGTGATCAACAGTCGCTTGCCGGCCAGGAATCCCATGCTGTCTCCAGTGATTGTCGGGGCGCGGATTTTGGCACGCGGGGGGTGCGCGTCCGCCGCGCGGGCGGCGCTCGCTCGGAGTGTTCGGCTCCGCCGGCGCGTCGCGCGCCCTCGACCGGAACGCCCATCGGGCGGCCTTGACAGCCCCGGGTGTTGCCGGTAGTGCGCCGCCGCGCTAGAATCCTCGTTTGCCGAGGAAGCTGATAGACGCCTCGGCGAGGGCCCAGAACGTTCAGGTCGGGCCGGTTGGGTGAGTCGTTCGGGTGGTTTCGGGCGGCACCGGGCCGGAGCGGCCGGTCATCGGCAAGTCACCATCGAGTCAACTGCGAGGGTGTCGGCGGCGGGGCGTTCGGTTCCCCGTGGTTATGCAGGCGAATGAGTCGGCGTCAGTGCCGGCAAAAGCGTGGGCGGATTCTTCCAGCCCATTTTTTTTGCTCGGTTCGATTTGACTGGTCGACGGCAGGGCCGGAATCGGCGGCCCTGATCGGGTTGGGATGTGAGGTTTGCCCGGAATTCGTTGCGGGTGAGGCATGCGGCGTCTGACGTGGAACGGCGCGCGAAATCTTGAAGCATGGAATGAAGGATCGATGAACTGGCAGGCCGCCATCGAGCAGACCGTGAGCGGTCTGGGTTATGACCTCGTGGACTCCGAACGCGGTGGCCGCGGGCTGCTGCGCGTCTACATCGACCGCGTCGCGAACGACCCGAACGGCGAGTTCATCACCGTCGAGGATTGCGAGCGCGTCACGCGGCAGCTCCAGCATGTGCTCGAAGTCGAGAACGTGGCCTACGAGCGGCTCGAGGTGTCGTCGCCCGGCCTGGACCGGCCGCTGAAGAAACCGGCGGATTTCGACCGCTTCGCCGGCGAGACGGTGACGCTGAGCCTGAAGCTGCCGTTCCAGGGCCGCAAGAAGTTCCAGGGCGTCCTGCATGCGCTGGCGGGCGAAGGTGAACTCCAGGAGGCGGCCACGCCGTCGGGCTGGCGGCTGGTGTTCGACGAGGGGCGGGGCGAGCAGGCACTGGATTTCGCGTTCGACGAGGTCCGCGAAGCCCGCTTGGTGCCGGTGCTGGATTTCAAGGGGCGTCGGTTCGCGGCGCCTCCGGCCGCGCCGGCGGATGTCTCGCCGCGGGCCGAGGGCGAGGTTGACGGAGGTCATGACGAATGAATCGCGAACTGTTGATGCTGGTGGATGCGATCTCCCGCGAGAAGAGCGTGGACCGCGAGGTGGTCTTCGGCGCGGTCGAGGCCGCGCTCGCGTCGGCGTCCAAGAAGCTGCATGGCGGCGAGGTGGACATGCGCGTCTCGGTGGACCGTGACACCGGCGTCTACGAGACCTTCCGCCGCTGGCACGTCGTGCCGGACGAGGCCGGCCTGCAGCAGCCCGATTCCGAGATCCTGCATTTCGAGGCGCTGGAGCAGATTCCCGACATCGAGGTCGACGACTACATCGAGGAGCCGGTCGAATCGGTGTCGATCGGCCGCATCGGCGCCCAGGCCGCCAAGCAGGTGATCCTGCAGAAGATCCGCGATGCCGAGCGCGAGCAACTGCTGAACGATTTCCTCTCGCGCGGCGAGAAGATCTTCGTCGGCACCGTCAAGCGCCTCGACAAGGGCGACATCATCGTCGAGTCGGGCCGCGTCGAAGGCCGGCTGCGCCGCAGCGAGATGATCCCGAAGGAGAACCTGCGCTCCGGCGACCGCGTGCGTGCCTACATCGCCGAGGTCGACCCGACCTTGCGCGGCCCGCAGATCCTGCTGTCGCGCAGTGCGCCCGGCTTCATGGTCGAGCTGTTCGCGCAGGAAGTGCCGGAGATCGAGCAGGGCCTGCTGGAGATCAAGTCCTGCGCCCGCGACCCCGGCTCGCGCGCCAAGATCGCGGTGCAGTCGCACGACAAGCGCGTCGACCCGATCGGCACCTGCGTCGGCGTGCGCGGTTCGCGCGTCAACGCGGTCACCAACGAGCTCGCCGGCGAGCGGGTCGACATCGTGCTGTGGTCCGAGGATCCGGCGCAGTTCGTGATCGGCGCGCTGGCGCCCGCCAACGTGCAGTCGATCGTCGTCGACGAGGAGCGCCACGCGATGGACGTCGTCGTCGACGAGGAGAACCTCGCGATCGCGATCGGCCGCGGCGGCCAGAACGTGCGCCTCGCGTCCGAGCTCACCGGCTGGCGCATCAACATCATGACGGCCGAGGAATCGGCGTCGAAGAAGGCCGAGGAAAGCGACTCGGTTCGCCGCCTGTTCGTCGACAAGCTCGACGTGGACGCCGAGGTGGCCGACATCCTGATCGCCGAGGGCTTCTCGAATCTCGAGGAAGTCGCCTACGTGCCGATGCAGGAAATGCTCGAGATCGAGGGCTTTGACGAGGACACCGTCAACGAGCTGCGCACCCGGGCCAAGGATGCGCTGCTGACGATGGAGATCGCCCGCGAGGAGAGCGTCGACGAGGTCTCGCAGAACCTGCGCGACCTCGACGGCGTGACGCCCGAGCTGGTCGCCAAGCTGGCCGACGGGGGCATCCACACCCGCGACGACCTGGCCGATCTCGCCGTCGACGAATTGACCGAGATGGCGGGCGTCGACGATGCCGCTGCCAAGGCACTGATCATGAAAGCGCGCGAGCATTGGTTCAAGACCTGACGCCGACCGGAACCCGACCGAACCCGCGCCGCACCGCTAGACCCACGCAAGGATTCCACAAATGGCTGTGACCACCGTCGCCCAACTCGCCGCGGAGCTGAATCGCTCGGCCTCGGCACTGCTCGAGCAGTTGCACTCGGCCGGCGTCGGAAAGGCATCGGCGGCCGACGCGGTGACCGATGCGGACAAGGAACGTCTGCTCGACCACCTGCGCACCGCGCACGGCACCACGGGCGCCGAGCGCAAGAAGATCACGTTGACGCGCAAGTCGACGAGCGAGATCAAGCAGGCCGACGCGTCCGGCAAGGCCCGCACGATCCAGGTCGAGGTGCGCAAGAAGCGGGTGTTCGTCAAGCGTGACGACGCGTCGGGCGGCGCTGGCTCGTCAGGCTTCGACGCGGCGTCCGAACCGTCGGTCGACGATGCCGAGCTCGAGCGCCGGGAGCAGGAAGCCCAGGCCCAGGCCGAGTTGCTGCGCCGCCAGGAAGCCGAGCTGGAGGAAAAGCGCCGCCAGCGCGAGGAGCAGTTGCGCCTCGAGCGCGAAGCCGCCGCTGCGCGCGAGCGCGAGGCCGCCGAGGCGGCTGCTGCCGCCGCCGCCGCGAAGGCCGCGGCCGACGCGCTGGCGCTGGCGCAGGCTGCCGCCGCCAAGGCGAGTGCCGCGTCGGCACCTGCTGCGGCCTCCGCGTCGGCCGGAGCGCCACCACCGAACGCCCCGGCCGCGAAGACGGCCCCGGCGGGCACACCCGCGACAGCGACGGCAGCCGCCGGCGCCAGCGCGGCCGCACCGGGCGGGGCGTCCGGGTCGCGCCAGGCGCCGCCGGCGGCCGCCGCGCCCGCCAAGCCGCCGGTCGAACCGCCGAAGCCGGGCCTGCGCGTCATCAAGGCCGCCGACGTGGTCGACGAGGACAAGCGCCGCGCCAGCGAACTGGCCGAGCGCCGTGCCAAGGCCGAGAGCGAGGCTGCGGCGATCCGCGCGATGCTGAACCAGCCGCGCCGCGTGATGACGGCCAAGAAGCCGGAAGAGCCCAAGCCGGTCGAGCCGCCGAAGGAAGGCATCAAGGGCACGATTCACAAGGCCGCCGCCGCGCCGGGCGCCGCGCCTGCCGCCGCGACCACGGCGGTGGCGAAGCCGGGCGACAAGAAGTCCGTTCGCTCGGACAAGCTGTCGTCGAGCTGGGCCGACGACGCGAAGAAACGCGCCGGCCTCAAGCCGCGCACCGACGGGCCGCCCGGAGCCGCGCGCCCGGGCTGGCGCGCGCCGCGCCAGGGCGGCCGCCGCGACCGGAGCGACGGCCAGCAGAACTCGTTCGTGCCGCCGCCCGAGCAGCAGACCCAGGAAGTTCACATTCCCGAGACCATCAGCGTC
Source organism: Piscinibacter sp. (assembly GCA_044223035.1). Lineage (GTDB taxonomy): Bacteria > Pseudomonadota > Gammaproteobacteria > Burkholderiales > Burkholderiaceae_C > JBGAMJ01. The sequence goes on from JBGAMJ010000001.1 coordinate 81,123, forward strand.
GCCGACCTGGCGCACAAGATGTCGGTGAAGGCGTCCGAGGTCATCAAGCAGCTGATGAAGCTGGGCCAGATGGTCACGATCAACCAGCAGCTCGACCAGGAGACCGCGATGATCGTGGTCGAGGAGATGGGCCACAAGGCCTTCGCCGCCAAGCTGGACGATCCGGAAGCCTTCCTCGAGGAGGAACAGGACGAGCAGCAGCACGAGGAGACGCAGCGCGCGCCGGTGGTCACGGTGATGGGCCACGTCGACCACGGCAAGACCTCGCTGCTCGACTACATCCGCACCAGCCGCGTCGCGGCGGGCGAAGCGGGCGGCATCACGCAGCACATCGGCGCGTATCACGTCGAGACGCCGCGCGGCATGATCACCTTCCTCGACACCCCGGGCCACGCCGCGTTCACCGCGATGCGTGCGCGCGGCGCCAAGGCGACCGACATCGTGGTGCTGGTCGTCGCGGCCGACGACGGCGTGATGCCGCAGACCAAGGAAGCGATCCACCATGCCAAGGCGGCCGGCGTGCCGATCGTCGTGGCGATGAACAAGATCGACAAGCCCGAGGCCAACGTCGAGCGGCTGACCAGCGAGCTGGTCGCCGAGCAGGTCGTGCCGGAAGCCTTCGGCGGCGAATCGCCGTTCGTGGCGGTTTCGGCCAAGACGGGCCAGGGCGTCGACCTGCTGCTGGAGCAGGTGCTGCTGCAGGCCGAGGTGCTGGAGCTGAAGGCGGCGATCGACGCGCCGGCCAAGGGCCTGGTGATCGAAGCCCAACTCGACAAGGGCCGCGGCCCGGTCGCGACGGTGCTGGTGCAGTCGGGCACGCTCAAGCGCGGCGACGTCGTGCTGGCGGGTTCGAGCTACGGCCGGGTGCGCGCGATGCTCGACGAAGACGGCAAGTCGGCCACCGAGGCCGGCCCGTCGATCCCGGTCGAGATCCAGGGCCTGACCGAGGTACCGCAAGCCGGCGACGAGTTCATGGTGCTGGCCGACGAGCGGCGTGCGCGCGAGATCGCGACCTTCCGCCAGGGCAAGTACCGCGACGTGAAGCTCGCCCGCCGCCAGGCCGCCAACCTGGAAAGCATGATGGAGCAGATGGGCCAGGGCACCGCCCAGACCCTGGCGCTGATCATCAAGGCCGACGTGCAGGGCTCGCAGGAAGCGCTGTCGCAATCGCTGCTCAAGCTCTCCACCGACGAGGTGCGGGTGCAGGTGGTGCATGCGGCGGTCGGCGGCATCAGCGAGTCGGACGTCAACCTCGCGATCGCGTCGAAGGCAGTCATCATCGGCTTCAACGTGCGTGCCGATGCCGGTGCGCGCAAGCTGGCCGAGAACAACGGCGTCGACATCCGCTACTACAACATCATCTACGACGCGGTCGACGAGGTGAAGGCGGCGATGACCGGCATGCTGGCGCCGGAGCAGCGCGAGGAGGTCATCGGCACGGCGGAGATCCGCACCGTGTTCGTCGCCTCCAAGATCGGCACGGTGGCCGGCTCGATGGTCACCTCGGGCATCGTGCGCCGCGGCGCGCGCTTCCGCCTGCTGCGCGAGAACGTGGTCGTCTACACGGGCGAGATCGAATCGGTCCGCCGCATGAAGGACGACGTGCGCGAGGTCAAGGAAGGCTTCGAGTGCGGCATCAAGCTGAAGAACTACAACGACATCGCCGAAGGCGACCAGCTGGAGTTCTTCGAGGTCAAGGAAGTCGCCCGGACGCTGTAAGGCGGTTCGGCTCCCAGCGAGCAGGCCCCGCCTTCCACAAGAAGGCGGGGCTTGTCGTTAGGGGGCACAGGAGTTCACCCGATGAAACACAAGCGAACGATCCCGAACCGCAGCTTCCGCGTCGCCGACCAGATCCAGCGTGACGTGGCCGGCCTGATCCGCGAGCTGAAGGACCCGCGCATCGGCATGGTCACGATCAATTCGGTCGAGGTCACGGTCGACTACGCGCACGCGAAGGTGTTCTTCTCGCTGCTGGTCGGCGACCCGGCCGAATGCGAGACGGCGCTGAACGAGGCGGCCGGCTTCATCCGCAACAGCCTGTTCAAGAAGCTGCAGATCCACACCGTGCCGACGCTGCATTTCGTGTTCGACCGCGCCACCGAGCGCGCGGCCGAACTGAACCTCTTGATCAACCAGGCCAACGCGACGCGCGCGAAGGACGACTGACGATGGTCGATGCCGCGCACGGGGCCGCCGCACCGGGAATCCCCCCGGGGGACTCGGCTGTGAGCCCGCCCGGGGGCGTTTCCCCGGACGCGCCCGCGATGGCCGCGGCCGCCACCGGCGCACGCGGGCGTGCGCCACGGCGCAGCTCCACTCCCGTCGTGCGCCGCCCGGTGCACGGCGTGCTGCTGCTCGACAAGCCGGTCGGCCTGTCGAGCAACGACGCGCTGCAGAAGGCGCGGCGCCTGCTGCGCGCCGAGAAGGCGGGCCACACCGGCACGCTCGATCCGCTGGCCAGCGGCCTGCTGCCGCTGTGCTTCGGCGCGGCCACCAAGTTCGCGCAGGCGAGCCTGGATGCCGACAAGGCCTACCGCGCCGAACTGCACTTCGGCGTCACCACCACCACCGGCGACGCCGAGGGCGAGGTGCTGCAGCAGCGTCCGGTGCAGGTCGACCGCGAGCGCCTAGCCGCCGCGATCGCCCGCTTCGTCGGCCCGATCGAGCAGCTCCCGCCGATGCATTCGGCGCTCAAGCACGAGGGCCGCGCGCTGTACGACTACGCCCGCGCCGGGATCGAGGTCGCGCGCGAGCGCCGCGCCGTCACGATTCATTCGATCGACATCGTCGGCGGCGAGGATGCGCGCTGGACGATCGACGTGCGCTGCAGCAAGGGCACCTACGTGCGCACGCTGGCCGAGGACATCGGCGAGGCGCTCGGTTGCGGCGCCCACCTGGCCGCGCTGCGGCGCACCGGCAGCGGCGCGCTGACGCTCGCCGGCGCGGTGACGCTCGAAGCCCTGGCCGCGCTCGCCGAACCCGAACGCGAGGCGCTGCTGCGCGACACCGACAGCCTGCTCGCCGACTGGCCGCTGGTGCGGCTGGACGAGGCCGATGCCGGACGTTTCCTCAGCGGGCTGCGCCGCCGCCTGCCGCTGGCCGACGCGCCGCAGGTGCGCGTCTACGGCCCGCAGGCCCGCGCCTTCCTCGGCAGCGGCGCGTTGCGTGCCGGCGAGCTGATTCCCACCAGGCTTCTGAGCCCGAAGGAGGTGCAAGGCCTCCTGGAAAGCAGAACATGACCCGACAGATCCGCAACATCGCCATCATCGCCCACGTCGACCACGGCAAGACGACGCTGGTCGACCAGCTCCTGCGCCAGAGCGGCACCTTCCGCAGCAACGAGAAGGTGGCCGAGCGCGTGATGGACAGCAACGACCTCGAGCGCGAGCGCGGCATCACCATCCTCGCGAAGAACTGCGCGGTGGAGTGGAAGGGCACGCACATCAACATCGTCGACACGCCCGGGCACGCCGACTTCGGCGGCGAGGTCGAGCGCGTGCTGTCGATGGTCGACAGCGTGCTGCTGCTGGTCGACGCGGTCGAAGGCCCGATGCCGCAGACGCGCTTCGTCACCAAGAAGGCGCTGGCGCTGGGCCTGAAGCCGATCGTCGTCGTCAACAAGGTCGACCGCGCCGGTGCGCGGCCCGACTACGTGATCAACGCCACCTTCGACCTGTTCGACAAGCTCGGCGCGAGCGAGGAGCAGCTCGACTTCCCGGTGATCTTCGCGTCCGGCCTGAACGGCTGGGCGACGCTCACCAAGGGCGAGACCGGCACCGACCTGGCGCCCCTGTTCGACGCCGTGCTCGAGCACGTGCCGGCGCACGAGGGCTCGCCGGAGGATCCGCTGCAGCTGCAGATCTGCTCGCTCGACTACTCGACCTACGTCGGGCGCATCGGCATCGGCCGCATCAACCAGGGCACGCTCAAGCCGATGCAGGAAGTCGCGGTCTACAGCGGCCCCGACAGCACGCCGTTCAAGGCGCGCGTCAACCAGGTGCTGAAGTTCGAGGGGCTGGAGCGCCAGCAGGCCACCGAGGCCGGCCCGGGCGACATCGTGCTGATCAACGGCATCGAGAACATCGGCATCGGCGTCACGCTGACCGACGTCGAGCGGCCGGTGCCGCTGCCGATGCTGCAGGTCGACGAGCCGACGCTGACGATGAACTTCTGCGTCAACAACTCGCCGCTGGCCGGCCGCGAAGGCAAGTTCGTCACCAGCCGCCAGATCTGGGACCGGCTGCAGCGCGAACTGCAGAGCAACGTGGCGCTGAAGGTGCGCGAGACCGACGAGGACGGCATCTTCGAGGTGTCGGGTCGCGGCGAACTGCACCTGACCATCCTGCTCGAGAACATGCGCCGCGAGGGCTACGAGCTGGCGGTGTCGAAGCCCCGCGTCGTGTTCCACGAGGTCGACGGCGCCGACGGCCCGGAGCGCCACGAGCCGATCGAGCTGGTCACCGCCGACGTCGAAGACCAGCACCAGGGCGCCGTGATGCAGGCGCTGGGCGAGCGCCGCGGCGAGCTGGTCAACATGGAGCCGGACGGCATGGGCCGCGTGCGGCTGGAATACCGCATCCCGGCGCGCGGGCTGATCGGCTTCCAGAACGAGTTCCTGAACATGACCCGCGGCACCGGCCTGATCAGCAACATCTTCGACGGCTACGAGGCCTACAAGGGCGACATCGAAGGCCGCAAGAACGGCGTGCTGATCAGCCAGGACGACGGCGAGGCGGTGACGTACTCGCTCGGCAAGCTCGACGACCGCGGCCGCATGTTCGTGAAGGCGGGCGACCCGCTGTACGAAGGCATGGTGATCGGCATCCACAGCCGCGACAACGACCTGGTCGTCAACGCGGTGCGCGGCAAGCAGCTCACCAACTTCCGCGTCTCCGGCAAGGAGGACGCGATCAAGATCACCCCGCCGATCATCCTGACGCTGGAGTACGCGGTCGAGTTCATCGCCGACGACGAACTGGTCGAGATCACGCCGAAGTCGATCCGCATCCGCAAGCGCCACCTGAAGGAACACGACCGCAAGCGCGCCGCGCGCGAGATGGCCTGATCGGGGAGAGCGCCCGCATGCGCGAGGGGCTTCCGCAGCACCGGCACGCGGTGGCCGGGATGCTGGTGGTCACGCTGATGTGGAGCGTGGCCGGCGTCGTCACGCGCCATCTCGATTCGGCGCGCAGCTTCGAGGTCACGTTCTGGCGCAGCGCCGCCACCGCGGCGGTGCTCGGCCTCTACTACGCGCTGGCACACGGCCGGCACACGCTCGCGCTGCTGGCGGCGGGCGGGCGGCCGCTGTGGATTTCCGGCGTGATGTGGAGCGTGATGTTCACCTGCTTCATGCTGGCGCTCACGCTGACCACGGTGGCCAACGTGCTGATCACGATGAGCGTCGCGCCGCTGATCACCGCGCTGCTCGCGCGCTTCATGCTCGGCCACCCGGTGGCGCCGCGCACCTGGGCGGCGATCGTGGTGGCGGGCATCGGCATCGGCTGGATGTACGGCCACGGCCTGAGCGCCGACCCGCGCCACCTGCTGGGCACGGCCATCGCGCTGTGCGTGCCGATCGCGTCGGCGATCAACTGGAACACGCTGCAGAAAAGCGGCAAGGGCGTCGACCTGGTGCCGGCGCTGCTGATCGGCGCGCTGCTGTCGAGCGCGGTGACGCTGCCGCTGTCGCTGCCGTTCCAGGCCTCGGCGCACGACCTGGGCCTGCTGGTCGGCCTGGGCGTGTTCCAACTCGCGATCCCGTGCATGCTGGCGGTGCACATGGCGCGCCGGCTGCCAGCCCCCGAGATCTCGCTGCTCGCGCTGCTGGAGATCGTGTTCGGCATCGCCTGGGCCTGGCTCGGCGCCGGCGAGGCGCCGCAGCCGCAGGTGCTGACCGGCGGCGCGCTGGTGCTGGCGACGCTGGCCGTCAACGAAGCCGTCGGGCTGCGCCGCCGCGCGGCCTGAGCGTCGCCGTCGGGCGCCGATCCGGCCGGGTGTCCGGCCGGTGCTGCATAGCACGCGTTCCGGCGTGTTTCCGGTTCAGGCGTCGCTGTCGGCCTGCCGTTGCGCCGCGTCGTGCAGCCGCACTTCCGGCAGCCCGATCGCGCAGGCGGTGGCGATCAGCGACACGCCCGCGCTGATCCACAGCAACTGGCGGAAGGCGAGGTCCGCACCCGCCAGCGCCACGCCCGGCGCCGCGGCCGACAGGTTCTCCAGCCCCAGTCCCTGGGCCGACGCCGGCAGATGCGCCCGCAGCAGCAGCAGCGTCACCGAGCTCAGCACCGCGATGCCGACCGCGCCGCCGAGCAGCCGGAAGAACGCCGCCATCGCCGTCGCGGTGCCGATCAGCGCGCGCGGCACCGATTGCTGCACCGTGATCAGCGTCGTCGGCATCTGCAACCCCATGCCGATGCCGAGCAGCACCAGCGCCGCCATCGCCGCCGGGCCGGTCGGCGGCAGCATCGCCATCGCCGCCAGGCCCGCCGGCACCACCGCCACGCCGGCGCGCTGCAGCCCGCGCACGCGGCCGAAGCGCTGGATCCAGCGCCCGCTGGCGAATGCCGCCGCCGGGATCGACAGCGTCAGCGGCAGCAGTTGCAGCGCCGCCTGCGCCGTCGGCAGGCCGGCGGCGAGCTGCAGCCGCAGCGGCACCAGCACCGACAGCGCGATGAAGATGAAGAAGCAGATGAACAGCAGCACGCAGCCGACCACCACCGCGCGCAACCGCAGCAGGCCCAGCGGCACGATCGGCGCCGGATGCCGCCGCTCCTGCCAGCCGAAGGCCGCCAGCAGCAGCGCCGCCAGCGCCCAGCCGGCGAGGTTGGCCGGTTCGCTCCACGCGACGCCCTGGCCGACGCGGGTGATCGGCAGCAGCAGCGCCGTCAGCCCGGCGACCAGCAGCAGGCTGCCCGCCACGTCGATGCGTGGCCGGCCGCGCGGCGGGTCGAGCCCGGCCAGCGTCACCCAGACCAGCGCCAGCGCGGCGCCGCCCACCGGCAGGTTGATCCAGAAGATCCACGGCCACGACAGGTAGTCGGTCAGGATGCCGCCGATCACCGGTCCGAGCATGCTGGCGACCGCCCAGACGATGCTGATGTAGCTCTGGTAGCGGCCGCGCTCGCGCAGCGGCACGATGTCGGCGATCACCGCCTGCGCCATCGACAGCACCCCGCCACCGCCGATGCCCTGGACCACCCGCGCCAGCACGAGCTGCGGCAGGCTCTGCGCCAGCGCGCAGGCCACCGACGCGACGAGGAAGATCGCGATCGCCAGCGCCATCATCGAGCGGCGGCCGAACAGGTCGCTGAAGCGGCCGTACAGCGGCGTCACGACAGTCGACGCGACCAGGTAGCCCGAGATCACCCAGGCCATCCACTCGAAGCCGCCGAGCTGCCGCGCGATGGCCGGCACCGCGACGCCGACGATGGTCTGGTCGAGCGCTCCTAGCAGGATCGTCGTCATCACCGCGAGCATCGCGGCGCGCCGGCGGGCGGGTGCCAATACAGGTGCCGGCGCCGGGACCGGCGCCGCGGCAGGATCCCGGCTCGCAGGCAGGGGGAGGGGAGGTCGGGCGCTCAACGGAAGTCCTGCGGCAAGGCGCCCGATCATAGGCAGCGCGCCTCGGCCGCGCCGGCGCAGGGCCTACCATCGAGGCTTCCGCCCGATTGCAGGAGATTGCGATGCCGAGCCCGGCGCTGTTCCACCTGGCCTTTCCCGTGCATGACCTGGCCGCGGCGCGCCGCTTCTACGGCGAGCTGCTCGGCTGCCCCGAGGGCCGCAGCAGCGAGAGCTGGGTCGATTTCGACTTCCACGGCCACCAGATCGTCGCCCACCTCGCGCCCGACGAGATCGGCCACCGCCAGACCAGCGCGGTCGACGGCGACGACGTGCCGGTGCGCCACTTCGGCGCGATCCTGCCGATGGCCGACTGGGAAGCGCTGGCGGACAGGCTGCGCGCCGCCGGCACCCGCTTCGTGATCGAGCCGCACGTGCGCTTCAAGGGGCAGGTCGGCGAGCAGGCGACGATGTTCTTCCTCGACCCTTCCGGCAACGCGCTCGAGTTCAAGGCCTTCGGCGACCTGTCCCAGCTCTTCGCGAAGTAGGCCGCGGCGGATGACGAGCGAACCTGCGCGCAAGACCGCCCGCACCGATTCCCCCCGCCGCCGCGCCGCGCCCCGGCCGGCGGCGGCGCGCACGCCCGTCGCGCGCAGCCAGCCGGCCGCCGCGGCGACGCTCGACCAGCCGATCTACGAGGCGCTGTTCGACGCCGTGATGCACGGCCGCCTGCGCCCCGGCGCCAAGCTGGGCGAGGCCAGCCTGTGCGACCAGTACCAGGTCAGCCGCACCGTGGTGCGCCAGGCCCTGCACCGCCTGTCGGAGCTGGAGATCGTCGTCATCGTCCCGAACAAGGGCGCCACGGTCGCGTCGCCGACGCCGCAGGAGACGCGCGACGTGTTCGCTGCGCGCCGCGTGATCGAGGCGGCAATCGTGCGCGAGGTGGCGCGCCGCATCGCCCACGGCGACGTCGACCGCCTGAAGGAGCGCCTGCGCGCCGAGCACGCCGCGCTCGACGGCCACGACCACGCACGCTGGGTGGCGCTGGCCGGGGGCTTCCACCTCGCGCTGGCCGACCTGTGCGGCAACGCAGTGCTGCGCCGCATGCTCACCGAGCTGATGACGCGCTGCTCGCTGATCGTTGCGATGTACGAGGCGCCCGGCGAGGCCACCTGCGAGCACGACGAGCACGAGCGCCTGGTCCACTGGCTCGAACTGCGCGATGGCGACGCCGCCGCCGCCGAGATGGATCGCCACCTGATCGGCCTGGAGGCGCGGCTGCGCCTGCCGGCCGAGGCCGAAAACGCCGCCGCACGCTGAAAGGGCGCTGCAGAGGGCGCGCCGGCGCTGTCGGCGCCCTGCGCCGGTGCGCGCGCACCAGTGGTGTGATGTACACAAAATTGTGATATCCACTAAGTCGTTGATTTACAATGAATCATTCGCCAATTGCCGTTGGCATGTGAAGTGCATGTATACGATCTGACGATCACCTTCCGGTCGTCGCTGATGCAGGAGTGTTCGCCATGCAACGTCGCCGACTTCTCGCCTCCGGCCTGGCCTGTGCCGCGCCGGCCGTCCTTCCCGGGTTGCTCCCGTCGATCGCCCGCGCCGCCGCGCCGGCGCGGCTGAAGATCGGGTTCGTCTACCCGGGGCCGATCGCCGATGTCGGCTGGACCTACCAGCACGAGCTGGGCCGGCGCATGGTCGAGAAAGAGTTCGGCGACCGCGTCGAGACGGTGGCGGTCGAGAAGGTGGCCGAGGGGCCGGACGCGGAGCGGGTGATCCGCCAGCTCGTCGGCGACGGTTGCACGATGATCTTCACCACCTCGTTCGGCTTCATGGAGCCCACGATCCGCGCCGCGGCCGAATTCCCCGAGGTGGCGTTCGAGCATTGCTCCGGCTACAAGACCGCGCCCAACGTCGGCATCTACCAGACCCGCTTCTACGAGGGCGCCTACCTGCTCGGGCTGATCGCCGGCCGCATGACGAAGACGCAGACGCTCGGCTACGTGGCGCCGTTCCCGATCCCCGAGGTGATCCGCAACCTCGGCGCCTTCGTGCACGGCGCGCGCAGCGTCAATCCGAAGGTCAGCGCCAAGGTGGTCTGGATCAACTCCTGGTATGACCCCGGCAAGGAGCGCGAGGCCGCCCAGACGCTGATCAACCAGGGCGCCGACACGATGTACCAGAACACCGACTCGCCGGCGATCGTGCAGCTCGCGCAGACCAAGGGCCTGTACGCCTTCGGCCAGGATTCGGACATGACGCGCTTCGGCCCCGCTGCCCACCTGACCGGCAACACGCTGAACTGGGGCGTCTACTACGTGCACAAGGTGCGCCAGCGCCTGGCCGGGCAGTGGAAGGCCGAAGACACGAAGTGGGGCATGAAGGAAGGCATCGTGCAGCTGGCGCCGCTGAACCCGTCGCTGCCGAAGGACGTCGTCGCGCTGGTCGAGCAGAAGAAGGCGGCGATCATCGCGGGCAGCTTCCACCCGTTCAGCGGCCCGATCGCCGACCAGTCCGGCGTGCTGAAGGTGGCCGCCGGGCAGACGCTGCCCGAGTCCGAACTCTGGACGATGAAGTGGTACGTGCAAGGCATCCAGGGCCGGCAGCCCTGAGATGGCGCATCCCACGCTGCCGACCAACCCCGAAGGAGCCCCGGTGGAAATCGATTTCTCGAGCATCGGCGCCTACCAGCGCTACAAGCTGATGGCCAGCCTGATCGTGCCGCGGCCGATCGCGCTGATCACCACCGTCGGTGCCGACGGCACCGTCAACGCCGCGCCGTTCAGCATGTTCAACATGCTGGGCGAGGAGCCGCCGATCGTGATGGTCAGCATCAACCGGCTGCACGACGGCCGGCTGAAGGACACGGCCGCCAACATCCTGCGCACCGGCGAATTCGTCGTGCACCTGACCGACGAGGCGATGGTCGCGCAGATGCATGCCTGCGGCGACTCGCTGCCGCCCTCGTCGAGCGAACTCGCGCACGCCGGGCTGACGGCGACGCCGTCGAAGACCGTTGCGCCGCCGCGGATCGTCGAGGCGCCGGTGGCCTTCGAGTGCGTGCTGCACGAGAAGCTGGAGACCGAGAGCCGCTACGTCTTCATCGGCCGCGTGAAATGGCTGGCGGTGCGCGACGGCCTGGTCGACACCGAGCGCTGGCGCGTGCGCCTGCAGGACTACCACCCGGTCGGGCGCTTCGGCGCGAGCTTCTACGTCAAGACGAGCGACCGGTTCGCCGTCGTCGGCGCGGCCGAGAGCGATTCGCGCTCGACACCGATCGATGAGATCTGAAAGGAGAACCCCGATGCCCGAATCGACCCCTCCGGCCGGCGCCGTCGATGCCGTTTCCGTTTCCGTTGCCGCTGTCGACGCCGGTCGCGACGCCGCCGCGATGCGCCTCGCGATCGAAGCCTCGCAGGCCGCGCTCGACCGCGGCGACATGCCGTTCGGCGCGACGCTGGTGTCCGGCGCCGGCGAGCGCCTGCTCGTCGCCGGCAACGACCAGAACACCCGGCGCGACGTCACCGGCCACGCCGAGATGGTGCTGGTGCGCGAAGCGAGCCGGCAGCACGGCGCCGCGGCGCTGATCGGCAGCACGGTCTACGCCAGCGGCGAGCCGTGCGCGATGTGCGCCGGCGCGATGTTCTGGGCCGGCGTGTCCCGCGTCGTCTACGCGGCGTCGCAGGCCGACATCCGGCGCGAACTCGGCGGCAGCGTGTTGCCGATCGGCAGCCGCGAGGTGTACTCCGGCGCGCATCCGCCCGTGCGCGTCGACGGCCCGGTGCTGGGCGAGGAGGCGATCGCGGTGCTGCGGGAAGCGGCGCGCCGCGCCGGTTAGCCGGGCAGGCACAGCGGCGATGTCGGGTGTTCGCCGCGACCCCACGGGTCCGCCAACACAGACCGGGCGGGTTTCACACCGTGCGACGCAACCGTGTCCGCCGCGCGACACGTGACGGTCTACTTTCGGTGACATGCATCGCTATGGTGCCCCCCACGAATGAAGGGGCCGCAAGCTGAAACTCTTACGCGCGCCATGTTGCTTGTCACGTGCCGATGTTTACAGTGTTGCTCAGCGGCCATTCCGGCGCTTCCCATTCCACTGGATACATCTCAGGAGTCTGCATGTTCAAGAAAACCCTGATCGCCGCGGCACTGGCGGTTTCGTCGGTCGCGGCGAGCGCGGCGGGTTCCATCCTGCTGGCCAATCCCGGCCCCCTGAACAGCTTCGCGTTCAACACGGTCGCGTTCAACGGCACCAGCGGCGACATCCTGTCGCTGACGATCGACCTGACCGGCACCGCCACCCCGCTGGTGTTCGGCGGCCTGAACAGCCAGGACGTCTCGCTGCTGTTCGGCGGCACCGCCACGCTGTTCGGTTCGGTTGGCGACAGCGTCTTCGGCTTCAACTTCACCGGCTACAACCCGTACGAGACCTTCCGCTTCTCCTGGGATCCGGACACCGCAGCCAACCCGAACTACGGCGCGGTCGTCAGCGAGTTCGTCGGCGCCAAGATCAGTGCCGATGTGTCGTTCAACGGCACGATCGTGAAGTACAGCGCCACGGTCAGCGCCGTCGGCCCGGACGTCGCCGCCAACCTGGCGCCGGCCGTTCCCGAGCCCTCGACCTACGCGCTGATGCTGGCCGGCCTCGCTGGCGTCGGCTTCATCGCCCGCCGCCGCTCCAGCGGCCGCTGAGCCACCGCTACCGCGCGCCGGGCGACACCGGCGGCGCCGCGACAAAAAGGCACCCGACAGGGTGCCTTTTTCGTTCCGGCGCCGCTTTCCCTCGGCACGGACGCTCGCAGACGACCGCGGTGGCCCTCACACCCGGGTTATCCCGAGCAATTGTTCGGACTCATCGAACAATCAAGTCGTCCCGCGGCGTCTACTGGTTCGGGGTCCGCCTGCCTAGACTTCTTTGCATCCGACAGGCCAACCCCAGGAGCGAGACGTGAGCAACGTGACGTACACCACCCGATTCGGTTCGTTGAAGCACTTCGAAAAAGGCGGCGTGCAGCCGATCGCCGACGACGTGAAGAACTATGCCTTCTCGAATTGTTTCGAGATTGCGAGCAAGAGCCGGCCCTACGAACGGGTCGTGTTCGGGCAGAACCAGATCTACGTGCTGGAGACGGTGCGCGCCGAGGGCGACTCGCCATGGTTCACCTGCGCGCACGACGAATTCGCGCTGGTGATGGACGGCGAGGTCGACGTCCACCTGATCCAGCTCGATGCCGGCCAGCGCGTGCCGGACGAGAACCACAACGGCGCGGTGCTCGTCGAGGGCGATCCGCAGGGCACGAAGATGGGCTGGATGCGCCTGCGCCGCGGCCACCAGGCGCTGCTGCCGAAGAACGCCGCCTACCAGTTCCGCAGCGCCGAGCCCGGCGTCGTGGTGTTGCAGACCTGCAAGGGCGATCTCAGCGTCGAACGCTGGGCCGAGATCTGCCAGGTCGCCTGATTCCGCCATCCCGCCAGGAGTTTCATGATGAACGCACCCGCAGCACTCGCCCCGGTCGCCGCCAGCCTGCCCGACGCCACCCTCGGCTACAAGAGCTTCACGCTCGGAGGATTCAGCTTCCGCCGCGACGAGTATTTCGTCCACGTCGGCTGGAGCACGAAGGACGGCCGCCCGATGAGCCACACGATGGACGCCGGCAACTACCTGCGCGCCCTGATGCGTGACGTGGCCTGGGGCTTCTTCTACGGCTGGGTCAACTTCGACAACGTGGTCGGCACCGTCAACCACTACAAGACGGTCGATTTCTATGCTGGCTCGTACAACGGCACGATGAAGGAGGCCGGCATCGACCGCCTCGAGAACTTCCCGACCGACCAGATCCGCGCCGTCTTCGAGCAGATGCTCGACGACTGGACGAACGAGAGCTTCGACCCCTTCGCCGCGCCGCAGGAAACCGGCTCGCCCTACGGCCGCAAGAACGGCAACAACACCGCCAAGATCACCCGGGCGCGCGAACTCGCCAAGCGCTGCGTCGGCCTGAAGGACGACCTGAACCTGCGCACCGACGAGCGCGGCGCCCCGATCAACCGCGCCTTTGCCGACGTGCCGCAGGAGCAGCCGGAACTGCACCCCGAGCCCGGCTTCGAGAACGACGTGCACGCGTTCAACCTGTTCGGCTTCCTCAGCCGCTCGCAGGTGACCTGGAACCCGAGCTTCACCTCGGTCGTGAAGTACAGCTTCATGTGCCCGACCACCGAGGAGCACATCCTGCCGATCATCCACGGCAACGACCGCGTCGAGTGGTTCTTCCAGATGACCGACGAGATCCACTGGGACTGCGGCGACAAGAACACCGGCAAGCCGCTGGCGCGCGTGATCATGAAGGCGGGCGACATGGCGGCGATGCCGGCCTACTGCCGCCACCAGGGCTTCAGCCCCAAGCGCTCGATGCTGCTGGTCTGGGAGAACGGGTCGCCGAACCTGGTCTACGAGATCCAGAAGGGCGAGGCGCCGGAGGTGCCGGTCCAGTTCTGACCGCGCCGCGCTGACCGCCGCGCCCGAGCGGGCGCGGCCGCCGCCCCCACCACCGATTCCACGCTGCGATCGCAGGCCGCCAGGGCCGCGATGCACGGCCACGCCTGCCCGGCGTGCCGCCCGAACACGGAGACACCGCCATGACCGATGCCACCCCCGAGATCCGGCCCGCCGCGTCGCGCCGTGATTTCATCAAGCGCGCCGGCGCCGGCTCGGCCGCTGCCGCCGCGGCCACGCTCGGCTTCGTCGCCGAGCGCGCCGATGCCGCCAACCTCAAGTTCGACAGCGAGCACGACCTGGTCGTCTGCGGCAGCGGTTGCGGCGGCCTGGCCACGGCGCTGTTCGCCCGCTGGCAGGGCAGCAGCGCGGTGATCCTGGAGAAGGCCGGCAGCATCGGCGGCACCACGTCGAAGGCGGCGTTCTGGTACTGGGTGCCGAACAACGAGGCGATGAAGAAGGCCGGCATCGCCGACCCCAAGCCCGACTTCCTGAAGTACGTGGCGCGCCTGACGCTCCCGCAGGGCTACGACCCCAATGCGCCGCGCTACGGCCTGTCGGCCTGGGAATACGAGATGTGCGAGGCGATCTACGACAGCGCCTCGCCGGCCGCCGAACTGCTCGCCAGCAAGGGCGCGCTGACCTACCGCCACGTGGCCGACGTGCCCGACTACTTCGCCGAGCTGCCCGAGGACAAGGCGCCCAAGGGCCGCGTGCTGGTGCCGGCCGACGCGCTGCCGAGCATGTCCGACGGCGGGCGCGTGGCGATCCGCACGATGTCGGCCAAGGCGCGGCAGGAAGGCATCGCGATCCGCACCGGCATCCGCGTCACGAAGATCCTGCAGGACGCGTCGGGCCGCGTGATCGGCGTCGAGGCGCAGGACGACCTGGGCGCCACCATCCGGCTGCGCGCGCGCCGGGCGGTGGTCTTCGCCACCGGCGGTTTCACGCACAGCGTCGAGCTGCGGCGCAACTTCCTGAACGGCCCGATCTACGGCGGCTGCGCGGCGCCCAGCAACGAGGGCGATTTCGTGAAGCTCGCGTCGCCGCTGGGCGTGCAGCTGCGCAACATGAACTACGCCTGGATGTGCCCGATCCCGCTCGAGAAGGCGGTGGCGCGCGACGGCTCGATCTCCGGCATGTTCTCGGTGGCCGGCGATTCGATGCTGTGGGTCAACAAGTACGGCCGCCGCAACGTCAACGAGAAGCTGCAGTACAACGAACTCGCCCACACCTTCTTCGAATGGGACGGCGCGAAGGCCGAATACCCGAACCTGGTGCGCATCGCCATCTGGGACCAGCGCTCGCAGGACCATTCCGCCAGCGCCGAATACGGCCGGCTGATCGTGCCCAAGGGCACCGACGACCGCCACGTGATCCGCGGTGGCACGCTTGCCGAGCTGGCAAAGGCAATCGACGAGCGCCTCGCGAAATACGCCGGCGTGACCGGCGGCGTGAAGCTCGCGCCGGACTTCCTGGCGCAGCTCCAGGCCTCGGTCGCGCGCTTCAACGAGTTCGCGAAGACCGGCAAGGATCTCGACTTCCGGCGCGGCGAGCGCGTCGTGGAGCAGCTCTTCAACGGCGACGTGAAGGACGAGCCCGGCCGCGCCAACCCGACGATGTGGCCGCTGGCCGACGCCGGCCCGTACTACGCCGCGCTGGTGGTGGCCGGCACGCTGGACACCAAGGGCGGCCCCAAGACCGACAGCCACGGCCGCGTGCTCGACACCGCCGACCGGCCGATCCCCGGGCTGTACGGCGTGGGCAACTGCGTCGCGTCGGCGTCCGGCCGCGCCTACTGGGCCGGCGGCGCCACGCTCGGGCCGATCATCGCCTTTGCCTACCGCGCGGCGCAGGCGGCATCGGCCGAGAAGCCGGCATCGTCGGCCGCGGCGGGCCGGCGCGCCGCGTGAAGGAGCGAACGATGAACCGCTGCTTCACCCGCGCCGCCAACGCCGCCGCCAACGTTGCCGCCGCCGCGCTGGCTCTCCTCGCCGCCACCGGCACCGCGCAGGCCGCCGATTCGATCGGCCAGCGCCTGGCCCAGAACGCCTGCGCCCAGTGCCACAGCTTCGCCAAGGGCGAGGGCCACGGTGTCGGCCCGAATCTGTTCGGCCTGCTCGGCCGCCCGGCGGCCAGCGCCGCCGGCTTCGAGTTCTCCAAGCCCTATGTCGACGCCATGCAAGGCAAGACCTGGGACCGCGCGCTGCTGGAGCGCTGGCTGACCGACACCCAGGCCGTCGCGCCGGGCAGCGGGATGGTCTATTTCCAGGACGACCCGAAGAAGCGGGCCGAGCTCATCAAGTACCTGCAAACGCTCAACTGACGTCTACACCCCCTGAAGGAGACAGCGATGGCACTCACGCGTCAAACGATGACCGACGAGCAACGCAAGTCCGTGGCGCTCGAATACCTGAAGGCGTACGACAACGGCGGCGTCACGTCGACCGGCGGCTCGATCCTCGACCTGTTCGCGAGCGACGCCCAGGTCTACTTCCCGAAATGGGGCCTCGCCACCGGCAAGGACCAGATCGGCCGCATGTTCGGCGACCTGGCGAGCCGCGGGAAATCGATCGTCCACCACTACGCCGGTTTCAACTGGATCTTCTCCGGCAGCGACCTGCTGGTGTGCGAGGGCACGAGCCACGGCGAGCACGTCGACGGCCCCTGGCGCGCCGGCGTGCCCGAATGGGGCGCCGGCCGCTGGTGCGACGTGTTCGAGATCCGCGACTGGCTGATCCAGCGCTGCTTCATCTACCTCGACCCCGACTACGCCGGCCGCGACACCGCGCGCTACCCCTGGCTCGCCGGCCAGACCGCGGCCCGCTGAGCTGCCTCCCCATTTCCCCCGATTTCCCCGACGAGCCCCGCCCACCGACGAGCGCCCCCGCCATGAACCTCGAAGCCATCCAGCAGGCCGCCGGCCTGACGTCCCCGATCCGCCACCAGCTCTACATCGGCGGCCGTTTCGTCGATGCCGCCAGCGGCGAAACTCAGCCCACGCTGAACCCGCACGACAACACGCCGATCGCCGACGTGGCGATGGCCGGCCGCGAGGACGTCGACCGCGCCGTCGCCGCCGCCGACCGCGCCTTCCCCGCCTGGAGCCGGATGGCCGCGGCCGACCGCGGGCGCATCCTGCTGCGCCTGGCCGACCTGATCGAAGCCAACGCCGAGGAGCTGGCGCGGCTCGAATCGCTGGACACCGGCCACCCGCTGCGCGACTCGCGAATGCTCGACGTGCCGCGCACCGCGGCCTGCTTCCGCTACTTCGGCGGCATGGCCGACAAGTTCCAGGGCGAGACGATTCCCGTCGAGGCCGGCTTCCTGAACTACACGCTGCGCGAGCCGGTGGGCGTCGTCGGCCAGGTCGTGCCGTGGAACTTCCCGCTGATGTTCACGAGCTGGAAGATGGCGCCGGCGCTCGCCGCCGGCAACACCATCGTGATGAAGCCGGCGGAGATCACGCCGCTGACCTCGCTGAAGATCGCCGAACTGATGAGCGAGGCCGGGCTGCCCGACGGCGTGGTCAACATGGTGCCGGGGCTGGGCAGCGTGGCCGGCCAGGCGATCGCCGAGCACATGGGCATCGCCAAGGTGGCGTTCACCGGCAGCACCGCCACCGGCCGGCGCATCGTGCAGGCGAGCGCGGGCAACCTGAAGAAGGTGCAGCTCGAGCTCGGCGGCAAGGGGCCGAACATCGTGTTCGAGGACGCCAACCTGGCCGCCGCCGTCAACGGCAGCGCCTGGGCCATCTTCCACAACCAGGGCCAGGCCTGCATCGCCGGCTCGCGGCTGGTGCTGCACGAGAAGATCGCCGACGCCTTCCTCGACAAGTTCCTGCCGATCGCGCGCTCGATCCGCCTCGGCAACCCGCTCGACGAGACCACCGAGATGGGCCCGCTGACCAGCGCCCAGCACCGTGACCGCGTGCTGAGCTACTGCGAGGTGGCGCGCGAGCAGGGCGGCGAGGTGCTGGCCGGCGGCCGGGCGCCGTCGGCGGCCGGGCTCGCGGCGGGCTGCTACGTGGAGCCGACGGTGGTGCGCGCGCGCTCGTTCAAGGACCGCATTGCGCAGGAGGAAGTGTTCGGCCCCTTCGTCACCGTGCTGACCTTCAAGACCGACGAGGAGGCGCTGGCGATCGCCAACGGCACCGACTACGGCCTGGGCAGCGGGCTGTGGACCTCCAGCCTGCAGCGCGCCCACCGCGTCGCGCGCGACCTGCACGCCGGCATGGTGTGGATCAACAGCTACAAGCGCGTCAACCCGGGTTCGCCGTTCGGCGGCGTCGGCCAGAGCGGCTACGGCCGCGAGATGGGCTTCGACGCGATGCGCGAGTACACCCAGGTCAAGAGCGTCTGGGTGAATGTCGATGCGCAGATCCCGCCGTGGTATCCGCGCGGCTGAACCAGGAGAGCGTTCATGAGCATGACCACTGCCACGCCGTCGCCGATGCTGGAATTCGCGTTCGAGGCGCACATCCCGCGCGTCGTGTTCGGCGCCGGTGCGCTGGCGCGCCTGCCAGACGAGATCGAGCGCCTGGGCGCGCGCCGCGCGCTGGTGCTGTCGACGCCCGAGCAGCAGGCGTCCGCCCAGCGCGTGGCCGACCTGATCGGCGAGCGCTGCGCCGGGCTGTTCCCGCGGGCGGTGATGCATGTGCCGATCGAGACCGCGCGCGAGGCGCGCGCCGAGGCGCAGCGGCTCGGCGCCGATTGTGCGATCGCGATCGGCGGCGGCTCCACCACCGGCCTGGGCAAGGCGATCGCGCTCGAAGGCTCGCTGCCGATCGTCGCCGTGCCCACCACCTACGCCGGCAGCGAGATGACGCCGATCTATGGGTTGACCGAGGCTGGCGTCAAGAAGACCGGGCGCGACCCGCGGGTGCTGCCCAAGACGGTGATCTACGACCCCGCGCTGACGCTGACGCTGCCGCTCGGGCTGACCGTGACCAGCGGCCTGAACGCGATCGCCCACGCCGCCGAGGGCCTGTACGCGCATGACGGCAACCCGATCCTCGCGCTGATGGCGGAGGAGGGCATCCGCGCGACCGTGGCGGCGCTGCCGCGGCTGGCGGCCGACCCGCAGGACCTCTCGGCGCGCGGCGACGCGCTGTACGGCGCCTGGCTGTGCGGTGCTGTGCTCGGCCATGTGTCGATGGGGCTGCACCACAAGCTGTGCCACACGCTCGGCGGCAGCTTCAACCTGCCGCACGCCGAGGTGCACACCGTGGTGCTGCCGCACGCGCTGGCCTACAACGCCGCGCGTGCGTCGCAGGCGATGGCGCGCATCGCGCGGGCGTTCGGGCCGGGCGTTGTCGCCGCCGACGCGCCGCGCGCGGTGTTCGAGCTCGCCCGTCGCCACGGCGCGCCGACCGCGCTGAAGGACATCGGCATGCCGGCCGACGGCCTGGACCGCGCCGCCGACCTCGCGGTGCAGACGCCCTACCCGAACCCGCGCCCGCTCGAGCGGGCCGCGATCCGGGCGCTGCTGCAGCACGCCTATGACGGCACGCCGCCCTGAGCACCCCGCTTCGGACGAATCCCGGCCACACCATCCCGCGCCACACCCCGCGCCACCCTGCACCGCACCGCGCGGGCCCAAGAAGCAACCTGCCCAGGAGACACAAGATGACGATCACCCGCCGCCAGTTGATCCAAGCCGGCGCCGCCGCCGCGGCCGCCACCGCCCACCCGCTGCTGTGGGCCGCCGACACGTTGAAGATCGGCTACGTCTCGCCGCAGACCGGCCCGCTCGCGCCCTTCGGCGAGGCCGACAAGTGGGTGATCGAGCAGATGAAGACCGCGTTCAAGGACGGCCTGACCGTCGGCGGCAGGAAGTACGCGGTGCAGATCGTGCTGAAGGACAGCCAGAGCAACCCGAACCGCGCCGGCGAGGTCGCCAACGACCTGGTGCTCAAGGACAAGGTGGCGCTGGTGCTGACCGCCGGCACGCCCGAGACCGCCAACCCGGTGAGCGACGTCTGCGAACTCAACGAGGTGCCCTGCGTGTCCACGGTGGTGCCGTGGCAGCCGTGGTTCTTCGGCCGCAAGGGCGACCCGGCCAAGGGCTTCGCCTGGACGTACCACATGTTCTGGGGCCTGGAGGACGTGATCGCCAATTTCACCAACGGCTGGAAGAGCGTCGCCACCAACAAGAAGGTCGGCGGGCTGTTCCCGAACGACGGCGACGGCAACGCCTGGGGCGACAAGGAACTCGGCTTCCCGAAGCCGCTGGCCGGCATGGGCTACACGCTGACCGACCCGGGCCGCTTCCAGAACGGCACGCAGGATTTCTCGGCGCAGATCGCCGCGTTCAAGAAAGACGGCGTGGAGATCGTCACCGGCGTCGTGATCCCGCCGGACGCCAAGACCTTCCTGACGCAGGCGCGCCAGCAGGGTTTCAAGCCGAAGGTGATCACGCTCGGCAAGGCGCTGCTGTTCCCGGGCGCGATCGAGGCGCTGGGCGACCTGGGCGACGGCCTGACGACCGAGGTCTGGTGGAGCCCGTCGCACCCGTTCGCCTCCAGCCTGACGAAGCAGAGTGCCAAGGCCCTGGCCGAGGCCTACGAGTCGCAGACGAAGAAGCAGTGGACGCAGCCGATCGGCTTCGCGCATGCGCTGTTCGAGGTGGCGGCCAGCGCGCTCGGGCGCGCCAAGTCGCTGGCGGCGAAGGACGTGCGCGACGCGGTGGCGGCGACCTCGATCGACTCCGTCGTCGGCCCGGTCAAGTGGGGCGGTGCCGGCCCGATGAAGAACGTCAGCAAGACGCCGCTGGTGCTCGGCCAGTGGGTCAAGGGCACGAAGACGAAGTACGAACTGGTCATCGTCAACAACGAGGCCGCGAAGAACATCCCGACCGGCGGCAGCCTGAAGCTGATCTGAGAGGGTGGAGACGTCATGCCACTGCTCGCACTCCGCGGCGTCAGCAAGTCCTACGGCGCGCTGAAGGTCACCGACGACATCACGCTGTCGGTCGAGCCCGGCCAGACGCTGGGCATCCTCGGCCCCAACGGCGCCGGCAAGACGACGCTGTTCAACCTGATCTCGGGCGACGTGCGCGTGGACGCCGGCCACGTCGAGTACGAAGGCCGCGACGTGACCGCGATGAAGCCGCACCAGCGCTGCCGCGGGGGCATCGGCCGCAGCTACCAGGTGCCGCAGCCCTTCGGCCACATGACGGTGTTCGAGAACCTCGTCACCGCCGCCTGCTTCGGCGGCCAGCAGAGCGAGGCCGACGCCTGGGTCACCGCGCGCGAGGTGCTGGGCCAGACCGGCCTGCTGCCGCACGCCAACAAGCCCGCCGGCGGGCTGACGCTGCTCAACCGCAAGCGGCTGGAGCTGGCGCGCGCGCTGGCCACGCGGCCCAAGCTGCTGCTGCTCGACGAGATCGCCGGCGGGCTGACCGAGCACGAGGCGAGCCAGCTCGTCGACGAACTCAAGCGCATCAAGGCGGCCGGCGTCACGATGATCTGGATCGAGCACGTCGTGCACGCGCTGCTGTCGGTGGCCGACCGGCTGTTCGTCATCAACTTCGGCCAGAAGCTGGCCGAGGGCGAGCCGCGCGCGGTGATGAACGACCCCGAGGTGCGGCGGGTGTACATGGGGATGGAAGCATGAGCATGTCTCTGGTGGAAACGCAGGGGCTGACGGCCCACTACGGCGACGCCCAGGCGCTGTTCGGCATCGACTTCCGGCTCGACCCGGGCGAGGTGGTCGCGATCATCGGCGCCAACGGCGCGGGCAAGAGCACCTTCCTGAAGTCGCTGACCGGGCTGGTCAAGGTGCGGCGCGATGCGGTGCGCTTCGCCGGCGAGCCGGTCGGCGGCCGGCCGCCGGGCGAGATCGTGCGCCGCGGGCTGGCGCTGGTGCCCGAGGGCCGGCGGCTGTTCCCGTCGCTCTCGGTCGAGGAGAACCTGCGCATGGGCGCGTTCGCCGGCCGGCCCGGGCCGTGGTCGCTGGAGCGGCTGTACGCGATGTTCCCGATCCTCGAGAAGAAGCGGCATCAGCCGGGCACCTCGCTGTCGGGCGGGCAGCAGCAGATGGTCGCGCTCGGCCGCGCGCTGATGAGCAACCCGACGGTGCTGCTGTGCGACGAGCTGTCGCTCGGCCTGGCGCCGATCGTGATCAAGGAGATCTACGACGCGATGCCGGCGATCACCGGCGAAGGCATGAGCGTCGTGATCGTCGAGCAGGACGTGACGGTCGCGCAGCGCGTGTCGCAGCGCGTCTACTGCTTCCAGGAAGGCCGGGTCTCGCTCGAGGGGCGCAGCGACGCGCTGAGCCGCGAGCAGATCAGCCAGGCCTATTTCGGCGTCTGACGAGGTTCGCGATGTTCGAAACCATTCTCCAAGGCGCGCTGCTCGGCGGCCTGTACTGCCTGTTCGCGCTCGGCCTGTCGCTGATGTTCGGCGTGATGCGGCTGACCAACACCGCGCAGGGCGACTTCATCGTGCTCGGCGCGTTCGCGGCGATCGCCGCCACCACGCTGCTGGCGGTGCACCCGGCGCTCGTGGCCTTGTTGCTGCTGCCGGCGGCATTCGGGTTCGGCTACCTGCTGCAGAAGCACGTGCTCAACGGCACGCTGGGGCGCGATCCGCTGCCCTCGCTGGTGGTCACCTTCGGCCTGTCGATCGTGATCCAGAACGGGCTGCTGGAAGTCTTCTCGGCCGATCCGCGCTCGCTCGAATCCGGCGGGCTGAACACCGCCAGCCTCGCCGTCGGCGGCTTCTCGGTCGGCGTGCTGCCGCTGGTGATCTTCGCTGCCGCGCTGGCCTGCACCGCCGGCCTGCAGGGCCTGTTCGCGCGCACCTCGCTGGGCCGGGCCTTCCGCGCCGTGTCCGACGACCGGGAGATCGCCGAGCTGATGGGGCTGGACGCCAGGCGCGTCTACGCGCTTGCCACCGGCATCGCCTGCGTCGTGATCGCGCTGGCCGGCGTGCTGCAGGCGATGCGCACCACGGTGTCGCCGTCCGACGGGCCGCTGCTGCTGCTGTTCGCGTTCGAGGCGGTGATCATCGGCGGCATGGGCTCGTTCTGGGGCACCTTCGTCGGCGCGATGGTGCTGGGCCTCGCTCAGCAGATCGGCTTCCGCCTCGACCCCGGCTGGGGCATCTGGTTCGGGCACCTCGTGTTCCTCGCGGTGCTCGTCGTCCGGCCGCAAGGCCTGTTTCCGAAGACGCGAGGCTGAGACCGATGTCCGCCAACTCCTCCACCACCGCCTCCGCGGTCGGGACCATGAATCTTCACGTCGAACGCGGCACGCGCGCCAGCCAGGCGGCGCTCGCCGTCGGCGTTGCGCTCGTCGCGCTCGCCGCCTCGCTGCCGTTCTGGGGCGAATCGAGCTGGATGCGCGAGTTCGTCGAGATCGCCTGCTACTTCATCTTCGCGATGATGTGGAACCTGCTCGCCGGCTACGGCGGCATGGTGTCGATCGGGCAGCAGGCCTTCTTCGGCTTCGGCGGCTACCTGATGCTGATGCTGGGCAACTTCGCGGGGGTCAACCCGTTCGTCGCGGTGCCGCTGGCCGCGCTGGCGGCGGCGGCGATCTCGGTGCCGGTGTCCTGGGTGGCGTTCCGGCTGCAGGGCGGCTACTTCGCGATCGGCACCTGGGTGATCGCCGAGGTGTTCCGCCTGAGCTTCGCCAACATGAGCTTCGTCGGCGGCGGCTCCGGCACCAGCCTGACGGCGCTGCGCGGCATCGAGAAGGCCACGCGCGAGAGCGTCACGTTCTGGATGGCGCTCGCCTGCGTCGTCGCCGCCGTCGCGCTGGTCTCCCTGTTCCTGCGCAGCAAGCAGGGCCTGGCGCTGCTGGCGATCCGCGACAACGAGGTGGCCGCCGAGAGCCAGGGCATCGCGGTGCGCCGCATGAAGCTCGCGGTCTACGTGGTGGCCGCCTTCGGGGCCGGGCTGGCCGGCGCGCTGTACTTCGTCGGCAACCTGCGCATCAGCCCGGATGCGGCGTTCAGCGTCAACTGGTCGGCGTTCGCGATCTTCATGGTCGTGATCGGCGGCATCGGCCGCATCGAGGGGCCGCTGGTCGGCGTGCTGATCTTCTGGGCACTGAACAAGTTCTTCAGCGACTATGGCACCTGGTACCTGCTCGGGCTGGGGCTGCTGGCGATCGTCGTCACGCTGTACTTCAAGCAGGGGCTGTGGGGCTGGCTGCAGCAGCGATACGGCTGGGTGCTGTTCCCGACGCAGCGGGTGCTGCGCCCGTGAGCAGCGACAGTTCCACGAACATCCCGGAGACCGCATGCGCAACATCGACGAACACACCATCACCGAAGCCTTCCTGCGCCGCCTCGAGGGCTGCGCCGACCCGCGGCTGAAGCAGCTCGTTTCCGCGCTGGTGCGCCACCTGCACGATTTCGCGCGCGAGGTGCAGCTCACCGAGGCCGAGTGGATGGCCGGCATCGGCTTCCTCACCCGCACCGGCCAGACCTGCAACGACGTGCGCCAGGAGTTCATCCTGCTGTCCGACGTGCTCGGGCTGTCGATGCTGGTGGTCGCGATGAACCATGCCAAGCCGGCCGGCGCCACCGAGGCCACGGTGTTCGGCCCGTTCCACACCGACGATGCGCCGCGGCTGGACGCGGGCGCCGACATCGCCGGCGGCGCGCCCGGCACGCCGATGGAGGTGGACATCGCCGTCACCTCGATCGACGGCCGCCCGCTGGCCGGCGCCGAGGTCGACGTCTGGCAGGCCGACGACCAGGGCCTGTACGACGTGCAGCAGCCCGACCTGGGCCCGCGCCGCCGCGCCCGCGCCGTGATGCGCACCGATGCCGAAGGCCGGCTGCGCTTTCGCAGCATCGTGCCGACGGCCTATCCGGTGCCGACCGACGGCCCGGTGGGCCAGTTGCTGCTCGCCACCGGCCGCCATCCGTGGCGCCCGGCGCACGTGCATTTCCTGATCCGCGCGCCGGGCCACGAGACGCTGGTCACGCACCTGTTCCGCGACGGCGACCCCTACCTGGATTCGGACGTGGTGTTCGGCGTGCGCAACTCGCTGGTGGTGGCGATCCCGACGGGCGCGAACCCGGTGCTGCGCCACACCTTCGTGCTGAACCCGATCGGCGCCGCGGCGGACGCCGGGTCCGCCACGGCCGGGCAGGTGCCCGCATGATCCGCCACGTCGTGCTGTGGGAGCTGCACGACCCGGCTGACGCCGCGGCGTTCTGCGAGGCGCTCGACACCTGCCGCGCGCTGGTGCCCGGCCAGCGAGGCTGGGAGCTGGCGCGGCGCGGCGGCACGCTGCCGGCGTCGGTCGACGTCTGCCTGATCGCGAGCTTCGACGACGCGGCGGCGCTGGAGGCGTACCAGCATCATCCGGTGCACCAGGCCGTCAGCGCCGGGCTGACGCCGCTGCGGCGTGCCCGCCACGTGATCGACTTCGAGGTGGATGGGGGCCGCGCCGGCTGAACACGGCCGGCGCGTCGCGCGGCGACGGGCATGCCTGCTGCGAAGGGCACGCCTGACTTGTCCCAGGCCGCCGCGGCGCGTATACCTGCGAAGCCGGATGTCCGGCCCGCCTGAGGAGTCGAGGATGAACGCGCCGAGCACCGCCGCTTTTCCGAGCCGTGAGGCCACCTGCATCCTGCCGGTCAAGGACATGGACCGCGCGCGCCGCTACTACGAAGATGTGCTGGGGCTGGAGATCGTCGGCGGCAAGCCGGACGGCAAGTTCGTCTACCGATGCGGCGGCACCGAGATCGCGCTGTTCCCGAAGCCGGAGGGAACGCTGGCGCGGCACACCGCGCTGAGCTTCCGCGTCGACGACATCGGCGCCGCGGTGGGCCTGCTGTCGCAGCGCGGCGTGGTCTTCGCCGACTACGACCTGCCGGGGCTGAAGACAGTCGACCACGTCTGCGTGCTCGGCGCCGAGAAAGCGGCCTGGTTCGAGGACACCGAGGGCAACATCCTCTGCCTGCACCAGGACCTGGGCTGAGAGAGTTCGGACGTGGTGAGTTGACTCCGGCTGCTTGCGGTCGGACTCGGTCGTCATCCTTCGCGTCGTTCTGAGCGGCGAAGGCGCGGGCGGGCAGGCCGCCGCGGCGCTTCGGCGAGGCGGTCTCCGCTGCGCTCCGACTGCCCTGCGATGCTCGGTCTCGTGGCCCGTCGCAGAACTCACTACGCTCACTTCGTTCGCTGCGTTCGGACAGTTGCGACGAGTCAGACCACGAAGCGCGCTGCGCGCGCGGCCGCGAAGCCCTGCGCTTCTCGGCGCCTCGCAAGGCGCGCCGCGAACCTGCCCGCCGCGCCTTCGCGAGACGTCGGTTCTTCGCGTCGAAAAGAACAAACCGTCGCAGCGCAGCAGGCGGCATCCGCTGGGGGCGATTTTTGGGGCGACGAGGAGCGGAGATCTGGGTCGGCGCGCGCAGCGCGCTTCGTTGTCTGACTCGGCGCGAACGTCTCGAGCGAAGTGAGCGCAGCGAACGCAGCGAGTTTCTGCGACGCGACCCCGGTCGAGCACCACAGTGCAGTCGGAGCGAAGCGGAGACCGCCCCAGCATGAGCCCCCGGCGGATGCCGCCTGCCGCGCCGCGCGGACGCCACGCGGTGTGGCTTTTCGCAGCGCGACCACGATGGACTCCAGACGTGCTTTCGAGACTGGCCGTGGCGGCCGGCCGAGAATCGGCCGATGCCTTCCGTGCCCCATGCATCCGGCCCGCCCGATGCACCTGACCCGTCCGACACCCCCGCCCGCTTCCGCCCGCGCCTCACGCTGCAGACGTTGACCCGCGGCGACGGGCTGCTCGGCCTGCGTGCGCGGCCGGGCTTCGGGCCGCGTGGCGCGCAGGTGACGGTGGCGCGGGTCGACTGGACCTACGTCGCCGACGGTGGGCTGGGCTGGGAGACGCCGGCGCCCGACAGCGTGCTGAACCGGCGCCCGCCACGCGACGAATGGCTGCGCGGCGCGTGGAACGAGCGCGTGCTGCTGCGGCGCGACCTCGCCGGCGAGGCGCAGGCGCGCGACGCACTGTGGGACACGCCGCTGCGCCCACTGCCGGCGTCGGCATTGCAATGGCGCCATCCGGATGCCGCCGAGGGTCACGAGAACCTGTGGTCGCTGCCCGAGGAGGCGCATTTCGGCGACTTCTGGGCCGATGTGGTGCCGCGCCTGCAGGCCTTGGGCTGGTCGATCGTCGTGCAGCCGGGCTTCGCGCATTTCAGCGTGCCGGTGCAGGCCTGGCGGCTGGTGGTCGATGCGGCCGGTGCGGAATCGACCGGCCGCGAGCTGGCCGGGCCGCTCGGCCCGCGGGAGCAGCCGCTGGTCGCGATGCGCTCGGCGCCGCGCACCGGCTCGTGGCTGCTGAGCCTGGGCATCGAGGTCGAGGGCGAGGCGCTGGACCTGGCGCCGCTGCTTGCCGACCTGCTGGCGCGCGACGCCCGCTGGCTCGATGCGCGCGAGCTGGCGGCGATCGACGACGCGGCCATCGTGCGGCTGCGTGCGCCCGGCGGGCGGCGCATCGATGCGCCGGCGGCGCCGCTGAAGGCCATCGTCGGCGCGCTGGTCGACCTGCTGACCGAGCCGCGCCGTGCCGCCGGCCCGCTGCTGCTGTCGACCTGGGAGGCGCACCGCCTCGAAGCGCTGCGAGCCGGGCTGGCCGACACGATGGCGGCGCGCGCCGGCGCGCGCGGCGGCTGGCAGTTGCGCGGCGAGGCCGGGCTGGCGACGCTGGCGCAGCGACTGCGCGCGGCCGGCACGCCGCCGGCCGTCGCGCCGCCGGCCGACCGCTGGCGCTGGCGCACGCCCCTACCGGCGCAGGGCCTCGCCTGGCTGCAATACCTGCGCGAACACCGGCTCGCCGGCATCCTGGCCGACGACATGGGCCTGGGCAAGACGGTGCAGGTCCTGGCCCACCTGCTGGTCGAATCCGAGGCCGGCCGGCTTGGCGCGGCGGCCGCGGAAGGCCGGGCGGGCGGCCGCGGCGGCGAGGGCCGTGAAGGCGAGGGCAGCGACGGCCGCAAGGGCAACGACAGCAGTGACGGTAGCGAAAGCAGCGACGGTCGCGACAGCGGCGAAAGCGGCGACGGTGGCGACAGCAGCGACGGTGGCGACGGTGGCGACGGCATTGACGGTGGCAACAGCAGCGACGGTCGCGACAGCAGCGACAGCAGCGACAGCAGCAACGGTAGCGACGGCGGCCGGGCCGGAGGCGCCCCGGCGCTGATCGTGCTGCCCAGCTCGCTGATCGCCAACTGGCAGGCCGAGGCGGCGCGCTTCGCGCCCGGGCTGCGGCTGCTGACGCTGCAGGGCGCGTCGCGCTCGCGCGACTTCGGCCGCCTCGGCGAATACGACGTGGTGCTGACCACCTACCCGCTGCTGTGGCGCGACATCGACGCGCTGCAGGCGCAGCGCTGGCACCTGCTGATCCTGGACGAGGCGCAGACGGTGAAGAACGCCGGCAGCCGCGCCGCCGGCGCGCTGCGCCGCCTGCAGGCCACGCACCGGCTGTGCGTGACCGGTACCCCGCTGGAGAACCACCTGGGCGAGCTGTGGGCGCACTTCGACCTGCTGATGCCCGGCTTCCTCGGCGATGCGCGCAGCTTCGCGCGGGTCTGGCGCAAGCCGATCGAGGAGAACGGCGAGACGCTGCGCGCCCGGCTGCTCTCGCAGCGCGTGCGGCCGTTCATCCTGCGCCGCCGCAAGGACGAGGTGGCGACCGAGCTGCCGCCGAAGACCGAGGTGATCCGCCGCGTCGCCTTGCAGGGGCGGCAGCGCGCGCTGTACGAGAGCGTGCGTGTGGCCGCCGACCGGCAGGTGCGCCGCACGCTCAAGCGCCAGGGCTTCGCCGGCTCGCAGATCGCGATCCTCGACGCGCTGCTGAAGCTGCGCCAGGTCTGCTGCGACCCGCGGCTCGTGGCCGGCGCGCGCACCCCGCCGACGATGGAGCGCGCCAAGCTGGAGCTGCTGCTCGACACGCTGCCGCCGCTGGTCGACGAGGGCCGGCGCGTGCTGGTGTTCTCGCAGTTCACCGGCATGCTGGCCCTGGTCGGCGAGGCGCTCGACGAGATCGGATTGCCGCACTTCGCGCTGACCGGGAACACGCCGGTGCGCGAGCGCGGCGCGCTGGTGCGGCGCTTCCAGGCGCTGGAGCGGCCGGTGCTGCTGGTCAGCCTGAAGGCCGGCGGCGTCGGCCTCAACCTGACGGCGGCCGACACCGTGATCCACCTCGACCCGTGGTGGAACCCGGCCGTCGAGCGCCAGGCGACCGATCGCGCCCACCGTATCGGGCAGGACCGGCCGGTGTTCGTCTACCGCTACGTCGTCGAGGGCAGCATCGAGGAACGCATGCTCGAGCTGCAGGCGCGCAAGTCGGCGCTGGCCGAGGGCGTGCTGGGCCACGACGCGGCCGGCGCCGTCAAGTTCAGCGCCGACGATCTGGACGCGCTGCTGGCGCCGCTGGACGACGTCCGGCCTGTCGCGCCCTGACCACCCGTCGGCCGCGCGCCACTGCGCTGTGCGGTTTTCCACCAGAATCGGCATCGTTGACTACATCGGGAAGGGGAACCGCACGATGACCGTGGCCGCATGCCCGCCGTATTTGCCGTCATTGGCGGGTTCGTGGACCCGCGGGCTCGGCATGCCGTCGACCCGCGCGTCGCGATGGGGCTCGAGGGTGCTGGCGAAACTGGCCGCGCGGGTCTGCCTTCCGTTCTGCGCCCAGGCCGGCGTTCCGCGCCGCATGCCGAGCGGGGTTCTGGCCCGGATCCTGGTCGTCGCGCTCACCCTGCCCGCGGCCGCGCTGGCTGCCGATCGCCCCGACTGCAGCCGCACGCTCAGCCTGGCGCTGCACGACCACGGCCTGCTGTACTCGACGCAGACCGGCGAGGGCATCGACCGCGACATCGCCGACGAGCTGATCCGCCGCAGCGGCTGCCGGATCAGCGTGACGGTGATGCCGCGCGCGCGCATCTGGCAGCTCATCGAGACCGGCGGGCTCGACTTCAGCCTGTCGGGCATCAGCAACGAGTCGCGCGAGCGCTTCGCCGCGTTCGCCTGGTACTTCTCGAACAAGTACTACCTGCTGGTGCGGCGCGATGCCGGCGTGCGCCGCCTGTCCGACTTCGAGGACAACGCGGAGCTGAAGGCCGGCGTGATCCGCGGCTTTCGCTACAGCGCGTCGGCCAACCGCCTGGTCGACCGGCTGGAGGCCGCCGGGCGCATCGTCTACGCCACCCAGCTCGACCCGCTGTACCAGTTGCTGCTGGAGCGGCGCGTGCAGGCGATGATCGTCGAGCCCTTCGACGACCCGGCGCTCGAGAGCGCGCGCCTGCGCGACCAGGCGATGGTGCTGGAGTTCGACGACCCGCCGGTGCCGCACGGGCTGATCATGTCGCGCCAGTCGATCGCGCCGGCGCAGCAGCAGGCCTGGCGCGAGCTGGTCGACGGCATGCGGGCCGACGGCACCGTGCAGCGCATCTTCGAGAAGTACTTCAGCCGCGAACTGGCCCGCGCGATGACGCGTTTCTGAGCGCTGGCATGCGTCCGCACCGATCGACCCTGTCGTCGCTGCTGCCGCTGCTGGTCGCGGTGGTGTCGCTGAGCGTCACCGCCTGGCTGTGGTCGCACGAGCGCGAGGTCGGCCGGCGGACGCTGCGCGCCGATTTCGACTTCAGCGTGCGCCAGACCGCCAGCCGCATCGAGCAGCGCATGGCGAGCTACGAGCAGATGCTGCGCGGCGCGCAGGGGCTTTTCCGCGCCGCCGGGGTGGTCGACCGCGGGCACTTCGCCGCCTACGTCGACGCGCTGATGTCCGGCGCCGATTTCGCCGGCATCCAGGCCATCTGCTACCACCCGCTGGGCGATGCCGGCGGGGTGCCGACGGGGCATCTCACCTTCGTCGCGCCGGACACGCCGTCGAACCTCGGCGCGCTCGGCCAGGACGCCTGGAGCGACCCGGCACGGCGTGTCGCGATGTCGCTGGCGCGCGATTCCGGCGGGCTGGCGATCTCGGCGCGCCTGCCGGCCGGCCCGGCCGACGGCGCCGATGCCGCGCCGGGCTTCTCGATCTGGCTGCCGCTGTACGCACCGAACCGTCCCGCCGACAGCGTGGCCGACCGGCGCGCGGCACTGACCGGCTGGGTCTCGGCCAGCATCCGCATGAGCGACCTGATGTCCAGTCTGTACGGCGAGGGCACGCCGGGCATCGACGTGCGCATCCACGACGGTGTCGGCCAGACGCGCGAGTCGCTGATGTACCCGACCGGTGCCGATGCGCAGGCATCCGGCCCGCGGCCGGGCGCCTACAGCGCGCAGGAGTACATCGCCTTCGCCGGCCACACCTGGACGCTGGGCGTCGGCGCACGCCCGGAGTTCGAGCAGAGCCACGGCCGCGACGCGGCGCCGGTGATCGCGCTGTCGGGCGTGGTGCTGAGCCTGTTGCTGGCGCTGACGACGCACCAGCTCGTCACCGGCCGCGCGCGCGCCCACGAGACCGCGCGCGCGATGACGCGCCGCCTGCGGGCCAGCGAGGAGCGCTACCGGCAGATCGTGGAGACCACCGACGAGGGCGTCTGGCTGACCGATGCCGAAGGCCTCACCACCTTCGTCAACCCGAAGCTGGCGCGCATGCTCGGCTGCGAACCGGCGGCGATCATCGGCCGGCCGATGGCCGACTTTCTCGAACCCGCCGATGCGGACGAGGCGGCCGCGGAAGATCCGCCCGCCGGCAGCGGGCCGCGCGAGCGGCGCTTCCGCCGCCCCGACGGCTCGACGCTGTGGGTCTCGGTGACCGTCAGCCCGCTGGCCAGCGCCGGCGGCACGCCCGGCGGCACGCTGGCGATGGTCACCGACGTCAGCCGCCGCCATGCCGCCGAGGCGACGCGGCAGCAGCTCGAGGCGCAGTTGCGGGAGTCGCAGAAGATGGAGGCGATCGGCACGCTGGCCGGCGGCATCGCGCACGACTTCAACAACATCCTGGCGGCGATCATCGGCAACGTGGCGCTGGCGCGCGATGCGGTCAGCGGCGGCGGGCCGGTGCTGCCGCCGCTCGACCAGATCGGCCAGGCAGCCACGCGGGCGCGCAGCCTGGTGCAGCAGATCCTCGCCTTCGGCCGGCGCCAGCCGCCGCGCCGCGTGGTGCAGCCGATGCGGCCGCAGGTCGAGGAGGCGCTCCGGCTGCTGCGGCCGATCCTGCCGGCGCTGGTCGAGCTGGAGCTGCAGCTCGCCGACGAACCGCTGCCGGTGGCGGCCGACGCGACGCAGTTGCAGCAGGTGGTGATGAACCTGTGCACCAATGCCTGGCATGCGCTGAAGGGGCGGCCGGGGCGCATCACCGTCGGGCTCGCGCCGCTGCCGGCCGACCCGCGGCGTGCCGCGCGCCCCGGTGCGCCACCGCCCGGCCGCTGCGCCCACCTGTGGGTGGCCGACACGGGTTGCGGCATGGACGCGGCCACGCGCGCGCGGGTGTTCGAGCCCTTCTTCACCACCAAGCCGGTCGGGCAGGGCACCGGGCTCGGGCTGTCGGTGGTGCATGGCATCGTCGCGACGCACGACGGCACGATCGCGGTCGAGAGCGCACCCGATCGCGGCAGCCGGTTCGACCTCTACTTCCCGCTCGCCGTCGAGGCGCCACCGGCGGAACCGCCGGCCGAGCGCGCCACGCCGGCGCCGGCGCGCGCCGGCGAGCACGTCGTCTGCGTCGACGACGACCCGCTGATGCTGCTGATGATGCAGGGCCTGCTGCAACGCAGCGGCTACCGCGTGAGCTGCCACGAGGATCCGCAGGAAGCGCTGGCGGCGCTGCGGGCCGACCCCGGCGGCGCCGACCTGGTCGTCAGCGACTACAACATGCCCGGGCTGTCCGGGCTGGACCTGGCGCGCGAGCTGCGCCGGCTGCGGCCGGGGCTGCCGGTCGTGATCAGCACCGGCTTCCTGTCCGAGGACGTGCATGCCGCGGCGGCGAAGATCGGCGTCTCCGCGCTGCTGCAGAAGGAGTACACGCTGGAGCGGCTGCCCGGCATCGTGCAGCGTGTGCTGGACGAGGCGCGTGCCGCCGCCGAGGCCGCCGCGGGCGCGGCGACGGCCGCGCCCGCGCGAGCCTGACCATCCCGGCGCGCCGCCACGCGGGCGCGATGGGCGCCCGGTTCCTCGGTCAGCCGGGCGCGATGTGCGCCCGGTTCCTCGGTCAGCCGGGCGCCATGTGCGCCCGGTCGGGCGTCATGCCGGCGCGTGTTGCAGCCGGGCGCCGAGCTGTCGCGCCTGTTCCGAGCGGAGCTTCGTGGCCGGGGGCGGGGCGAGCTTGGTCGCCGGGCCGGCCGAGCCGCGTGCCTTGTACACGCCGCAGCCGAGGACCAGGTCCGGCGTCACCGGCGACACGTACGAGGTCTTGCGGTCGACCTGGCCGGTCTGCGGGTTGCTGAAGTCGTAGTCGACCCAGCCGCCGCCGTGCGCCGCCTGCTCGAAGGCGTCGGCGACCAGCTTGGCGCCGTCGACGCCCGGGTTGTCGCGCACCGCGGTGCCCACCTTCTCCGGCTTGCCGGCGAACGCGCGGTAGATGCCCTGGCGGTCGAACGCGAAGACGTACATGTCGCGGTCGGTGTAGCCGTTGGCCGCGTCGGTGATGCGGGCGAGCGCGCCGGCGCCCATCGCGCGGTAGTCGGCCACCGCCTTGGTCACCATGGCGTGCGCCTCGTCGGCGCTGCCCTGGCGCAGCTTGAACGACGCCACCGCGTCGGCGAGCTGCCGTGCCCGGTCGCTGAGCTGCGACGAGCTGTGCATCGCCGATTCGACCATCTGCGCATTGCGCTGCGTGATCTCGTCGATGTGGGCCACCGCCTGCGCGATCTGGTCGAGCCCGCCGCTCTGCTCGGCGGTGCTGGTGCGGATCGCCGCGGCGCTGTCGGCCACCTGGCGGATGCCCGACACGATGTCGGCGAAGGTGCGGCTCGCGCCGTCGATCTGCGCCGCGCCGGTCTCGACGTGCTGCACCGAGGTGCCGATCAGCGACTTGATCTCGCGCGCCGAGGCCGAGCTGCGCTGCGCCAGCGTGCGCACTTCCGCCGCCACCACCGCGAAGCCGCGGCCCTGCTCGCCGGCGCGCGCCGCCTCGACCGCGGCGTTCAGCGCCAGGATGTTGGTCTGGAACGAGATGCCCTCGATCACGCCGACGATCTCCTGCACCCGCTTGGAGCTGGCCTGGATGTCCTGCATCGACGCCACCGCCGAGCGGATCGCCGCACCGCCGTGCTCGGCCATCTCGCGCACCTGCGTGGCCATCGCGCTGGCCGCCTCGGCACCCTGTGCGCTCTGGCGCACCGCCGAGGTCAGCTCCTGCACGCTGGCGGTCGTCTGCTCCAGGCTCGAGGCCTGCGATTCGGTGCGCTCCGACAGCGCCTTGGTGTCCTCGGTCAGGCGCAACCCGGCCTGGGCGACCATCGACGAATTGCTGCGGATGTCGGCCACCATCTCGGAGATGCGGCCGGTCATCGCGTCCAGCGACTGGCCGACCACCGACAGTTCGTCGGTGCCGCGCAGGCGGATGCGGGTGGCGAAGTCGCCGGCGGCGAGCTGCGTCACCGAGCCCTGCAGCACGCGCACCGCGCCGAACGAGGTGCGGAAGAAGGCCAGCGTCAGGTAGCCGACGCCGAACAGCGTGCCCAGGCCCATCGCGAGCGAGATGAACCAGCGGGTCTGCAGCGCGTCGGCGCGCACGTCCAGCAGCTCCTGCAGGCGCTGCGTGGCGGCGGTCGCGGCGGCCTGGGTGGCGGCGATCGCGTCGGTGCCGGCGTCGAAGTAGGGGCCGGGCTGCCCGACCGGCGCCGCGCCGGCGAAGCTGGTCTCGACCCGCTTCGCGAACTCGCCGGAGCGGGCGATCGCTGCCGCCAGTTCCTTCGGCGGCGTTTCGCCGGCGCGGCCGAGCGCGGCCGCGATGTCGGCGGCGGCGCCGGTGGCCTGCGCCAGCAGCCGCGTTTGCACCAGCAGTTCGGCGCGGTCGGCCTCGGTCACGCTGCCGCGGCGCAGCAGCGCGGCGCCGCGGCCGCGCATCTGGCCCAGCGCCTCGGTCCAGGGCAGCACCGGCTCGACCACCAGGTGCATCAGGTGGAACGGTGCCGCCTCCGGATCGAGCAGCAGCCCGCTGGTCTCGGCGCTGCGCATCACCAGGTGGCGCAGCGCCTCGACCTGCTCCGAGTGCAGCCGGAAGCTCTGCGCCGCATCGGCGGGAATCTCGCCATTCGCCAGGCGATCCAGCGCCTGGCGGACCGGCTGCCAGCCGGTGTTCAGGTCGAGCCCCGGCCGGTCCTCGATCGCCGATTGCAGCGCGCCGATCGACTTCTTCCACTCCGGGCGCAGCGTGGCCAGCGCGGCGTCGGCGCTGGCGTCGCCGGCCATCGAGCGGTTGACCAGGCCGCGGTGCGTCTGCGTCTTCGCGACCAGGTCCAGCGTCAGCCGCAGCAGCGGGCTCGCGCTCGCCTCGAGCCGGGTGGCTTCCAGCGCCTGATGCACGTCGCGCAGCGCCAGGCCCATCAGCAGGGCCAGCGGAACGGTCAGCACCACCGACATCAACATCATCTTGGCGGGGAATCGCAGGGCGCGCATCAGCCGCATGCCCGGCCACAGCAGCAGTGCGAGCGGGCCTTGGGGAATCGAAATCATCGCTACTCCAGGTTTCGATCCATCCGCGGATGGATCGGCAGCATCGGTTTCGGCGTCGTGGCGGCGGACTTGAGCGGACAATGCGCGCTCGTCCGGGAGCGATTGACACCGGTCAATCGGGCGCCTGCGGGCCGATTCAGAATCCGCGCCGTTTGCCGACATGGGCTCGGTACAGGCGCCACGGCGCGCGCCGCCTGCGGCGCCGCGCGGCGGCGTCGGGGTGCGGCGCGAGCGACTGATCGCCATCGCCCGACCTTGGCAACTGGGGAAGTCTCGTGCCGCAACCGACCGTGCTGATCGTCGACGACAACCCCGAGAACCTGACAGTGCTCGGCGAACTGCTGCGCGACCGCTACAAGGTGCGCACCGCCACCTCCGGCCCGCGGGCGCTGCAGCTCGCGGCGCTGGAGCCGCTGCCGGACCTGGTGCTGCTGGACGTGATGATGCCGGCGATGAACGGCTTCGAGGTGCTGGAACGCCTGCGCGACGACCCGCTCACGCGCGACATCCCGGTGATCTTCGCGACCGCGATGAACGCCGCCGAGGACGAACTGCGCGGCCTGGTGCTGGGTGCCGTCGACTACATCGCCAAGCCGCTGCGCCCGCCGATCGTGCTGGCCCGCGTCAACACCCACATCGAGCTCAAGCGCGCCCGCGAGCGCCTGCAGCGCGACAACGCCGGCCTGGAGGCCGAGATCGCGCGCCGGATGTCGGAGACGCTGCTGATCCAGGACGTGACCATCCGCGCGCTGGCGCGGCTGGCAGAGACGCGCGACAACGAGACCGGAAACCACATCCTGCGCACGCAGGGCTGCGTGCTGGCGCTGGCACGACGCGTGGCGGGGCATCCGCGCTTCGTCGACGAACTGGACGAGCGCAGCATCGCGCTGATCGCCAAGTCTGCGCCGCTGCACGACATCGGCAAGGTCGGCATCCCCGACAGCGTGCTGCGCAAGCCCGGGAAGCTGACTCCAGAGGAGTGGGAGGTGATGAAGACGCATGCCCGGCTCGGGGCCGACGCGATCGCCCGTGCCGAGGCTGACGCGCGGCAGCCGGTCAAGTTCCTCGCCTACGCCAAGGCGGTGGCGCACCACCACCACGAGCGCTGGGACGGCACCGGCTACCCGGACGGCCTGGCCGGCGACGCGATCCCGCTGGCGGCCCGGCTGATGGCGGTGGCCGACGTGTTCGATGCGCTGGTCTCGCCGCGTGTCTACAAGCCGCCGATGGGATTCGACGAGGCGCTCGCCATCATGAAGTCGCAGCGCGGCCGGCAGTTCGATCCCGATCTGCTGGACGCCTTCGTCGATGGCTTCGACGAGTTCTGCGACATTGCGCGCCGCCTGGCCGACGCGGCGTCGCCCGAGGCGCCCCTGTCTGCCGCGTCGCCCGGGACGCCCTGACGCCGGTCGATGTCGCCCGCCGCCGACCCGCAGCGACCCACCGAGCGCCGGCGCGCCGGCGCGGCGCGCCCGGCGCGCCGGGCGCGCGCTGGCGCGTGGCGCTGCCGTGGCCGATCGTCGTCGCCGCCGCGGCACTGATCGCGGTCACCGTGGCCGCGCTGCGCTTTGCCGACCGCGAGCACGAGGCGCGCTACGGCGCGCAGCTCGAGACGATGTCGGACCTGCGCGCGGCGCAGCTCGGCGACTGGGTGCGCGAGCGCCTGCGGCAGGCCGACCACCTGCGCCGCAGCCCGCGCTGGGCCTCGCTGCTGCGCCGCTGGCGCGACGACGGCGACCTCGCCGCGCGCGACCGGCTGGTCGACCTGTTCGCCGAGGCGGCGCCGTTGATCGGCCAGCGCGGCGCGGTGCTGCTCGATGCCCAGGGCGCGGTGCTGCACGCCAGCGACGGCGCCGCCGAAGCGCTGCGGCCGGAACAGAGCGACGCGCTGCGCGCCGCCGTCGCCAGCGGCACGGTGCAGGCGATCGGCCTGCACGCCGATTCGGCGCCGCCGCCGCGGCGCCATTTCGAACTGCTGGTGCCGCTGGCCGGCGAGGCCGGACCGGTGCGCGGCGCGCTGCTGCTGCGCGGCGACGCGGACGCGCTGCTGCGCGCGGCCGTCGGCCGCCGGCCGCTGCCCGGCGAGAGTGCGGCAATGGCGCTCGTCCGGCGCGACGGCGACCGCATCGTCGACGTGCTCGGCCCCGGGCAGGCCGGTGTCGGCGCCGCGGGCCTGCTGCCGGCGCGCGCGCTGCGCGGCGAGCTGCCGTTCGGCCGGCCGGCGCGCGGTGTCGACATCGGCGGCCGGGCGGTGCTCGGCGTCGTGCGGCCGGTCGCCGGGACCGACTGGCTGCTGGTGGCCCATGTCGATCTCGCCGAGATCCGCGTCGATGCGCTGCAGGACGAGGTCTGGATCGCCTCCACCGGCGCGCTGTCGCTGCTCGGCCTGGCGATCGGCGCGCTGCTGTGGCGCGAGCGGCGCACCCTCGAGGGCGCGCGTGCGGTGCAGGCCGCGCAGGACGACCGGCTGCGCGCGACGGCGCTGCTGCAGGGCATCGCCGAAGGCTCGGGCGACGCGATCTTCGCGAAGGACCTGGGCGGGCACTACCTGTTCTGCAACCCGGAATGCGCGCGGCTGTTCGGCACCGTGCCCGAATCGGTGCTCGGGCGCACCGACCACGAGGTGTTTCCGGCCATGGAAGCGTCCGGGATCCTCGCCGTCGACGCGCAGGTGATCGCCGAGTGCCGCGTGGTGGCGTACGAGGAGTCGCTGAGCACCGTCGACGGGACGCGCCACTTCCTCACCACCAAGGGCCCGCTGCGCGACGCCGGCGGCGCGGTGATCGGCCTGTTCGGCATCGCCCGCAACATCACCGAGCGCAAGCGTGACGAGGCCGCGCTGCGGCAGAGCGAGGCGACCCAGCGCGCACTGCTGGAGTCGATGGTCGACGGCGTGTTCGTCGCCCAGGACCATCGCTTCGTGTTCACCAATCCGGCGCTGCCGCGGCTGCTCGGCTGGGGCGACGAGCCGTTCGCCGGCGCCACGTTCGCGCAGGTCATCGCGCCCGATTTCCTTGCGCTGTGGACCGAGCGCTTCGACCGGCGCGTGGGCGACGGGCCGGAGCCGGTCGGCCACTACGAGGTGCCGTTCCTGCGCCGCGGCAGCGCTGAACCGGTGTGGATGGAGCTGCGCGCGAGCCGTTTCGAATACCGCGGGCGGCGGGCGGTGCTGGGGCTGGTGCGCGACGTGACCGAACGCAAGCTGGCCGAGCGCGCGCTGCGCGACGTGTCGGAGCTGGTGCAGGCGGTCGAGGATTCGGTGCTCGACCACATGGCGGTGCTGGACCGCGAGGGCACGATCGTCAACGTCAACGCCGCGTGGACGCGGCATGCCGCGGAACACGGTGCCACGGCAGGCATGGCTGCCGCGCGCACCGGCGTGGGCAGCAACTACCTTGCCGTCTGCCGCGGCGCCGACGGCCCGGAACGTGCGACCGCGCTCGCGGTGGCCGACGGCATTGCCGACGTGCTGGCAGGGCGCCGCGCGCTGTTCGCGCTGGAATATGCCTGCCATCCGCCCGGCGGCGTCGGCTGGTTCCACATGAGCGTGACCCCGCTGCAGACCCGCACCGGCGGCGCCGTCGTGGTGCACACCGACGTGACGCAGCGCCGGCGCGCCGAGGATGCCGCGCGCGAGGGCGAATCGCTCTACCGCTCGATGGTCTCGGCGCTGGACGAGGGGCTGATCGTGTTCGGCACCGACCGCCGGCTGAAGGGCAGCAACCTGCGCGCCGAGCGCTTCTTCGGCACCGACCTGGAACAGGTCGCCACGCGCGAGGTGCAGCAGCGCTGGCAGATGCAGCGCGCGGACGGCTCGCCGATCGCTTTCGAGGACATGCCGCTCGGCCGCACTCTGGCCACCGGCGCGCCGTGCCACGACGTGCTGATCGGCGTGGTGCCGCCGGCCGGCGGGCTGCGCTGGCTGATGGTCAACGCCGAACCGGTGATCGATGCCCAGACCGGCGCGATGACCTCGGTGGTGACCTCGTTCAGCGACATCACCGAGCGCCACGTCAACGAGGAATGGCTGCGCAAGTTGTCTCTGGCGGTCGAGCAGTGCCCGATCGGCATCGTGATCAGTGACACCGGCGGCCGCATCGAGTACGTCAACGAAGCCTTCACGCGCATCAGCCGCTTCGACCGCGACGAGGCGATCGGCCGCTTCGAGCATGTGCTGCAGCCCGATCGCAGCCCGCCGGGGCGGGTGGCCGAGATGCGGCAGGCGCTGCTGCGCGGCGAGGTGTGGGCAGGCGAGTACGGCAACACCCGCCGCGATGGCGAGCGCTACGACGAGTTCGTGCATGCCGCCCCGATCCGCCAGGCCGACGGGGGCATCACGCACTTCCTGTCGATCGGCGAGGACGTGACGGCGCACAAGCGCATCGGCGCCGAGCTCGACCGCCACCGCCACCGGCTGCAGGAGCTGGTGGACGCGCGCACCGCGCAGTTGCAGCAGCTCAACCAGGCGCTGGTCGCGAGCGAGCGTTTCATCCACACGATGGCCGACAACCAGCCCGACATGCTGGCCTACTGGGACCGCGAGCTACGCTGCCGCTTCGCCAACCGCGCCTACCGGGAATGGTTCGGCCGCAGCGAGGCGGAAATGGCCGGCCGGCCGATGCGCGAGCTGCTCGGCGAGGCGAGTTTCGCCGCCAGCGCCGACGACCTGGCGGCCGTGCTGCGCGGCGAGCGGCGCCAGTTCCAGCGCGAGGGCGCCGGGCTGCCCGGCGGCGAGACCCGCTACACGCTCGCCAA
The DNA here is from genome assembly GCA_044223035.1 of Piscinibacter sp. Taxonomy (GTDB): domain Bacteria; phylum Pseudomonadota; class Gammaproteobacteria; order Burkholderiales; family Burkholderiaceae_C; genus JBGAMJ01. The sequence continues at coordinate 121,530 of JBGAMJ010000001.1, forward strand.
CTACATCCCGGACGTCGTCGACGGCGAGGTGCAGGGCTTTCTGGTGCTGGTGTCCGACATCACCGACATCAAGCAGGCCGAGATGCGGCTGACGCTGGCGAATGCCGAGCTGATCGGCTCGCGCGACCGCGCCGAGGCGGCGAACCGGGCGAAGAGCGCCTTCCTCGCCAACATGAGCCACGAGATCCGCACGCCGATGAACGCGATCGTCGGCCTCACCCACCTGCTGCGGCGCGATGCCGCCGACGCGGTGCAGGCGGACCGGCTGGACAAGGTGACCGACGCGGCCGGCCACCTGCTGGAGGTCATCAACGACATCCTGGACCTGTCGAAGATCGAGGCCGGCAAGGTCCAGCTCGAACGCACCGACTTCTCGCTGTCGGCGGTGTTGCGACGCAGCATGGGCCTGGTGGCCGACCGGGCGCAGGCCAAGGGGCTGACGATGTCGATCGACATCGGCGAGGTGCCCGACGCGCTGCATGGCGACCCGACGCGGCTCTCGCAGGCGCTGCTGAACCTGCTCGGCAACGCGGTCAAGTTCACCGAGCACGGCGGCGTGCGGCTGCGCGTGGACCCGGCCGGGCGCGAGGACGACGGCCAGGGCGACGGGCTGACCCTGCGCTTCTCGGTGCGCGACACCGGCATCGGCATCGCGCCGCCAACGCTGCAGCGCCTGTTCGTGGCGTTCGAGCAGGCCGACACCTCGACCACGCGGCGCTTCGGCGGCACCGGGCTCGGGCTGGCGATCACGCAGCGCCTGGTCGCGATGATGGGCGGCCAGGTCGGCGCGCTAAGCACGCTGGGGCAGGGCAGTGAATTCTGGTTCACCGCGCATGTGCGCGAGGGCCGGCCCACGCCGCAGCCGACCGGCGATGCGCGGCTCGACGCCGAGGCGCTGCTGCGCCAGCGCTGCCCGGGCGCACGCGTGCTGCTGGTCGAGGACAACCCGGTCAACCAGGAGGTCGCGACCGAACTGCTGCAACTGGCCGGGCTGCAGGTCGAGGTGGCCGTCAACGGCATCGAGGCGGTCGAGCGTGCGCGGCAGCGCGGCTACGACGTGATCCTGATGGACGTGCACATGCCCGGCATGGACGGCCTGGAGGCGACGCGCCGCATCCGCCGCCTGCCCGGGCACGCCGGCACGCCGATCCTCGCGATGACCGCCAACGTGTTCGGCGAGGACCGCGCCGCCTGCCTGGACGCCGGCATGGACGGCCATGTCGCCAAGCCGGTGGTGCCGGCGGAGATCTACGGCGCGCTGTTGCGCTGGATGACGATGGACCGCGGCGGGCCGCGGACGTCGACCGGCGGCCCGCCCCGCTGGGCGACCGGCGATGCGACCGGCGGGCCGGCCGCGTCCCCGGGCGGGCGCGGGGTGGCGCCGGCCGGTTCGCCGGCGGCCGGGTTCGCCGGCGCGCCGCTGGGCGAGGGCCGAGACGCGTATCCGGGTGGGCCGCCCGGTGTGCCGCCGGGAGTGTCGGCCGTCCTGCCCATGGGTCCGCCCGCGGGCGCACAGGTCCGGCCGCCGGCCGGCCCGGCCCCGGGTGCGCACCCGGCGGCATCGGCCGGCCGGGACGGCGCATCGGCCGCTGCGCCAGCCGACGTGCCGCGTGCCCGCACGCCACCCGAGCTGCCGAACGTCGCCGGCATCGACGCCGATGTGGCGATGCTGCGCTTCGGCGGGCGCGTCGACGTCTACCGCCGCGTGCTGCGCCAGTTCTCAGCCCATTTCGAATACTCGCCGGAGACGCTGGAGGAGCGGCTGGCGGCCGACGACCACGCCGGCCTGGCCGCGGCGGCGCATTCGATCAAGGGTGCGTCGGCGTCGATCGGCGCGCTGGCGCTGCAGCGGCTGACCGGCGTGCTCGAGGCGCACATCGGCGCCGCCGCGCCGGCCGGCGCGCTGGACGACGCGGTGCATGCGGTGGCGCGCGAACTGGCGCGCGTGGTCGCCGGCATCCGCGACGAACTGCCGAGCGACGAGACGATGCCGGCCGGCCTGCTTGCCGACGACCTGCCCGACACCACGCTGGACCGGCTGGACGCACTGCTGCGCGCGGCCGACTACGAGGCGGTGACGCTGTTCCGCGACCACGCGCGCGCGCTGCGGCGGCGCTACGGCGACGCGCTGCGGCCGATGGAGGCACAGGTGCGCAGCTTCGACCACGAGGGTGCGCTCGCGACGCTGCGCCGCCTGCGCGGCAGCGGCGGCTGACCCGGCCGGCGCATCGCCGGTGCTTCAGGCCGCCGCAGCGGCGCGGCGCCCGTCCATCGGCCGACCGGACGATCAGACGATCAGACCGTCAGCACGGCGGCGCCGTCGAAGCGGCCGTGGCGCAGGTCGTCGAGCGCGCGGTTGGCCTCGCGCAGCGGGTAGGCGGTGGTGTGCGTCTCGAGGCCGATGCGCGGCGCGAGCGCGAGGAAGTCGAGCCCGTCCTGGCGCGTCAGGTTGGCGACCGAGACGACCTGCCGCTCCTCCCACAGCAGCCGGTACGGGAAGCTCGGGATGTCGCTCATGTGGATGCCGGCGCAGACCACGCGCCCGCCCTTGCGCACCGCCCGCAGCGCGAGCGGCACCAGCGCGCCCACCGGCGCGAAGATCAGCGCGGCGTCCAGCGGCTCGGGCGGTGCGTCGTCGGAGCCGCCGGCCCACACCGCGCCGAGCCGGCGTGCGAAGGCCTGCGACGCGGTGTCTCCCGGCCGCGTGAAGGCATGCACCGAGCGGCCCTGCCAGGCGGCGACCTGGGCCACGATGTGGGCGGCCGCGCCGAAGCCGTAGAGCCCGATGCGCTGGCCGTCGCCGGCCATCACCAGCGAACGCCAGCCGATCAGCCCGGCACACAGCAGCGGGGCGAGCGCCACGTCGCTGCCCGCCTCGCCGAGCGGGAAGGCGTAGCGCGCGTCGGCGATCACCGCGGTGGCGTAGCCGCCGTCGCGCGTGTAGCCGTGGAACAGCGGCCGGTCGCACAGGTTCTCGCGCCCGGCGTGGCAGCAGGGGCAGACGCCGCAGGTGTGGGCGAGCCAGGGCAGGCCGACGCGCTGGCCGATCCGGAGGTCGGTTTCCGGGTGGGGCTGGGGCTCGCCGCCGCCCGCCGCGGCGGCCGGCCCGATGGCGTCGATCCGGCCGACGATCTCGTGGCCGGGGATGATCGGCAGCACCGGGCCCGGCAGGTCGCCGTCGACGACGTGCAGGTCCGTGCGGCAGACGCCGCAGGCCGACACCCGCAGGCGGATCTCGCCCGGCCCCGGTTCACGATCCGGCAGTTCGGTCCATTCGAGCGGCGCGCCGAGGCGGCGCAGTTGCATCGCATGCATCGCGGGATCTCCGGCAGGGTCGGGCGCGCAGTCTGCCGGATGCGGCGAGCGGCCGTGCTGCGCGCGGTCAACCCGGCGCCAGCCCGGGCGCCCGGGCGGGGCGGCCGCCGCATAATCCCGCCTCCGCGGCCTGCCGCCGGCGCGTTCGCGCGCGAGCGCGGCGCCCCGATCCATCCTCCCCCCGACACGCCCGACCACGCCCGACCACGCCCGCCCATGGCCACCATCCTGCAAAACCTGCCCGCCGGCCAGAAGGTCGGCATCGCGTTCTCCGGCGGCCTCGACACCAGCGCCGCGCTGCATTGGATGCGGCTGAAGGGCGCGGTGCCGTATGCCTACACCGCCAACCTCGGCCAGCCCGACGAACCCGACTACGACGACATCCCGCGCCGCGCGATGCTGTATGGCGCGGAGCAGGCGCGCCTCGTCGACTGCCGCGCCCAGCTCGTTGCCGAAGGCATCGCCGCGCTGCAATGCGGCGCGTTCCACATCTCGACCGCCGGCAACACCTACTTCAACACCACGCCGATCGGCCGCGCCGTCACCGGCACGATGCTCGTGTCGGCAATGAAGGAAGACGACGTCCACATCTGGGGCGACGGCAGCACCTTCAAGGGCAACGACATCGAGCGCTTCTACCGCTACGGGCTGATCACCAACCCCGCGCTGAAGATCTACAAGCCCTGGCTCGACCAGACCTTCATCGACGAGCTGGGCGGCCGCGCCGAGATGTCGGCGTTCATGACGAAGGCCGGCTTCGGCTACAAGATGTCGGCCGAGAAGGCGTATTCGACCGACTCCAACATGCTCGGCGCCACGCACGAGGCGAAGGACCTGGAGCAGCTCTCCAGCGGCATGAAGATCGTGCAGCCGATCATGGGCGTGGCCTTCTGGCGCGACGACGTCGCGATCGCCCGCGAGGAGGTGCGCGTGCGCTTCGACGAGGGCCGGCCGGTGGCGCTGAACGGCACCGTGTATGCCGACCCGGTGGCGCTGCTGGCCGAGGCCAACCGCATCGGCGGCCGCCACGGCCTGGGCATGAGCGACCAGATCGAGAACCGCATCATCGAGGCCAAGAGCCGCGGCATCTACGAGGCGCCCGGGCTCGCGCTGCTGTTCATCGCCTACGAGCGGCTGATCACCGGCATCCACAACGAGGACACGATCGAGCAGTACCGCGACAACGGCCGCCGCCTCGGCCGGCTGCTGTACCAGGGCCGCTGGTTCGACCCGCAGGCCATCATGCTGCGCGAGACCGCGCAGCGCTGGGTGGCACCGAGCATGTTGGAGTCGGTGGAGTAGGCCTTCTCGGCCGACATCTTGTAGGCGAAGCCCGAGCGCGTCATGAACGCCGACATCTCGGCGCGGCCGCCCAGCTCGTCGATGAAGGTCTGGTCGAGCCAGGGCTTGTAGATCTTCAGCGC
>JBGAMJ010000247.1:0-2458 GCA_044223035.1 Piscinibacter sp.
CGGCCCCGGCCAGGCAGGCCAGGGTGGGCAGGGTCCAGCCCGGCTCGAGCGCACAGCGCAGCGCCAGCATCAGCAGGGCGCCGGCCAGCAGCGTCGCCCCCGCGTCGCGCAGCGCGATGCCCCGGCCGGTGGCCCGGTGCCAGGCCCACAGGGCCGCGACCTCGAGCGCGGTGAAGACGAGCAGCGCATCCACCAGGTCGACCAGCGCCCAGCCGGCGGGCAGGAGGGCGTTCATGGGGTCGAGATGCGCTGGCCGGCGCCGCGCCGACGCTCGACGGTCATGCCCGCACGAGGCCCAGCAGGTGCGCCATGTCCTTGAAGAAGATGCGCACATGGGCCATGGGCCGGCTGCGCACGAGGCGCTTGTTCATGTAGGCATCGAAGGTGAGCTGCTGCACGTCGCGGTCGCGGCAGATGCTGACGAAGCGCTCGCGCCGGCGGTCGTTGCCGTACCAGAAGCGCTGCATCACGCCGAGGATCCAGAACACCCGGCCGTGCGAGCGCATGAAGAGCTGGCGCGCGAGCGAGAGCGCGCGGCCGTTGCCGGTCTGCAAGGCGTACTCCACCGCTTCGGCGGCCATGCGCCCGCCTTCCATCGCGTAGTAGATGCCCTCGCCCGAGGCCGGCGCGACGACGCCGGCGGCGTCGCCGGCGAGCACCACGTCGCGGCCGTTGTCCCAGCGCGGCAGCGGCTTCATCGGGATCGGTGCGCCCTCGCGGCGCAGCGTCGGCTGGTCGGCCAGCGCGGCGGCCTCGCGCAGCCGCGAGACCGAGCCGCGCAGCGAGAAACCGCGGTCGGCGCTGCCGCTGCCGACGCTGACCGTGTCGCCGTGCGGGAACACCCAGCCGTAGAAATCGGGCGACAGGCTGCCGCGGTAGTACACGTCGCAACGCGACGGGTCGTGCCCCGGCCGGCCGACCGGCGCCTTGACGATCTCGTGGTAGGCGAACACGCAGCGCCCGCGCGAGGCGCCCGGCACCGCCTGCCGCGCCACCTCGGAGCGCGCGCCGTCGGCGCCGATCACGAAGCGGGCGCGCACGCTGGCCGCCGCGGCAGCTTGGCCGACCGGGGCGTAGTGCACGCGGGCGACACCGTCCGCATCGCGTTCCAGGCGCTCGAAGCGGCCCGCCCGGCGTTCGGCGCCGGAAGCGGCCGCCCGCTCGCGCAGCCACTCGTCGAAGCGTTCGCGATCGACCATGCCGACGTAGCCGCCGTGGATCGGGATGTCGACGTGCTCGTCCCGCGGCGAGACCATGCGCGCCGCGGTGGCGCGCGCCACCAGCAGCGAATCGGGGATCTCGTAGTCGCGGATCAGCCGCGGCGGGATCGCGCCGCCGCAGGGCTTGATGCGCCCGGCGCGGTCGAGCAGCAGCACGCGCCGGCCGCTGCGGGCCAGGCCGTCGGCGGCGGTCGCGCCGGCGGGGCCGCCGCCGACCACGACCACGTCCCAGGTTTCGTCGTTCGGATTCATCGTCTCTCCGGCGTCGCGAACAGCGGGGTGCCGCGGCGCAAGGGCGCAGCCGACGCAGCGGGGGCGTCGAGCCGGGCAGCGAGCCGGGCCGACAGCAGGAACAGCAGCGCCTCGAGCGCGAACACCGCGGCGTAGGCCGTTGCGGAGTCGCCGACCAGCCGGTGCGCGACGTCGCTCGCCGCAGTGCCGACCAGCCCGCCGACGCCGAACGACAGCGCCTGCGCCGCGCCCCACAGGCCCATGCGCACGCCTTCGCGCGCGCCGCGGCCCTCGCCGGCGAGCTGCATCATCGAGCCGATCGCGGCGATCGAGAACGCACCGTTGGCCGCGCCGAGCGCGAACACCGTGGCCTTCAGCGGCCAGGCCGGCGCCAGCAGCCCGCCCGCCACCAGCGCCGCCAGGGCCAGTGCCGACGCGACGCAGCCGCCGATCGTCCAGCTTCGCAGCGAGCCGAAGCGGCGGCCGGCGAATGCGGCCAGCAGCATCCCCGCGAACACGCCGCCGTGCTGCACGCCGGACAGTGCGGTCGATTCGCCCGGCGTGAAGCCGAACACCGCGCCGGCGAAGGGCTCGAGGATCAGGTCCTGCGCGCTGTAGGCCAGCATCGACACCGCCACGAAGACGGTGAAACGCCGCGCCACCGGCTCGGCCCACACCTGCGCCAGCGCGACACGGAAGCGCACCGGTTCGGCCGCCGGCGTGGCCATCGCGGCGCCGGCCGCGCCGGGGCGGCCTTCCAGGCGGAACAGCGCCAGCACCGTCAGCACGAAGGCCGCCGCGCAGACGCCGCCGGTCACCGCGACCAGCCGCGCCGGCGAATACGGGTCGAGCAGCTTGCCGGCGACGGTGGCGGTGATCGCGAACCCGGCGATCATCATCAGCCAGACGACCGTGGCCGCCGCGGCGCGCCGCGGCGCCTCGACCCGCTTGGCCAGCAGCACCAGCAGCGAGGTGCCCGCCGCGCCGACGCCCACCCCGACCGCGAC
>JBGAMJ010000091.1:0-21785 GCA_044223035.1 Piscinibacter sp.
GCGGGCGGCGGATCAGGCCGCCTTGACGATCGCCTCGTAGGCCGGCCAGTCGAGCAACTGCTCGAACTCGGCCATGTCGGCCACGCGGACCTTGAAGAACCAGCCGTTGCCCATCGGGTCGGTGTTGGCGAGCGAGGGGTCGTCGCGCAACGCCTCGTTGACCTCGACGACCTCGCCGCCGACCGGCATGTACAGGTCCGCCGCGGCCTTGACCGACTCGACCACGCCCGCCACCTCGCCCTTCTTGAAGCTCGCGCCGACGGCCGGCAGGTCGACGAACACCACGTCGCCCAGCGCGTCCTGCGCGTGCAGCGTGATGCCGACGGTGGCGGCCTCGTGGTCTTCGATGTTGATCCACTCGTGATCGGGCGTGTACATGGTCGTCATTCAGGTCCTCCTGGGGTCGGGTGCGGTGGGCGTGGTGGATGGGTGGATGGCGGGTCAGCCGCGCACGTAGCGGTGCGGGTGGAAGGGCAGCGTGCCGACACGCATCGGCAGCTTGCGGCCGCGCACGTCGGCGTAGACCTCGTGGTTGGGCAGCGCGTGGTTGGCGGCGAGGTAGGCCAGCGCGATCGGCTGGTCGACGCTCGGCCCCAGCGTGCCGCTGGTCACGTGGCCGAGCGGGCGGCCGTGCGAGTCGAACAGCTTGGCACCCTCGCGCACCGGCACGCGTTCGAGCCCGACCAGGCCGACGCGCTTGACCGCCGGGCCGGTGGCGAGCTGGGCCTCGATCACCTGGGCGCCGGGGTAGCCGCCGGCACGCGCGCCGCCGGTGCGGCGCACTTTCTGGATCGCCCAGGCCAGGCCGGCCTCGACCGGCGTGGTCGTCGCGTCGATGTCGTGCCCGTGCAGGCACAGCCCGGCCTCGAGGCGCAGCGTGTCGCGCGCGCCCAGGCCGGCGGGGTGCAGGTCGGGCAGCGCCAGCAGCGTGCGCGCCAGGCCCTCGGCATGTTCGGCCGGCACCGAGATCTCGAAGCCGTCCTCGCCGGTGTAGCCGGAGCGGGTCACGTAGCAGTCGATGTTGTCCAGGCGGGCGGCCATGCCGGTCATGAAGGTCAGCGTCGCCACCTCCGGGTTCAGCCACTCCAGCACCTTCACCGCGAGCGGCCCTTGCAGCGCCAGCAGCGCGCGGTCCGGCAGCGGCTGCACGGTGCAGCGGTGGCCGATGCTCTGGATCAGGTGGCGGGTGTCGGCATCCTTGCAGGCGGCGTTGACGATCAGGAACAGGTCGCTGCCGGTGCTGCTGTCGGCCACGCCGCTGCGGTGCGTGACCATCAGGTCGTCGAGGATGCCGCCGCTGGCGTTGGTCAGCAGGCCGTACCGCTGGCGCCCGGGCGCCAGGCCGGTGATGTCCATCGGCATCTGCGTTTCGAGCGCGGCCGCGGCGCCGTCGCCCAGCAGGCGGATCTGGCCCATGTGCGAGACGTCGAACAGCGAGGCCGCGCGGCGCGTGTGATGGTGTTCGGCGAGGATGCCGCCCGGGTAGTTGACCGGCATCGAATAGCCGGCAAACGGCACCATCTTGGCCCCGAGTTCGATGTGCAGCGCATGCAGCGGGGTCTGCTTCAGGGAGGCTTCGGCAGCGGGGGCAGTGGTCATCGCGGTTCTCCGAGGGCGTCTTCGGGCCGGCGGCCGCCCGTCGAGCGACGGCGCACCGGAGAATTGCCCTCTCTGTCCGCTCTACCTGAGAGATTGGCGGCTTCCGGATGACGGTGGGCCGCTTGCCCCTTCGGTGGGCCCGCTCACGGCGGGCCTCTCTCCAGCGAGGAACGCATCCGGGCCACGGCCCGGGCGCGCTTGCCAGTCCTTTTGCCTGAGCGTTCGACACCGGCAGAACCGGCGCTGCGCCTTCGGCGGCTTCAGTTGAAGCTCTCTCCTGACCTCGAAGAGTGTAGCCGCAAGGTGGCGCCCCTGCCCTGCTTCGTGAATTGCTTCCGGCCCCGCCGCCGTCCGGTTCGCGGGGCGGCCGGCGTGTCGTCCGGATCAGGCTTCCGGCGCTCCGGCGCTCCCGGCCGCCTCGCCCGGCAGGCGCAGCCGCACCCGCGTGCCGCCGCCGGGGCGGCTGTCGACTTCCAGTTCACCGCGCAACTGGGCGACGCGCTGGCGCACGTGGCGCAGGCCACGCCCGTGCGCCACCTGGCGGGTGTCGAAGCCGACGCCGTCGTCCTCGACGTCGATCCGCAGCGTCGCCGGCCCCTCGGCGCGCGCCCGCAGCCGGATGCTCCGCGCGCCGGCGTGGCGCAGCACGTTCGACAGCAGCTCCTGCAGGATGCGCAGCAGTTGCAGCGTCTCGGGTGCGCCGACGCCGGGCATCGGCGGCAGCGCGCCGATGTCCCAGTCGAGCGCCAGCCCGGCCGCCTCGATGCGGCGACCCAGCCGCTGGCGCAGGTGGCGCAGCAGTTCGGCCAGGTCCGGTTCGCCGTCGCCCAGCGTGTCGATCGCCAGCCGCATGTCGTCGATGCAGTCGCGCAGCAGGTCGGCGGTCTCGGCCGGCGTCACGCGGCCCTGCTCGACGATGCGCAGCGCCGAGATCAGCGAGGAGCCGAGCCCGTCGTGCATGTCGCGCAGCAGGCGCTGGCGCTCGGCCAGCAGCGCCTGTTCGCGCTCGACCGCCCGCAACCGCGCCTCCTCGAACCGGGACTCGGCCGCCAGGCGTTCGGCGCGCCGCCGGTGGCGGATCGTGTCGACCGTGGCCTGCTGCAGCACCAGCACGTGGCGCATCAGCAGCGGCGCCATCGCCAGCATCGCGCCGCCGGCGATCGGCAGCCGCGCGTGCCACACCATCGCGGTGCTCAGCAGCAGGAAGGCGGGCGTCAACATCGCGACCAGCATTTCGGCGTGGCTGGTGGCGCCGGCCGCGCCGATCAGCACCAGGCAGGAGACCGTGGCCGCGATGGTCTGCACCGCGGTCTGGTCGCCGGGCAGCCACCACGGCAGTCCGCCCCAGGCGATGCCGGTGGCGGCCCCGGTCATCCACAGCAGCCGCAGCCAGCGTGGCGACGGCGGGTGTTCCGGCGGCCGCCGGCCGAGCCGCAGGCACAGCAGCGCCTGCACCGCATAGATCGCGCAGGCGCATGCCGCCCACAGCAGCAGCCGCGGCACCGGCTCCTGCACGCCGCCCAACAGGAGCGCGACCGCGACGGTGGCGGCCGCGGCGCCGGCCAGTGACGTCCGCCAATGCCTCAGGTGCAGGCGCAGGAGTTCGGACTGGTCGGCGTCCAGCGTCGTGGCGAGCCACTTGCGCGGTGCGCGAATGAGCCGCTGGGACCATGTCGGCATCGCGGGTCCTGGGTCGGTCCGGGGTGGGTGGGGGCTTGCCGGCCGCATGCGAATTCAAGCACCGCGCGGCGGCGGTGGCTTGCGCAATGTCATCAAGCGGGTCGATGCGGCGTCCGCGCTCGGGCATCGCCGTGTCCACCCGGCTGCAGCGGGCAGAGCAAGCGTGCGTGCGTGCCGGCGCCCGGTGCACTGTCGATGCGCAGTTCGATGCCCAGCGCCTGTGCCCGGCGGCGTGCCAGCGCCAGGCCGCCGTCCGCCGCTGCAGGCCCGGCCGCGGCCGGGTCGAAGCCGGCGCCGTCGTCGGCGATGTCGATGCGCACCGCCGCCGGAACTCCCTCGGCGTCGTCGATCGCCGCGGCGATCCGCAGGCGGCAGGCGCCGGCATGGCGCAGCACGTTGCCGACCAGTTCGTGCACGATGCGAAGGCACAGCAGTGCCTGGGCGGCGTCCAGCCAGGGCAGCGGCGGCAGGTCGTCGACGGCCCATTCCAGCGCGACGTTCGCGGCCCGCAGCCGGCCGTCGATGCGCACCCGCCAGGCACCCAGCAGCGTCGTCAGGTCGTGGCCGATCGGCTCCAGCGAATCGATCACCAGGCGCATGTCGTCAATGCAGTCGCGCAGCGACGCCGCGACGTCCGCCGGCGGCGACTGCCCGCACTCGATCCGGTTCAGTGCGTCGCGCAGCGCCTGGCCGACGCCATCGTGAAGTTCGCGCAGCAGGCGCTGGCGCTCGTCCAGCACCACCTGGCGGTTCTCCGCGGCGCGCAGCCGGTCGCGGCGGCGGCGCAGCGCGGCGCCCATCAGTTCGGCGCGGCGTCGCTGGCGAACGGCATCGAGCCGCGCACGCTGCATCAGCAGGCCGTAGCGCACGGTCACGCCGAGCAGCAGCAGCGTGGCGAGGGCCGCGACGCCGAAGTGCAGCCGCAGTGCCAGCAGCGTGGGCACCAGCAGCGCGCAGGGAACCAGCGTGGCGACCACGACCGCGGCGATGCCGCTGGCGCTGGCGGCGCCGGCGAGCGCGATGCAGGCGACCAGCGCGGCCAGCCCCTGCACCGGCGCTGCCGCGTCGGGCATCCACCAGGCGAGCGATCCCCAGGCGAGGCCGACGCCGACGGCGATCGCCAGCATCGCCTGCGACCAGCGGCGCGGCGGCGCGCCGGGATCGGCGCGGGACTCGTACCAGCGGCAGCCGGCCACCGCGGCGGCATACAGCGCGCAGGCGATCGCCGCCCAGGCGGCCAGCCGCGCGTCGGGCAACTCGCGCCCGAAGGCCCAGGCCACGAACACGGTCACCAGGCTCGCCGTGACCATCGCGTTGGGCCAGCGCCGAACGTGCCAGCGCAGCAGTTCGACTTCGGCGCCGTCCTCGGGCGCCGGCGTGCCGTTCAGACGGCCCCCGGGCTGCGTGATCCGCCGGCCGGTGGCTGGTGGCCGGGAGGTCGCGTGGCCGCATCGGCGGCGCGGTCGTCGGCCGGTGCGGCGGTAGATCAGCTCCGGGCCGGCGTGGGTCGCCATCAGCACGATCGCCGGAACGCGCCGGCCGTTCCTGGTCGCGAGCGCCCAGGTGGTGCCGAAGAACACCGGCTGCGCCGGCAGCGGCCAGGCCGGGCCGAACCAGGCGCAGGTGTTCGCGCAATGCCCGCCAGGCGTCCGACCCATGGTCGCGATTCGGCGCGAGCCCGCCCCGGCGGCCGGGCTCGCGCGCGCCGCCGGTCTCGAGTTGGCCTTCGCTTTCGCCGGCGCCATCGCCTGCGCCGGCGTCGGCGCTGCCGCCTTCGCGTTCGCGTTCGCGATCGTGACCCTGGTCGCGCTCGGGGGCGTGCAGCACCCGGCAGCGCGCGGCGCCCTGCGCGTCGAGCGAGACCGTGCGGATGCGCATCGCGTCGAGCGGCTGCAGGCGCCGCGCGTCGACCGCGCCGTCCATCCACTGCCACACCGCCGCCGCCGTCGCCGCCAGCGTGTGGTGGGGAAGCGGCGCCGTGAAGGCGAGCAGCGCCGCGCGGCCGTACGCGACCTGCGCGACCAGCAGCGGCGGGTTGGTCGGAGACACCCAGTCGGCCAGTTCCGCGCGGCCGACCTCGGGCGCGAACAGGGCGCCCGAGCGTGCGTCGTGCGGCTCGAAGCCGATCCGGCAGGCGACCTGCGTGCACAGCAGCAGCAGCGTGCGGTCGTCGAAGCGTCGGTCCAGGCCGGCGTCGAGCGAGCCGTCGTCACCCGCGGCGGAGCTGGCGATGCCGAGCCGGACCATCCCCTCGCGCAGCGTCGCGGCGAACGCGAGCCGGATCCGGCGGCGGCCTCCGGTGACCGCCGTGTTCGCGTGCGGCCGGTGGGGCGACGTCGCCTGGCGCGCGATCAGCGGATCGGCCTCGCGGCGCAGCGCGGACGCCGCCGCGGCCGAGGGCGCGTCGACCTCGATCCGCAACGGCGTGCTGCCGTCGCATTCGTCGCGCAGCCAGTACGCGCCGGCGCCGCGTGGCAGCTCGATCGGCGCGAAGCGCCCGGACGCCGCCGAGGCACCCTGTACCAGCGCGCCGGGCCAGATCCGCGGCGGCGGCAGGTCGAGCAGCGCGAGCCAGCGCTCCGTGTTGACGATGTAGGCGCCGGTGCGCTGCTGCGTCACCCATCCGGGCGGTGCGTCCGGCACCGGCCCCACCGTGCCGGCCCGGGAAGGAACGGCTGCCAGGCGCGGCAGGCCGTCGATCAGCGGGCTGATCTCGTCCATGGCGTTTCCCTCGTCTTGTTCGGCACGCCAGCCGGGGTGCCGTGCGTTATTCGCCCATCCCGGATTCTGGGCCCGATAGTCGCGCGCAACCGGCCGCATCACCAGAATCGCTTGTCGCAGGATCGTGGGACATCGGCTGGCCGTTGTCGCGCCGGCGCTCCACACTCCGGCGGATGAAGTTGCGCGTGATGGTGGTCGAGGACGATCCAGTGCTCTGCGACACCTTCGCCGCGGCGGTGGATGCGCAGGACGACATGTTCGCGGTGGCACGGGCGCATGACCTGGAGGAGGGCCGCCGCGCCTTCGCACAGTCCGCGCCGGACGTGCTGCTGGTCGACCTGGACCTGCCCGACGGCAGCGGCACGCTGCTGATCGCCGAGGCCCGGCGGCTGCGGCCGGCGTGCGAGACGATGGTCATCACGATGTTCGGCGACGAGCGGCACGTGCTGGCGGCGATCGAGGCCGGCGCGACCGGCTACCTGCTGAAGGATGCCGACGGTGCGCAGATCGCCGAGCAGGTGCGCGCGCTGCACGCCGGCGGCAGCCCGATCAGCCCGACCGTCGCACGCCAGCTCCTGCGGCGCTTCACCGGCGGGGCGCGCGGCAGGGGTGGCAGCGCTCCCGGGTTGGGCCCCGGCGCCGCGCCGGAACCGGATGCGTCCGACGACGGCCTGCTGCTGTCGCATCGCGAGCGCGAGGTGCTGAACCTGAGCGCCAAGGGCTACAACTACGAGGAGATCGGTGCGCTGATCGGTGTCTCGCACCACACGGTGACGACCTACGTCAAGCGCATCTACCGCAAGCTGCAGGTACACAGCAAGACCGAGGCGGTCTACGAGGCGCGGCGCATGGGCCTGCTGCGCGAGTAGCGCGCCGCCGCGCGGGGCGGCCGGTGCGGCGCTTGTACAGTCGGGCCGGTCCCTGTCCGCGGCGGCCGGCGCGAGCTTCATCGAGCCGGCCCAGTTCATGAGCCACATGGCCAACATCGGCGACACGCGCACGCTGATTGCGCATGTCGGTCGGGCTGGAGCACATCGACGACATCCTGTGGAACATCGACCAGGCCCTGGCGCGCGACGGTTGAGCCGCCGCGCCCGCAACCAGGCGCCGCGCAGCGCCGTGAGGAGACAACGATGACCAGCATCTACGACGCGGGCCTCGACCGCCGCCCGGCCAACCACGTGCCGCTGACGCCGGTCAGCTTCGTCGAGCGCAGCGCCGAAGTGTTCGGCGACCTGCCGGCGGTGATCCATGGCGCGCGGCGCAGCACCTGGGCTCAGCTGCGCGAGCGCTCGGCGCGCCTTGCGGCCGCACTGCGCGCGCTGGGCGTGGGCCGCGGCACGACCGTGACGGTGATGCTGCCGAACACGCCGGAGATGGTCGAGGCGCACTACGCGGTGCCGGCGCTCGGCGCGGTGCTGAACACGCTGAACACGCGCCTCGATGCGCCGCTGCTCGCCTGGCAGATGAACCATTGCGAGGCCGCGGTGGTGCTGACCGACCGCGAGTTCGCGCCGCTGATGGGCGAGGCGCTCGCGCGGCTGCGCAGCGAGCACGGCCGCGAGCCGGTCGTCATCGACGTCTGCGACAGCGAGTACGGCGGCCCGGGCGAGCGCCTGGGCACGCACGAGTACGAGGCGCTGCTGGCCGCCCACGCGCCGCTGGCGCGGCTGGAGGGCCCGCCCGACGAATGGGACGCGATCGCCGTCAGCTACACCTCGGGCACCACCGGCGATCCGAAGGGCGTGGTCACCCACCACCGCGGCGCCTACCTGAACGCGGTCTGCAACGTCGTCACCTGGACGATGCCGCAGTTCCCGGTCTACCTCTGGACGCTGCCGATGTTCCACTGCAACGGCTGGTGCTTCCCGTGGACGGTGGCGATGCAGGCCGGCACGCACGTGTGCCTGCGGCGGGTGGACGCGCGCAGCATCCTCGCTGCGATGCGCGAGCACCGCGTCGACCACTACTGCGCCGCGCCGATCGTGCACAACCTGCTGATCGCCGCCGCGCCCGAGCTGCGCGAGGGCATCGCGCAGAAGGTTCGCGGCATGGTGGCCGGCGCGGCGCCGCCGGCGTCGATGATCGAGGGCATGGCGCGGCTGGGCATAGACATCACCCACGTCTACGGGCTGACCGAGGTCTACGGCCCGGCGGCGGTGGCGGTGCAGCGGCCCGGCTGGGCGCACGAGCCGCTGTCCGAGCGCACGCGGCTGAACGGCCGCCAGGGCGTGCGCTACGCGCTGCAGGATGGCATGACCGTGATGGACCCGGAGACGATGCGCGAACTGCCCGCCGACGGCCAGGCCATGGGCGAGATCATGTTCCGCGGCAACATCACGATGAAGGGCTACCTGAAGAACCCGGCGGCCACCGACAAGGCCTTTGCCGGCGGCTGGTTCCACACCGGCGACCTGGCGGTGATCGAGCCCGACCGCTACGTGAAGATCAAGGACCGCAGCAAGGACATCATCATTTCCGGCGGCGAGAACATCAGCTCGATCGAGGTCGAGGATGCGCTGTACCGCCACCCGGCGGTGCTGGCCTGCGCGGTGGTGGCCCGGCCGGATCCGAAGTGGGGCGAGGCGCCGGTCGCCTTCGTCGAACTGCAGCCCGGTGTCCAGGCGGGTGCTGACGAGCTGACGGCGCATTGCCGGGCGCTGCTGGCCGGCTACAAGGTGCCGCGCGAATTCCGCTTCGAGCCGATCCCGAAGACCTCGACCGGCAAGATCCAGAAGTTCGCGTTGCGCGAGCGGGCGCGCTCGGCCGCGGCGTTCGAATGAGTGCCGCGCAAGGTCCGGCCTGACGGCCGGGCGTTTCCTCGAGTGGAGGTGTCCATGACGACCGACGAACCGCTGGTCCGGGTGCAGCGCGACGAGCGCGGCGTGGTCGCGCTGACGCTGAACCGGCCGCGGGCCTTCAACGCGCTGTCCGAGGCGATGCTCGATGCGCTGCAGCACGCGCTCGACGCGCTGGCGGCCGACGAGGCGGTGCGCGTCGTCGTGCTCGGCGGCGCGGGCCGCGCGTTCTGCGCCGGCCACGACCTGAAGGAGATGCGCGCGAAGCCCTCGCTCGCCTACTACGAGGCGCTGTTCGCCCGCTGCACGGCGGTGATGCTGGCGCTGCAGCGCCTGCCGGTGCCGGTGATCGCGCGCGTGCACGGCATCGCCACGGCCGCCGGCTGCCAGCTCGTCGCGATGTGCGATCTGGCGGTGGCCGACGCCGAGGCGCGCTTCGCGGTCAGCGGCGTGAACCTCGGGCTGTTCTGCGCGACGCCGGGCGTGGCGCTGTCGCGCAACCTCTCGCGCAAGGCGGCGTTCGAGATGCTGGTGACCGGCGAGACGATCGACGCGCCGGCCGCGCTGGCGCGCGGCCTGGTCAACCGGGTGGCGGAGCCGGGGCGGCTGGATGAGACGGTGGCGGCGCTGGCCGACGCGATCGTCGCCAAGCCGCGCGTCGCGGTGGCGCTGGGCAAGGCGCTGTTCTACCGGCAGATCGAGCTCGGCATCGCCGCGGCCTACGACGATGCCGGCCGCACGATGGCCTGCAACATGATGGATGCGTCCGCGCTGGAAGGCGTACAGGCCTTCATCGACAAGCGCCCGCCGCGCTGGTGACGCAGGCGGCCGCCCTCCGCGGCGGCAGGCGCGTCAGCGGCCCGGCGATGCCGGCGCTGCCAGCCCGGCCAGCCCCGCCAGGACCGGCCGCAGCGCTGCCTCGACCGCGTCGAGCAGCAAACCGATGGCGACGCCCGGCGCTGCACCGGGTTCGAGGCACTCGGTCGCCAGTTCCAGCGACTCGGCGGCGTCCTGCACGCGGCGGGCGCCGAGGCTGCCCGAGACCGTGCGCAGGTCGTGCGCCAGCCGCGTCGCCAGGGCGACGTCGGCAGCCGCCAGCGCGGCGCGGTAGTCGTGGGTGAAGGCGGCCTGGTTGTCGCGAAAGCGCACCAGCAGGCGGCGGTACAGCGTGTCGTTGTTCAGCAGCGTAGCCCGGCCGATGCGGGCGTCGATGCCGGGCAGGGCATCCAGCGGGTCGGCGTGCGGCTGTGGCGCGGCGGGCGCCGCGAGCGGGGTGGCGAGGTTCATTCCAGTCTCCGGACCGCTGGCGGGTCGACCAGCATCCTTCGGTTGTCGACCGCCGCAGCCGCGGGTTGAGGTGCCTGTCGTGCGGAGGAACGAGACCTGCGTCATGGCGCGGAAGGATTCGGTGCGTCCTCGTGGTGCGCTCATGGTGCGCTCGTGGTGCGCCCGGCCTGGATTGGCGGTGCGCGACGGCACCAGCCGGGGGATCGGTGCGAGGAACGGACACCCGGCGCATCGCCGACAGGGACACCACCCGTTCGGGTGGTCCGCACCGCGGCGCCGGGGCTTCGTGTGGCGCGGCTGCTCGCATAGCATCGCGCGCGTCTCGGTCTCGCGCGACCCGCTCCCCATGGCGCCTCGACGGCCTGACAAAGCCGCGCCGCGCGCGTCTGTCAGTCGGTCGCTGTGACCCTCGGTCCCGTTCGTCAATCAGCATCAGGAGAACGACTCATGCCCACCTTCACTGGCACCGCCGGCAACGACCCCATGACCGGCAGCGCCGGCGCCGACATCCTGATTGGCCTGGCCGGCGACGACACCTACACCGTCAACAACTTCGCCGACGAGGTCGTCGAGACATTTGGCGGCGGCATCGACACGATCCGCACCTCGGTGCTGGGTTCGCTGTCGATCTACAGCCTCGCGCGCTGGGCCTTCGTCGAGAACCTGACCTACACCGGCCTGCTGGCGTCGCAGTTGCAGGGCAATGCCCTCGACAACGTGATCAAGGCGAACTCGGCCGCCACGGTGAACGACACGCTGTACGGCGGCGCCGGCAGCGATTCGCTGTACGGCTACGGCGGCGACGATCTGCTGATGGGCGGTACCGGCAACGACTACCTGGACGGCGGCACCGGTGCCGACAACCTCGTCGGCGGTCAGGGTGACGACACCTTCATCATCGATTCCCTCTCCGACCGCGCCTACGAGTACGTCAACGGCGGCATCGACACCATCCGTTCGGGCGTGGCGAAGGATCTGCGCCTGGCCTGGACGCAGCAGATTGAGAACCTGACTTACACCGGTTCGACGGCCGCGTCGCTGTACGGCAACGACCTGGGCAACACGATCAAGTCGATCTCCGCCAGCAACGAGTTCCTGTACGGCTTCGGCGGAAATGACGTGCTCGACGGCGGCACGGGCAACGACACGATGATCGGCGGCACCGGAGACGACACCTACTACGTCAGCACGACCGACGTCGTCAGGGAATTGGTCGGCGAGGGCACCGACACGTTCGTCGGGGCGAAGACCGACATCGGCGTCGTCGACTACGCCACCACGATCGAGAACATCTTCTATACCGGCACCACCGCCGCCTCGGTCAAGGGCAACGCCCTCGACAACATCGTGTCCGGCGGCAGCGGCAACGACAGCGTCAGCGGGCTCGACGGAAAGGACACCTTGGTCGGCGGCGCGGGCGCGGACACGCTCTTCGGCGGCAACGGCGACGACTTCATGTACGGCGGCGGGCTGGGCGGACTCACCGCGAACTCGGGCTACGTACCCGATGCCTCGATCGACACGCTGGCGGGCGGCGCCGGCAACGATCGGTACCGCATCGACAGCAGCCTCGACGTCGTCACGGAGTTCACAACGGGCGGCACCCTGGACGTCGTGGTGACCGCGATCGACAACGCGCTGTCGCGTTATGCCAACGTCGAAGCGCTGGTGCTGGAGGAGGGCAGCGCCGCCTTCTATGGCGAAGGCAGCACCGGCAACGACATCCTGATCGGCAACCGCGGCGACAACTTCCTGTCGTCGGGCGCAGGCAACGACACCCTGTCGGGCCAGTCGGGACTGAGCAGTTCCTTCACCAATTCGTCGTCAGACGTGCTTGACGCCGGGGCCGGCAACGACGTGTTGGTGGCCTTCGACTACAACAGCGGCAGCTTCCGCCAGGAAACGACGATGTTCGGCGGCTCGGGCGACGACTTCTACGTGCTCGGCGACGACATCGACACCTACGGCGGTTCGGATACCGGCGGCGTCGACACCGCGGTGATGCTGACCACCGGGTCGATCCGAAATCTCGACGGCGTCGAGAACGTGTTCCTGTACGGCACCGGAGGCCCGGAGGACGCGCGTGCGCGCGCGGCCCTCGACCTCGTGTACCAGGCCACGCACAACGGTGACTCGTACACGGGCTACCTGGGATTTGCGGCGAACGCCACCGGCAACGACCTGGGCAACCGCATCGTCGGAAACACCTATGACAACGTGCTTTCCGGCATGGGCGGGGCGGACACGCTGATCGGCGGCGCCGGTGACGACACGCTCGACGGCGGCACCGGCGTCGACCGGCTCGAAGGTGGCGTCGGCGACGACCGCTACGTGGTGACCACCGGTGACGTGGTGGTCGAAGCGGCGGGCCAGGGCTTCGACATCGTCTCGTCGGCATCGCTGCTGACCTTGGCCGCGTACGCCAACATCGAAGGCATCGAATACACCGGCAGTGCCAACGTCACGATGAACAACGGTATTGGCAACATCACCAACGACTGGTTCACTTCCGGCTCCGGCAACGACACGCTGTCGGGATTCGGCGGCAACGACGAACTGCACGGCGGTGCCGGCAACGACACCTTGAGCGGCGGCGACGGGGCCGACAAGGCGTACGGCGATGCCGGCAACGACACGATCACCGGAGACGCCGGGAACGACCAGCTCTACGGCGGCGATGGCAACGACACGATCGACGGGGGAGCCGACAACGACACGATCTACGGCGAGGCCGGCAGCGACACGTTGCTGGGCAACGACGGCAACGACCAGATCTACGGCGGCACCAGTTTCAGCGTCGACACCTCTGCCAACACGCTGCGCGGCGGCAACGGCAGCGATTCGCTGTACGGCAACGCGGGCATCGACACGATCGACGGCGACACCGGCAACGACAGCCTGTACGGGGGCGACGCCAATGACGTGTTGCGCGGCGGCGACGGCAACGACTACGTGTACGGGCAGGGCGGCAACGACCTGATCCAGGGCGGCAGCGTGACGAACTCGGGCGTCTACTACGTGTCCGGCGGCGACGTGCTCTGGGGCGGCTACTACGGCGCCGACGGCCTGGATGCCGACACCTTCCGCTTCGATGCGCCGACCGCGGCCAACAAGGCGGTCGAGACCTTCCCGAGCAGTGGCACCTTCTACTTCAACACCGGGTCGCTGATCGCCGACTTCAACCCCGCCGTCGACCTGATCCAGTTTGCCGCCAGCTCGGTCGGCGACAACGACACGCTGCTGGAGAACGTGGCGATCAAGACGACGGCCGGCGGCACCTTCTCGGCGGCATCGGAGATGACGATCTTCCGCACCGACGTGGCGGCGACGTTCAGCTACTCGAACTCGCAGTTGACGTACTTCGATGCCGCCGCCGTCACCGCGGTCATCGGCAACGCCAGCACCGCCTTCGCCGCCGGCTCCGAGCGGATGTTCGTCGTCGACGACGGCACGTCGTCGGCGATCTTCCAGTTCGTCTCGAGCGCGGCCGACGCGGTGGTCAGCACCAGCGAGTTGTCGCTGGTCAGCGTCGTCTACAACAACACCGAGATGGTGGCGAGCGACTTCGCGCTCGTCTGAGCGCGCGCGCCCGGCCGCGGGCCGGATGCTCGAGCGAGCGCGGACCCGGGCGGCTCCGGGTCGGTGTGGACGGGCGGCTGGCGTGGGACCGATACACTGCGGCCCCCGCCCGCTCTCCCGCACGTCCCGCGCCCGTGTCCGACCGTCTCGCCGTCCTGCCGCAGTACCTGATGCCCAAGCAGGCGCTCACCGCGCTGGCCGGGCGCGTGGCATCGGCCGACGGCGGACGCTGGACGACCGCGATGATCGGCCGCTTCGTGCGGCGCTACGGCGTCGACATGGCCGAGGCGGCCGAGCCGCACATCGCGCGCTATGCCAGCTTCAACGACTTCTTCACGCGCGCGTTGCGGCCCGGCGTGCGGCCGATCGCCGCGGCCGACCTGGTGAGCCCGGTCGACGGTGCGATCAGCCAGTTCGGCTCGATCGAGCGTGACCAGTTGCTGCAGGCCAAGGGCCACCGCTACTCGACGGCTGCGCTGCTCGGCGGCGACCCTGCGGCCGCCGCCCGCTTCGACGACGGCAGCTTTGCGACGCTGTACCTGAGCCCGCGCGACTACCACCGCATCCACATGCCCTGCGGCGGCCGGCTGCGCCGCATGCGCCACGTGCCGGGCGAGCTGTTCTCGGTCAACCCGACGACCGCGCGCGGCGTGCCCGGGCTGTTCGCGCGCAATGAGCGGGTGGTCTGCCTGTTCGACGACGCCGAAGGCCGTCCGTTCGCGTTGGTGCTGGTCGGCGCGACCATCGTCGGCAGCATGGCGACCGTGTGGCACGGTGTCGTCAACCCGCCGCGGCGGCGCCAGGTGGCGGAATGGAGCTACGACGAGCGCGAGATCGTGCTGCGCCAGGGCGAGGAGATGGGGCGCTTCCTGCTGGGCTCCACGGTGGTGCTGCTGTTTCCGGCCGTTGGTGGCAGGCGCTGGCGCTTCAACCCCGACTGGGCTCCGTCGCGCCCGATCCGGATGGGCGAAGCGATGGCGTCTCGGCCGGCGTGATTCGGCTGGCCAAGTCGGCGTCGCGGGGGGCCGGGGCCGGCGCCGTTGCCGGGTCGGCTGGCGACTCGGGTTCAGCGGCCGTGGCGGGATCGGTGCGCGGGTGCGAGTCGCCTGTCGATGGCGGGACGCCGGCATGTGCCAGGCGGATGATGCCGCGATGGCCGCGGGTTCGAGCCTGACGGGCGGGTGGCCGCGTCGGCCGCGCCGCCGTGCGGGCTGGCCAGCCGCTGCCGCGCCGGTTGCCGCTGCGCTGATCGCCGGGCTGACAGCCGCACTGACCGCTGCGGCGACGGCGCCAGGGGCCGTCGCCGCCGAACCGCCACCGGCGTCGCTACCCGCTGCTGGCCCGCGCGCATTGCCGGCCGACCCGATGGCGCGGCGACCTGCTCGTCTGCACCGCCTGCCACGGCGGCGAAGGCCGGATGACGCGCGACGGCTACGTGCCGCGCATCGCCGGCAAACCGCGCGACTACCTGTTCAACCAGTTGGTGCACTCGCGACGGCCGCCGCAGCCAGTCGGCGATGGCGCGGTTGGTCGAGTTCCTGGCGGACGATGACCTGCTCGAGATCGCCGGCTACTTCGCCGCGCTCGACCTGCCGGTGCCGCCGTCGGCCGCCGATCCGACGCCGCCGGCGCCTCCGCTCGCGGCGCCGCGCTGGCGCGCAACGGCGACCCGTCGCGCGGCGTGCCGGCCTGTGCCCGCTGCCACGGCGAGACGCTGACCGGCACCCTGCCTGCGGTGCCCGGGTTGCTCGGCCTGCCGCGCGACTACATCGCGGCGCAGATCGGCGGCTGGCGAACCGGCCTGCGCCATGCCCGCGAACCCGACTGCATGGCGCAGATCGCCACCCGGCTGTCGCTGGACGACGTCGCCGCGGTCGCCGCCTGGCTCGCCGCCCAGCCGCTGCCGCGCGGCGCCTATGCCGCGCCGGCGACGAGCATCGCAGGCACCCAGGCCGGCGCTTCGCCGATGCGCTGCGGGAGCATGCCGTGACGCCGATGGCGACTTCGGGCGGCCGGTTCCCCGATCCGGTGGCCGCTCCGACGCATCGCAGCACGGGCCGGCGCCACGACCTCGGCGATCCCCGCCGGATCGGCAGCACTCGCCGCGACGGTCGTGCGTGCCGCCGTCCCAGCCCTGTCGCGGGCTGCCGCCAGCACAACCGGGGCGCGGCCCGCGTCGCCACGCTCGTGCTGGCCGCCGCTGTGGTGCTTGCCGCGCTCTTGTTTGTGCTGGTGTTTGCATTGAACCGGCTCGACGAAGCGTCTGTTGCTGCCGGCATCGGCACCAGCGCCCGCACCGACAAGGTCACAGGCACAAGCACAGGCGCAGGCGCAGCCGCAGGCACGGAAGCCCAGCGGTCTGCCGCCACGCCGGCGCAGATCGCCCGCGGCGAATACCTGGCGCGGGTGGGCAACTGCATCGGCTGCCACACCGCGCGCGGCGGCCCGGCAGGGGCGGGGGGCCGGGGCATCGAGACACCGTTCGGCACCGCCTTCGCCCCCAACCTCACGCCCGACGACGACACCGGCCTGGGCCGCTGGAGTGCCGACGAGTTCTGGCGCGCGCTGCACAACGGCCGCTCGCGCGACGGCCGCTGGCTGCTGCCTGCGTTCCCGTACCCGAACTACACGCAGGTCACGCGCGACGATTCGGACGCGATCCATGCCTACCTGCGCAGCCTGGCGCCGGTGCGGAGGCCGGCCACGCCGCATGCGCTGCGCTTTCCGTACGACACGCAGGCGGCGCTGGCGGTGTGGCGGGCGCTGTACTTCCGCCCCGGCGCGCCACCGCCCGACCCGGCCCGCGGCGCGGACTGGAATCGCGGTCGCTACCTCGTCAACGGGCTCGGGCACTGCGCTGCGTGCCATGGGGCGCGCAACCGGCTGGGCGCGACGGTCGATGCGTCCTTCGGCGGCGGGCTGCTGCCGGCGCAGAAGTGGTATGCGCCGTCGTTGGCGTCGCGGGCCGAGGCCGGCGTCGACGCCGATGGCATCGAGCCGCTGATGCAGTTGCTGCGCACCGGCCGCGCGCCGCGCCGCTCGGCCCTCGGGCCAATGGCCGAGGTGGTGCTGCGCAGCACGCAATTTCTGGACGACGGCGACCTGCGCGCGATGGCGACCTATCTGTCGACGCTGCCGGGAAACGACGGCAGCCCGGCGGCCGGCCCCGCGGTCTCCCGGCCCGCCAGTGGTGTGCCGGTGCCCGCCGCGGTGGCGGTGCTCTCCGAACGGGGCGGCCGCCTCTATGGCGAGCATTGCGCCGCCTGCCACGGGGAGCGCGGCGAGGGTGTCGGCGACGACTTTCCGGCGCTGGCCGGCAACCGGGCGGTGACGATGGCGGCGCCCACCAACCTGATCCGCATCGTCATCGACGGCGGCTTCCTGCCGCCCACGGCCGCCAATCCGCGGCCGCACGGCATGCCGCCATTCGGGCACCGCTTCGACGATGCGGAGGTGGCTGCCGTCATCAGCTACATCCGCGGCGCCTGGGGCAATGCAGCATCGCCGGTGTCGCCGCAGGCCGTGCTGCTCGGGCGTTGAAGGCACGCCGCCCAGCGCGACACGGGCCCAGGACGCCCGGTCGCCCGGACGCTTGGTCGTTGGGCTACCCGGTCACCCAGCCGCCAGCCGCCAGCACGTTCGATCAGCCGCGTGGGCCGAATCGCGCCGCGGACGCCAGGCGGGCGCGCGCCGCCTCGACGTCGCGGTCGCGCGGCGGCGCGTGGGTGCTCAGCGAGCCGATCAGCCGGCGAGCCGCGTCGGCCACCTCATCGACAGCGCGGTCGAACGCCTCCTGGTTGGCCTTCGACGGCACGTTGAAGCCGCTCAGCTTGCGCACGAACTGCAAGGCGGCATCGCGGATCTCCAGCTCGGTGGCCGGCGGCTCGAAATTGAACAGCGTCCGGATGTTTCGGCACATCGTGCGCGGCCCGTCGGCGTACTCAGGCGGCCTGAGCGGCGCCCGGCGTCGCGTCAGGACGGCGCCGGCCGGCGGATACCGCCGCCGCCACCGCCGCCAGGCCGGCGGCCAGCAGCGCAGCGCTCGACACTTGCGGCACCGGCAGCAGCGTCGCCACCTCGTAGATCGCGGGGCTGTAGGGGCTGCCCGCCGCGTTCGAGAAGCGCATGTGCCCGCGGCCGACGTAGTTCGCCGAGGTGCCCGACCAGCCGAAGCTGTCGCCGACGGCGTCCGGAATCCAGCCGCCGTGCTGGATGTCGGGCGTGCGCGCCAGCAGCGTCGGGCCGTTGTTGCCGCCGCCGCTGGTCGTGAAGCCGCTGAACGGGCTGCCCAGCAGGCTGGCGACGTCGCCGACGAAGTCGGGCAGCGTGGTGGCCCGCGGGCCGTCGCCGAAGACGATCCAGTTGAAGTTCATGCCGGCCGCCCACGAGTGGTCGTGGTCATCCAGCATCAGCGTGAAGTCGTAGCGGTACAGCCCGGCGTCGACCGGGGTGATGCGGTAGCTCATCGCGAGCGGCGTCGCCTGCGACGGTGCGAACAGCGTGGTGCTCAAGGCGGCAGCGATCGCGGCGGCGCGTGCGCTGCGGATCCCGGGGTGTGTCGTCATCGAAGTCTCCTGAGGGTGATGTTTGCACTCTGGCGGTGCATCGGGCGCAGTGTCTCAGGGTCTTTGCGACTTGGGGCCGTTTCCCCTGGTGGCGCCCGGGACGGATCGGGGCGCTCGCGTTCTGCCGGCCGTCAGACCAGGCCCTTCAGCCGCAACAGCCCGAACGCGGCGACCGTCGAGGCGTCGCGGATCGTGCCGTCGCGCATCATCGCCTCGAACTCCGCCAGCTCGAAGGCGCGGCAGACGAGGCCCTGTTCCTCGCGGTCGAGCCGCGTGGGCCCGGGTGTCAGCCCGGTGGCGAGGAACACGTCGTAGGCCTGGGTCGAGTAGCCGTAGCCGAGGAACAGCCGGCCGCCGTGGCGCAGCTCGGCGGCACGCAGCCCGGTTTCCTCCTCCAGTTCGGCGCGGGCCAGCGCCAGCGGGTCGGTCACGCGGTCTTCCCACGATCCCTGCGGCAGCTCCCAGAAGCGCGCCTGCACCGGGTAGCGGTACTGCTCGACGAGGTGGATGCGCGAGCCTTCCACCGCGGCCACGGTGACGAAATCGGCCTTCTCGACCACGCCGTAAAGCCCCGCGCTGCCGTCGGCACGCACGATGCGGTCTTCGCGCACCCGCATCCAGCGATTGCGGTAGACCTCGACGCTGCCGGTGCACTCGATCTCCGGCGCGGTCATCGGCCGCCCTCCGGGTGACGGCCGGCGGTACGGACTGGCGAAGTTGGACCGAGACAGGACGAAGACATGGCGGATCCGGATGGCGCGGCTCCCGGCGGCCGCCCGGCGAGTGTGTCAGGCCGGGGGCAACTGCGCGACGGTGCGCCCGCAAAGCGACCATGGCCGCCTGATCCACCGGGGGCCAGATCATCTGCCCGGCATCTCCCCGGCATCTCCCAGGGTTCGCCGGATCCGCAAAAAGTCAGGGCCCGCTCACTGGCGGGCCCTTTGGATTCGTGGTGGAGAGGAGGAGGATCGAACTCCCGACCTTCGCATTGCGAACGCGACGCTCTCCCAGCTGAGCTACCCCCCCACGACAGCGCGCATTCTAGCAAAGCCGCGGCACGGATTCGAGGCGCGGGTGACGCCGGGCCGACACATCGCGCGGCACCGCCGCGTGGCTGCTCGCCCCCGGTGGCCGAGCATCCGCGGTGCGGGCGCTATAGACTCCGCTCGAACCACGCATCGCGCCATTGCGGCGGGGCCCGGAGAGCCAAGCGATGAACGACGTGAGCCGACCGACCGCGGGTCGCGCCGCTCCGGCTCCGGAGGGCGACTCTTCCTTCACGCTCGATCCCGCGTTGCTGCAACAGCGCAAGGCGATCGCCCTGCGGCGCGTGCATGCCGCGCAGATCCCGATCGTGCGCTGCGTCGGCTTCGTCGTGCTGTGCGTGATGGCGACCATCCAGGACCTGCAGCGTCCGGGCCCGTTTCCGTGGCAGACGCTGGGGCCGCTGGTCGCGGTCAACCTGTCGTACGCGCTGGTGAGCTGGGTCGTGCTGTGGCGCGGCTACGGCCGCACGGGGCGCGTCGACCTGAGCTTCATCTTCCTGCACGTCGACGTCTTCGTCTGGCTGTACACGCTGCACTACTTCGAGCGCAGCCACCTGTTCTTCGGCTTCCTGCTGCTGGTGCGGGTGTGCGACCAGATCGGTTTCGGGTTTCGCCGGGCGCTGTACTTCAACCAGATCGTCGCGATCGCCTATTTCGCCTATACCGCCGCGCTTGCCTGGTGGGATCCGGCCGCTTCGCACTGGGCCGAACGCGTGGGCATCGGCGCGATGATGTACCTCGTCGGCAGCTACATCGCGTTCACCGGCTCGGTCAACGAGAAGCTGCGCAACCGCACCCGGCTGGCGGTGCGTGCGGCGCGCCAGCTCGTCGATTCGCTGGAGACCAAGACCGCCGAGCTCGAGGCGCAGGCGCACGAACTGGTGCTCGCTCGCCGCCAGGCCGAGCAGGCGAGCCACGCCAAGTCGCAGTTCCTGGCGATGATCAGCCACGAGATCCGCACGCCGATGAACGGCATCCTGGGCGCCACCGAGCTGCTGCTGAACACGCCGCTGGATGCGCAGCAGCGCAAGTTCGCCGAGACCGCGCACCGCTCGGGCGACGCGTTGCTGTCGATCATCGACGACGTGCTCGACCTGTCGCGCATCGAGGCGGGCAAGCTGTCGGTCGACGCGCTTCCCTTCGACCCGCGCGCGCTGGTCGGCGAGGTGGTCGACCTGATGTCCACCGCGGCACGGGCCAAGTCGCTGCAGCTCGACGCGACGATTGACGAGCGCGTGCCGCCCCGCCTGGTCGGCGACCCGGTGCGGGTGCGCCAGCTCCTGCTGAACCTGGTCGGCAACGCGGTCAAGTTCACCGACCGCGGCCGCGTGGACCTGCGCCTGACGCTCGACCGCGACCTGGACGATCGGGTCGAGCTGCGTTTCGAGGTGCGCGACACCGGCATCGGCATCGATCGTCCGCAGCTCGCCCAGATCTTCCAGCCCTTCACGCAGGCGGACGCTTCGACGACGCGGCGCTACGGCGGCAGCGGCCTGGGGCTCGCGATCGTCAAGGAACTGGTCGAACTGATGGGCGGCCGGCTCGGCGTCGAGAGCGCGCGCTCGCGCGGCTCGACCTTCTGGTTCTCGCTCGCGCTGCCGAAGGCGCCGCCCGACATCGCACCGTCGCAACCGGCGCCGCCGCTGCGCGGGCTGTCCGGCCGGGTGCTGCTGGCCGAGGACAACCCGGTGAACCAGATGGTGCTGGCGGCGATGCTGGAGACGATCGGCTGCAGCGTCGACGTGGTCGCCACCGGGCTGGAGGTGCTGCGTGCGCTGCACGCACAGCCGTACGACCTGGTGTTCATGGACTGCCACATGCCCGAGATGGACGGCTACGAGGCGACGCGCCACATCCGCCTGCACGAGGCCGGCGCCGGGCGGCACACCACGGTGATCGCGCTGACCGCGGCGGCGCGCGTGGAGGATCGCACGCGCTGCCTGGAATCGGGCATGGACGATTTCGTCAGCAAGCCGGTGCACCTGTCGCAGCTCGCCGCCACGGTGGAGCGCTGGATCGGGCGCCCGGGGCAGGCACTCCCGCTGGTTTCGGCCGACGGCTCGGAGTAGAAACGCGGGCCCTGAACATCGCGTGGAGCGCGCATGCCCCGTCCCGACCCCGCCTGGCTCGATCGGCAATACGACAACCGCGCCCGCGTTCCCGAGCATGTCGAGATCTTCGAGCGCTGGCGGCAGGCGTCGGCACTGGCGCGCGAGGGCCTGTCGTGCCGCCTCGACCTGCGCTACGGCGACGGGCCGGACGAGACAGTGGACCTGTTCCCCTCGCCGCGTGCCGGCGCGCCGGTGTTCGTGTTCATCCACGGCGGCTGGTGGCGCTCGCTGGACAAGCGCGACCTGTCCTTCGTCGCGCCGTCGCTGGTGCACGCCGGCGCGATGGTCGTGCTGCCGAACCACACGCTTTTGCCGGCGCTGCCGCTCGACGCGATCGTGATGCAGCTCGTGCGCGCGCTCGCCTGGACGAAGCGCCACGCGGCGCTGTACGGCGGTGAC
>JBGAMJ010000092.1:0-21049 GCA_044223035.1 Piscinibacter sp.
GGTGCCTGATGGAGACGATCGTGCGCAAGCTGGGCGCGCGACCGGGCGCCTGACGGTCAGGCAGACCGCGTCTCGGTACTGCGCCGCTCGCGACGCGTCTGCTCCAGGCGGGCAATCTCCGCCTGGCACTTCGGCCCGGTGAACGCCGCCTCCAGCGCGTCGAGGAACACGCGGGTGCGCGCCGGCATCAGCCGGCGGCCGGGGAACACGGCCCAGGCCGCCATCGGCGGCAAGGCCCAGTCTTGCAGCACCGGCGCGAGTTCGCCGCTGCGCAGGTGCGGCTCGGCGAAGTGGTGCTCCACGGCGGCGATGCCGGCACCGTGGCGGGCCAGCCGCATCAGCAGTTCCGGCGAGTTGGCGCTGGCTCGCCCCGGCGGCAGGCCTTCCCAGCGCGCTTCGCCGCGGGTCAGCACCCAGGGCATCGGGCCGCCGGCGCGGGTCAGCAGGCGCAGCGCGTCATGCTCCATCAGCGCCTCGGGTTCCGGCGGCTCTCCGCGGCGCCGCAGGTAGCCCGGCGACGCATACAGGCCGCCGCTGAACACCGCGATCCGGCGTGCCGCCAGCGAGGCGTCGTCCGGCAGATCGCCGATGCGCAGCGCCAGGTCGAAGTTCTCGCCGATCAGGTCCACGCGCCGTGGCGACAGGTCCAGTTCCAGCGAGATCGCCGGATGCCGCCCGACGAACTCCGCCAGCAGCGGTGCGAGCACGCCGTTGGCCAGATCGCCCGGCATCGACACCCGCAGGCGGCCGCTCGGCTGCGCCTGCCGCTGCTCCGCCAGCGCCTGCGCGGCCGTCACCTCGGCCCACACCTGCTGCGCATGCTCGAGCACGCCGTGGCCGAAATCGGTGACGGTGAGCTTGCGCGTGGTGCGCAGCAGCAGGCGTTCACCCAACTGCGCCTCGAGCAGCGCGATGCGGCGCGAGACCGTCGACTTGGGCAGGCCCGCGCGGGCGGCGGCGCGGCTGAAGCTGCCCTCGTCCACCACCTGGGCGAAGAGCATCAGGTCGTTGGGTTCGAGGTTCATGGTGGCGCCTACTGTGCAGCAGATGGAACAATGTTATCCATTCGCGTCTCTTCCGGATCGATGACGGGACAACTAGAGTGAAGCCATCGTCAATCAACGCAGAGGCAGACACCATGAACATCCTGCAGATCAACTCCAGCGCCCGCACCGACGGCTCGCATTCGTCGCAGCTCGCCCGCACGATCGTCGAACGCGTGCAAGCCGCGACGGGCGGCAGTGCCCCGGCCAGCGTCACCGTGCGCGATCTCGGCCGCACGCCGCATCCCGAGCTGAACGAATCGGCGCTGCAGGCGCTCTTCACCCCCGCCGAGCAGCGCACGCCGGAGCAGGCGGCGCGGGTGGCCCTCGACGACGCGCTGATCGCCGAGATCCAGGCCGCCGACGTGGTGGTGCTGGGCGTGCCGATGTACAACTTCGGCGTGCCCGCCGCGCTGAAGAACTGGATCGACGCGATCGCCCGCGCCAAGGTGACCTTCCGCTACACCGAGAAGGGGCCGGAGGGGCTGCTGAAGGGCAAGAAGGTCTACGTGGCGCTGACCCGCGGCGGCCAATACCGCAACACGCCGGCCGACACCCAGGTTCCGTACCTCAAGACGGTGTTCGCCTTCCTCGGCCTGACGGACGTCCAGTTCGTCTACGCCGAAGGCCTGGCCATGGGCCCGGACGCCGAGCAGCAAGCCCTCGCCTCGGCCCGCGCGCAGATCGAGGACGCGGTGGCGGCCTGAGGCTCGACGGTCGCGGCGGAGCGCGAACCTGCCTTTGGGATACGTCGGCTTTCCGCGTCGAACACAAGACAGCGGTTCGACGCGGACGCCGCCAGGAGCAGCCCGTCGCCATCAGGTTTGACCCGGACGCACGCGGCTCCTAGAGTGAACCTGGGACCGTCGTCCGGAGGATCACGTCATGGGCATCGAAAGCGTCCGCGGCAAGCAGGTCGTGATTCACTTCGACGGCACGCGCTGCATCCATTCGCGCCACTGCGTTCTCGAACGCCCGGACGTCTTCGTCCCCAACGTCGACGGCGAATGGATCCACCCCGACCGCGCCAGCGTCGCCGAAGTCGCGATGCTGGCGCACGCCTGTCCGTCCGGCGCGATTCGCTACGAGCCGCTCGACGGTTCGCCGGGGGAGTCGGCGCCGATGGTCAACACCGTCCGCGTGCGCGAAAACGGGCCACTCGCCTTCACGGCGCCGCTTCAGATCGCCGGGCAGGACGCGGGGCTGCGGACGACCCTGTGCCGGTGCGGCGCCTCCGCCCGCAAGCCCTACTGCGACGGGAGTCATGCCGCGGCCGGCTTCGTGGCGTCCGGCGAGGCCGACACCGCGCCGTCGCAATCGCTGGCACGACGCGATGGCACGCTCGTCGTCGACCCGAAACCGAACGGGCCGCTGCACGTGACCGGCAACCTCGAGATCGTGACCGGCACCGGGCGCACGATCAACCGAGTGGCCGAGACCTGGCTGTGCCGATGCGGACAATCGAAGAACAAACCCTACTGCGACGGGACACACAAGCGCGTGGGATTCCGCAGCGACGTCTGACGGGGACGCCGGTCCGCCGGCGGATCGAACGACAGGTACCGGGCGAACGCCGCCGCGGACCACGCCCGGTGGCGACCCATCAGGGATTCAAGGCGCCGACGCCGGCGCCACCGATGCGCCTTCGATCCCGTGCCGGGCCAGCGCCGCGGCGACGAAGCCGCCGGCCTTCATCTCCTCGACGAACTCGCTCAGGAACGCCGCGGCGGCGGCACCGCGGCCCTTGGGCGTGCCCATCGCCTGCTGGATGACCATGAAGCGCCCGGGCAGCAGCCGCAGGCCGCCGAGGCGCCGGGCATCGGCTTCGAGCTGCTGCCTGACGCCCGCGGCGACGTCGGCCCGCTGCGCGACGAAGGTGTCGACCACCGTCGGCGACGTCGGCGATCGCACGATCGCGGCCTGCTTCAGCTCGCGCGTCAGGAGCAGGTCGTAGGCGCTGCCCCGGCCGACGACGACGGTGCGGCCGGCACGGTCCACCTCGTCGTTCTCGCGCAGCGGCGAATCGTCGCGGACCAGGTAGCAGCCCTCGATCAGCACGTACGGGGCGGTGAACGCGATGCCGGCGCCGCGCAGCGGGTCGATCGCGAAGAAGCCGATGTCGGCCCGGTCGTCGGTCACCGCCTGCACCGACTTGCCGGCCGCGTCGAAGACGACGAGTTCGAGGGCCACTCCGAGCCGCTCGGCGAAAGCGCCGGCGAGATCGACCGAGACGCCGCGCGGCCGGCCCGTGACCGGATCGGTGCCCGCGAGGATCGGGTTGCCGGTGTTGATCGACGCGCGCAGCGTGCCCGTCGGCGCGAACGCGGCGACGACGTCGGATGGAATGCTGATGCTCATGCCGTTGCTCCCTGGCGGATCGTCTTCCGCAGGATCGACGGGATCACGCCGCCGTCACGCAGCAATTCCACTTCGAGCTGCGTCTCGACGGCCGCGACAGCGGCCAGGGTCTCGGTCGAGCCGTCCGCGCGGAGTATGCGCACCGGCACCTCGCAGCGCGGCGACAGCGCCTGCGGCGGCGCGTCGACCTCGATGCGATCGCCCGCCACGAGCCCGAGCGATCGTGGCGTGGCGCCGGCCGGCAGGCGGATCGGCAGGATGCCCATGCCGACGAGGTTCGAGCGGTGGATGCGCTCGAAGCTGGCGGCCAGCACCGCGCGGATCCCGAGCAGGCGCTGGCCCTTGGCCGCCCAGTCGCGCGACGATCCGGTGCCGTAGCGCTCGCCGGCGAGCAGCACGACCGGGTCGCCGGCGTCGCGGTAGCGTGCCGCGACATCCCAGATCGGCAGCACGTCGCCACTCGGCACGTGCAGCGTGTGCGCCACCGGCATGCCGGGCTGCAGCAGGTTCAAGAGCGACTTGCTGTGGAACGCCGCGCGCAGCATCACTTCCCAGTTGCCGCGCCGCGAGGCGAAGACGTTCAGGTCGCTGCGCGGGTCCCCGCGCTCGACGAGGAAGTCGGCAACCAGGCTGTCGGGCGGGATCGCGCTGGCCGGCGAGATGTGGTCGGTGGTGACGTCGTCGCCGACGATCAGCAGCGGGTAGGCGGCATAGCGGCCGAGCTGGCTGCCCTCGTCGGCCGACGCGAACGGCGGCCGCCGCAGCGCGGTGGAGGTCGGGTTCCACGCAAAGCGCGGCGATGGCGGTGCCTCGAGCGCATGCCACGCCGGGTTGCGGCCGGCGCGCGCGAACTCGCGGCGGAAGTCGGCGGGTTGCACCGCGTCGGCGAGCAGCGCCGCGACTTCCTCGCGCGTGGGCCACAGGTCGCGCAGGTGCACGGCCCGGCCCTGCGCGTCGATCTGGACCGGCTCGCGGCTCAGGTCCACCTCGGCGTCGCCGGCGAGCGCGAACGCGATCACCAGCGGCGGCGACATCAGGAAGCCGAGGTCCATGTCCGGGTGGATGCGGCCCGGGAAATTCCGGTTGCCCGACAGCACCGCGACCGGATGGATCGAGCCCGCGCTGCGCGCGGCGCGGATCACTTCGGGCAGCGGGCCCGAGTTGCCGATGCAGGTGGTGCAGCCGAAGCCGACGATGTCGAAGCCGACGGCCGACAGGTCGTCGATCAGCCCGGCCCGTTGCAGGTAGGCGGCCGCCGCGGGCGAGCCGGGGCCGAGCGAAGTCTTGACCCAGCCCGGAACGCGCAGCCCGAGCCGCCACGCCTTGCGGGCGACCAGACCCGCCGCGACAAGCAGCGCCGGATCGGTGGTGTTGGTGCAGCTCGTGATCGCCGCGATCGCCACCGGATGCCGCGGCATGAAGGCATGCGGCGCGCTGCGCTGGAAGCCGAGCGCGGCGAGCGTGGCGCGCGCCTCGGCGTAGTGCAGCAGATCCTGCGGCCGCTGCGGGCCGGCGATGTGCATGCCGATCGCCGACAGGTCGATCTCGATCATGCGGGTGTAGCGCGGCTGCGCGGCCGGGTCGAACCACAGGCCGGCACGCCGTGCATAGGCCTCGACGAGCGCCACCTGCGCCGCGTCGCGGCCGGTCTCGCGCAGGTAGGCGAGCGTGTGCGCATCGATCGGGAAGTAGCCCGTGGTGGCGCCGTACTCGGGCGCCATGTTGGCGACCACGCTGCGCTCGCCGGCGCTCAGGCCGGCGACGCCGGGGCCGAAGAACTCGACGAACTCGCCCGCGACACCGATCGCGCGCAGCCGCTGCGTGACGGTGAGCGCCAGGTCGGTGGCCAGCGTTCCGGGCGGCAGCGCGCCGTCGAGCCGCACGCCGATCACGTCCGGGATGCGAAGCATCGTCGGCATGCCGAACATCACCGTCTGCGCCTCCAGGCCACCGACGCCCCAGCCGAGAACGCCGATGCCGTTGACCATCGGCGTGTGGCTGTCGGTGCCGATCATCATGTCGGGCACGAACCAGGTCGCGCCGTCGCGCGACTCGGTCGTCACGACCGTGGCCAGCTGCTCCAGGTTGATCGTGTGCATGATGCCGGTGCCCGGCGGATTGATGTGCACGCCTTCGAGCGCCTTCGACGCCCAGCGCAGGAAGGCATAGCGCTCGCGGTTGCGCCGCATCTCGTGGGTCAGGTTCACGGCCGATGCGTCGCGCTGCGCGTAGGCCTCGACGGCCAGCGAATGGTCGACCGACACGTCCACCGGCAGCACCGGGTGGAGGCGGGACGGATCGACACCGGCTTCGGCAAGCGCATCGCGCATCGCGGCGATGTCGACCAGCGCCGGCGTGCTCGTGGTGTCGTGCATCAGCACGCGGCCGGGCTGGAACTCGATCTCGGCTTCGCTCGTGCCGTGGCCCAGCCAGGCGAGCAGCGCGGCCACCGCATCGCTGCGCTCGGCGCCGCGCATGCAGCGCACGACGTTCTCCAGCAGCAGCCGCAGCACCATCGGCAGGCGAGCCAGCGCCGGTCCGGCCAGTGCCGGCAGGTCGACGAGACGGCCGCTGCGGCCGGCGAGCGTTGCTTCGGCGGAGGCGGATTGTTCGGTGATGTCCATGTTCGCCTCAGTATGGGAAGTCCGAGAACACCATGCAGACCGGGCTGCCGCAGGCCGCGACCGGCCGCGGTGCCCCCGGGCGCCCGGATTCGTCGATGTCGAACGCGACGATCGTGTCCGAGTCTTCGTTCAGCGCGAACAGCAGCCGGCCGTCCGGCGACAAGGTGAAGAAGCGGGGCGTGCGCCCGAGCGTGGATTGCGCACCGGCGAACCCGGGCAGGCCGGTGTCGGCGTCGATGAGGAAGGTCGCGATGCTGTCGTGCCCTCGATTGGAGGCATGGACGCATCGCCCGGCCGGATCGATGGCGATGCCGGCCGCGCGGTTGTGGCCGGTGAAGGTCGGCGGCAGCGTGGGGAGCACGTGCAGCGGTGTCAGCGCGCCCGTGTCCGGATCGAAGCGGTAGGTCGCCAGCGTCGAATCGAGTTCGTTGACCACGTAGACGAATGGCAGGCGCGGGTGGAACACCGCGCTGCGCGGCCCCGCACCTTCGCGAGCGGTCGCGAACGGCGTGGCGGCGGGATGCAAGGCGCCACCGTCGAACCGGAAGCTGAACACGCGGTCGAGCCCCTTGTCGGGAACGATGACGTAGCGGCCGGACGGATCGAACGGATTGAAGTGCGGCTTGGCCTGCTGCTGCTCGATGCGGTGGGGCCCGATCGGGCCGGAGATCGGCACCGTCTGGACCAGCGGCTCGAGCGCCCCGTCGGCCCCGATCGGCAACACCGCGAGGCTCGCGCCGATGTGGTTGGTGACGATCAGGAAACTTCCGCTCGGGTCCGGCGCCAGATGGACCGGATTGCGGCCCTGCGTGCTTTGCCGGTTGACGAAGGCGAGTCGCCCGCTGTCGCGCTCCACGCGAAAGGCGCTGACGTCGCTGCGGTCGCCGTGCACGGCATAGAGAAACGCCCCGTCGGCCGACAGCGCCAGGTACGACGGATTGACCAGGTCGCCGACGAGCTGCACGCGCTCGAGCGTGCCGCTGGCCGCATCGACCGCAAAGACGCTGATGCCTTCGCCCCGCGCGTTGCGCTCGCGGGTCGTGCGGCTGCCGACGTAGGCGTACATGGGTTGCTCCCGATTCAACCAGGCGGAGTCACTCGATCCGGATACCCTTGGCCTTGACCAGCGCCGACCAACGCTTCGTCTCCGCCGCAATGAAGGCCGCGAACTCCTCCGGCGTGCCTCCGCCCGCGACGTTGCCGGGGCCGACGATCTTCTCGCGGATGTCGGGCATGGCCAGCGCCTTGTTGAAGGCGTCGTTGACCTTCCTGACCACGGCCGGCGGCGTTCCCTTCGGAGCGATGACGCCGAGCCAGTTGGACACGGTGACCTGCGGGAAGCCGAGCTCGGCCATCGTCGGCACGTCGGGAAGGCTGGGCAGGCGCTTTTCGCTGGTCACGCCCAGCGCACGGATCTTGCCGGCCTGGATCGACGGCAGCGCGGCATAGGTCTGCTCGAACATCATGTCGATCTCACCCGATAGCAGCGCCGTGGAGGCCGGGCCGCCGCCCTTGTACGGCACGTGCAGCACCTCGATCCCGGTAACGTCCTCGAACAGCTCGGCCGAGAGATGGTGCGCGCCGCCGACGCCGGCGTTGCCGATGCTCAGGCC
Organism: Piscinibacter sp.; assembly: GCA_044223035.1. Taxonomy (GTDB): domain Bacteria; phylum Pseudomonadota; class Gammaproteobacteria; order Burkholderiales; family Burkholderiaceae_C; genus JBGAMJ01. The sequence continues at coordinate 7,639 of JBGAMJ010000092.1, forward strand.
CCGCGGCCTGGCCCTGGCCGCGTCGATCGTGTCCTTGACGGTCCTGAAGGGCTTGTCGGCACGCGTTACGAGCACCATCGGCGCCTTCTCGATCAGTACGATGGGGACGAAGGCGTTTGCCGGATCGAAGGCCATCTTCGGGAACACCGACGGGTTGACCGTCAGCGGGCCCATCGCGCCGACGCCGAGCGTGTAGCCGTCCGGCATGGCCCGCGCCACGAAGTCGTGGCCGATGTTGCCGCTGGCGCCGGGCTTGTTGTCGACCACGATGGTCTGGCCGAGCGCCGCGCCGACAGGAACGCCGAGCTGGCGCGCGCGCAGATCGTTGTTCCCGCCGGCAGAGAACGACACGATCATCGTGACCGGCTTGACCGGGTAATCCTGGGCGTGGGCCGCGAGGGCGCTGGCGGCGATGATGGCGCCGACGAGGCCGTGCATCAGGCCGGGCCGGAAGAGCTTGGAGCAATGCATGGAAAGGTCCTGCCTCAGTTTTCGGGCGTGATCTTGGCGTCGGCCACGAGCTTCGCGAACCGGGCCGACTCGCTCTGGATGAAGCCCTTGAACTTCACCGGGTCCATCGGGGTCGGCTCGCCGCCCAGCTCGTGCAGGCGCTTGACCAGCTCGGGATCCTGCAGGGCCTGCGTGACCGCCGCGTTCAGCTTCTGCACGATGGCCGGCGGCGTGGCCGCTGGGGCGAAGAGGCCGAACCAGTTGTCGAGCGAGTACTTCTCGAGCCCCTGGGTCTCGGCGATCGCGGGCAGCTCGGGCGCCAGGGCCGAACGGGCCGGCGAGGTGATCGCGATGGCCCGCACGCGGCCGTCCTTGATGAACGGCCGCGCACCTCCGAGGCTCACGAAGGTCATGTCGATGCTGCCGCCCGCCGTGTCGGTGAGCTGGTTGGAGGCGCCCCGGTAGGGCACGTGCGTCAGCGGCATGCCCGAAAGCTGTTCGAGCAGTTCGCCGGCCAGGTGCTGCGGGTTGCCGATGCCGCTGGTGCCGTAGCTCAGCTTGCCGGGGTTGGCCTTCGCGTAGGCGAGCAGATCGGCGATCGACTTGATCGGCAGCTTCGGGTTGACGACGACGGCGTTGGGCACCTTGACGACGAGCGTGATCGGCGCCAGGTCCTTCTCCGGCGCGTACTGCATCTTCGCCTTGTACACATGCGGATTGATCGCCGTTTCGCCGGCGGTGGCCATCAGCAGCGTGTAGCCATCGGCGGGGGCGCGCACGACGGACACGGTGCCGATCATGCCGCTGCCGCCGGCCTTGTTCTCGACGATGACGGTCTGGCCGAGCGAGACGCGCAGCCTGTCGGCCAGCAGCCGCGCCATCACGTCCACGCCGCCGCCCGGCGAGAACGGGACGACGAGGGTCAGCGGCTTGCTCGGATAGGCCGCGTCCTGCGCGATCGCGGCGAAAGGAATTGCCGTCGCGGCAAGGAAGGCGGCGCAAAGCGCGCGGCGGGTGGTGTGCACGGGATGTCTCCTGGGGCAGCCGATCGATTCGGCTTGGGATTCATCGTAGGTGCGGGGCCCTCCGGCGCAAATTGAACTCTTGCCAAGACTGCGTTCTCGTTCGGAGAACGCGACGCGTCATCCGGTGCCGTCGGCCGCAGCAGAGAGCTGCAGGTGATCGATCAGCGTGCGCGCGATGTGGCTCAGCCGATCGGGATCGCGGACGACGAGGAACATGCGGCGCAGCGCCCAATCTTCATCGAGCCGCACCATGCGGATCCGGCCGGCTTCGACATGCGGGGCGAGCACGCCCTCGGGCAGCATCGTGATGCCCAGGCGTGTCTGCACCAGCCGGCACATCGCGTCGAAGCTGCTGGCCTGCACGCGCTGTTCGATCGCCTTGCCGCAGGCGCGGGCGCCTTCGGTCATCAGCACGGCGAGCGAGCTGTCGGCATGCGGCCCGACGAACACATAGTCCAGCGCATCGGCGAACCGGACCGACTTGCGGCGCGCCAGCGGATGGCCGAGCGGCACGCCGATCACCAGGCGGTCCTGGTGGTACGGCAGCGCGGTCAGGCCGTGCCGGGGCGTCGTGCCGGCGATCACGCCCAGGTCCGCCGAACCGTCGGCGACCGCCAGCACGACGGCCTTGCCCGTGCGCTCCTCGAGCGAGATGCGCACCCCGGGGTAGCGCGACAGGAAGGCCTCGATCTCCTCGGGGAGGAACTGGTTGAGCGCCGACGCCACGGCATGCACATGCACATGGCCCTTCACGCCGCCGGCGAACTCGCCCAGTTCGGCGTCCATGCGGTCGACCAGTTGCAGCACCTGGCGTGCGTGGTGGAGCAGCGCCTGCCCGGCCGGCGTCAACCCCACGCCGCGCGGATAGCGCTGCAGCAGCGGCGTGCGCACGAGCTCTTCCAGTTCGCCGATGCGCTTGCTGATCGCGGACACGGCCAGGTGCTCGCGCTCGGCCGCGCGCGTCAGGTTCCCGCATTCGGCGACGGCAACGAAGATCTTCAGGCTGACCAGGTCGTAGCGCATCGAGGTGGGGTCCAACAGGGTCTTCGCAAAGGGTCTTCGCAAAAGGTCGTCGAGGCGGCTAGCCCAGCCCGACCACGTTGATGTCGCGGCCGACGCACTCCCGCGCCACCTCGACCAGGTGTTCGTGGTGGGTGAGAAAGATCACCTGGGTCTGGCGCGCCAGGTCGCCCAACGCCGCCAGGCCGGCGCGCGATCGGCTGTCGTGGAAGTTGACGAACAGGTCGTCGGCAATGAACGGCAGTGGCCGGTCGCCCTCCATCTGCATCTCCAGCGCGGCCAGGCGCAGCGCCAGGAACAACTGGTCGCGGGTGCCTTCGCTCAGGCCCTCGATGCCCACGCGCTCGCCTGCCGGGCGCAGCGCGATCAGCCGCGGCGGCGTGAGCTCGTAGTCCGGCACCAGCCGGCTGAAGCCGCCCAGCGTGAGTCGCGAGAACAAGGCACTGGCGCGCTGCAGCAGCGGCCCCTGCTTGCGCTCGCGGTATCGATCGATGGCCCAGCGCAGCATGCGATGGCCCGTGGCGACCGTGAGGTAGCGCTCCGCCGCGTCGCCGAGCTGGGCGAGCGATTCCAGTCGCTTCGACTCGGCGACGGCCGCATCGGCGCCGCCGTGGATCTTGTCCAGCTCGGCCTGCGCCTGCGCCAGTTCGGTGGCCAGGCGTGTCCGTTCCTCGACGGCAGCCGAGAGCCGTGCGTCGAGTTCGTCGAGCTGCGGCTTCAGCGACTCGGGCACGACGGCGCCCGACTCCGCGATCAGGGTGTCCAGCGACAGCCCGTCGCCTTGTTCGACGATGGCCTGCCGATGTCGCTGCCGATCGGCGGCGAGCTCGCGGCGGCGGTCGCTGTCGGCGATGCGCGCCCGAACCATGCGGTGGTCCTCGCTCTGCGCCTGCGCGTACAGCGATGCGAGCGAGGCACGCGTGGCGGCCAGCGCGGCCTCGGCGGCCCGGGCCTGGGTGTCGCCGGCGTGGATCTCGTCGGACAGGCGCGTCCGGGCCTGCCGGACCTCGCGGGCGTGCTGCAGCCGGGGCACGAGGGCGCGCGCCCACGACAGGGCATCGTCGCCATCACCCGGCGAGCCCAGGATCGGTTGCAAGGCGCGCGCCTCCGCGTCGAATGCCGCCAACTCCCGCTGCAGGGTCTCGATGCGATGCAGGCGCACCTCGTCCACCTGCGCCAGCCGGTCCAGCACACGGCTCGCCAGCTCGATCGCGCCGCGGGACGAATCCGGGGTCAGCCAGTCCCCTTCCAGTGCGGCGGATTTCACCGCGCCGGCCCAGCGCGCCTGCCACAGGGCCACCGCGCCGGCGGTGTCCTGCAGGGCCTGCTCGTGATGATCCAGCTCGCGTTGCGCATCGGCCGACTGCCGGGCGAGCCACTCGGCGCTCGCCTGGGCTGCCTGTAGCTCGCTGATCGAGCGCTCGGCAATGGCACACAGCTCCCCCAGCCGCTGGCCTTCTGACACAGCGGCGCCGGAGGCCCGCAGGGCGGCTCGAAGATCGGCGATGGCGCCGGACTCGGCCGCTTGCTCGGCCTCCAGTTCGGACTCCCTCGCGCGCAGCGCCGACGCTGCGTCGAGTGCCGCCTTGCGCTGGGCCATCCAGCCGGACAGGTCCAGCAGCGGCATGCCCGGCAGGCCCATCGCGCGGGCCTGCCCGGCCCATCGTGCCTCGAAGGCATCCAGCGCCTGACGCGCATCGGCGTGCTGCTGCGCGCGCGCCTGGGCGGCGGCGCCGTCGCGCGCCTGCTCCTGGCGCAGGCCCAGCAGCGTCGCCGAGTCGGCCGCGTGGTCGCGCTGGCTGTCCACCAGGCGGTCGGCTGCTTCGATGGCCCGATCCAGCAGCGGAGCGCCCGTGGCCAGTGGTACCTGCGCGTGCTTGATGCGCTGCCAGTGTTCGTCGCGCAGCGCGCGCGCCTGCCGAACGTCGTCCAGCGTCACCACGCTGTGGCTGGCCGCGAACTGCTCCAGCGCGAGCGCCGACTGCCGGGCCTGCTCCTGCGCCTGCACCTGCTGCTGGCGCGCCGTCTCGATTGCGGTCACCAGCACCGCCCGCTCGGCCTTCAGCGCAGCGAGCTGCTGGTCGGCCGGCAGCACCAGCGCGGCCAGCGCAGGCGCCTCCATCCGCCAGGCCGACAGTGCCGTCATGGTGTCGTCGCACTGCGCCGCGGCCTGCGCCTGGGCGGCTTGCAGCGTGCGCTGCCGGGCGGCGCTGGACTTGAACGCCTGCGCCTCCTGTAATGCGCCGGCCAGCATGGGTGACAAGGCCGGCGCCGACGGTGCGGCCTGTTGCTGCTGAAGCAGACGATCCAGCGCCTTCCGGGCGCGGTCGCGGCCCGCCTGCGCCGATTGCTGCGCCTGCAGCAGGCCGCCGTGCTCCTCCATCAAGGCGCTCAGCGTCTTCAGTGCGAGCGAGGTCGGGACCCGCGCCCGAAGCCCGGCCTCGTCGGCCGGCCAACCCAGCGGCACGGCATCGGCGGCGGCTTCGCGCAGCAAGGCCTGCACCTCCTGCTCGCCGCGCGCGATCTTCTGCCGGTGCTGCAGGCAGGCATGGGCCTGAGCCACCAGGGCGTCCACCGCGGCCGCCTGGGACAGGATCGTGTCGTCGGGCGTCAACGCCGAAAGCTCGGCCTGCCGTGACGCGATGGCGTCGCGGTGGTGCGTGAGCATCAGCGAGTGCGTGGCGATCGCGCGCTCGGCGTCGTCCAGGCGGCGCGCCGCATCGTCGGGAAGTTCGACCGCGTCGGCCAGAGCTTGCGACTGCGCCTCCACGTCGTGCAACTGCGCCACGCGGGGCGCGAGGCGGCGCACACGCTCCAGCCGCAGGCGCGCGGCAGTCATCGATCGATACTGATCGGCCGCCTCGCGCAGCGACTCCTGCAATTTCTCCACCCGCTCCATCGCGCCCGTCCACTGTCGCGTGTTCACGGTGAGGTTGCGCAGCTCCAGTTTGGCAGCCTCGTGCCGGTCCAGCGCCTGGTAGAACGCGCGGTCGCCTGAACGGCGCGGCGCGTAGAGCCGGTCCGCCTCCCTGGCCAACGCATCGCGCACCGCGCCCAGGTCGGCCAGGCCCGAGGCCGACTGGAACAGCAGCTGGCCGACGTCGTCCGACGCGTCGAGGATGGTCTGGCCGCCTTCCAGCAGGCCGGCCAGATCCAGGCAGAACATGCGGTTGAACAGCGCCTCGCCGGTGGTGCCCAGGTGCTCCGCCACGGCGGCGTCGGGCAGCACCTCGTCGTCGGGCCGCCGCAGCGACTTGCGGCTGCGCGACCGGTGAAACGCCAGGCTGCCGGCCGCCGATTCGATCACGGCACCCAGGCGCAGCTCGGCCAGCGGATGCACGAAGTCCATGTCGCTGCGCAAAGGCATGCCGAACAGCAGTTCGGACACCGCGCGACGCAGCGTCGACTTGCCGGCCTCGTTGGCGCCGACGATCAGGTGGAAATCGCGGTCGGACCGCGGGAAGGCCAGCGCCTGGGCGGTGAACTTGCCGTAGCGGATGAGCTCGAGCGTCTGCAGGCGCACCGGCCTCACTCCTTCATCGACAGGCGCGCCAGCAGGCCGGGCAGCACGCGGTCGAGCACCGGGCTCAGGTCGCCGTCGCGGGCCTGGCGCAGGGCCGGCAGTTCGGCGAGCAGGTCGGGCGCTTTCGCGAGCATCCGGTTGAACTCGTCGCGCAGCTCCTTCATCAGCGATTCGTCGTGCCGGGCCTCGGCGAGCAGCGCCTGCAGCTCGGCCAGCGCATCGGTGCCCAATGGCCCGGCCGACGGCGAGCCTGCCGGCCGCGTGGCCAGCTTCACCTTCTCCAGCCACAGGCGATCGGGGCCGATGGCGGCGATCTCGGCCAGCACGTGGGCGCGCAATTCCTGCTCGCGCTGGAACAGCTCGCCGTGGATCGGGCACTCGCCCTGCAGCGTGACGCGCACCGCGCGCGGCACCTGCGAATCGGCCTCCAGCAGGCCGGCCAGCCGCCGGCCGGTGGCGATGCCCACCGCGGCCAGGCTGTCGCAGGCGGAAAGGTCCACCTCCAGGTGCTCCCAGCGCAGCACGTCGACGAAGAGCCGCTCCACCTGTGGCCGGCGGTCTTCGCCCACCGTCACCATCACGGCCCCGCGGCGCCCGGTCTCGCGGATGCTGCGCCCCTGCAGGTTGCCCGGGAAGCAGATCGTCGAGCGGCCGGTCCAGAGCCTGTGCTCGTGGACATGCCCCAGCGCCCAGTAGTCGTAGCCCTTGGCGTGCAACTCGTCCAGCGTGCAGGGCGCGTAGTTCGCATGCTCGCCGTACCCGCCCTGCAAGGCGGTGTGAAGCACACCGATGTTGAAGTGGTCGCGCAGCGGGGCGCCGTAGCCCTGCGCCAGGTTCTCGGTGGTGTCGCGCAGCTTGAAGCTGCGGCCATGCAGCGCGACCTTGAGATGGTCGATCGTGTGCACCTGGCATTCGCTGGCCGAGAAGCGGCGCACGTTGTCCGGCAGCCGCAGCGCGCGGGTCATGTGGCTTTCGGCGTCGTGGTTGCCGAACAGCACGAAGGCCGGAATGCCCGCGCGCTGCAGGCGGCCCATCTCGGCGCAGAAGAACAGCCCGGTGTTGAAATCGGGCCAGTCGCCGTCGTAGAGGTCGCCGGCGATGACGACGAAGTCGACGCGCTCGTCGATGGCCGTGGCGACGAGCTGGCGGAACGCCTCGCGCGTGGCGCCGCGGAGCTGATCGGCGGGGGCGTCCTGATACGCGCTCAGGCCGCGCAGAGGGCTGTCGAGGTGGATGTCGGCGGTGTGGATGAAGCGCATCCCGGTCACTCCGTGGTTGCGACGACGGGATGGCAGTTCGTGCGGATCATCCTCCGTGCACAACGAGAAACGGCGCCACAGGCGGCGCCGTTTCTCGTGGACTCTAGCCGATCAGACCGTGCGAGCGCCGTCCACCGGCAACTCGACCCCGCTGATGAACTCGGCCGAGTCGCCGGCCAGGTAGAGCGCCGCGGCGGCGACGTCCGACGGCCGCGACAGGCGCCCGAGCGGGATCGTCGCGATGAAGCGGGCGCGGTTCTCCGGCGTGTCCGGCACGCCCATGAACTTCTCCAGCAGGCCGGTCTCGCCCATCACCGGGCAGATCGCGTTGACGCGGATGCCGTCCGGGCCGAGCTCGACGGCCATCGACTTCGACAGCAGGTTCACCGCGCCCTTGCTGGCGTTGTACCAGGTGAGGCCGGGCCGCGGCCGGATGCCGGCGGTGGAGCCGATGTTCAGGATCACGCCCCGGCGGCGGCGGCGCATCAGCGGCACAACCGCCTGCGCCATGTGGTAGATCGACTTGACGTTGACCGCGAAGATGCGGTCGAAGCTCGCCTCGTCGACGTCCAGCATCGGCTGGTTGGCGTGCGTCGTGCCGGCGTTGTTGACGACGATGTCCGGCACGCCGAAGGCCTCGACGCAGGCGGCGACGAGTGCCGCCACGTCGGCCCCGGCCGCCACGTCGCAGCGCACGAAGCGGGCGGCTGCGCCCAGCTCGCGGGCCAGCGCGTCACCCCTGGTCGCATCGAGATCGGCCAGCACCACCCGTGCGCCCTGTTCGACGAACAGCCGGACGATGCCCTCGCCGAACCCCGCGGCACCGCCGGTGACGATCGCGATCTTGCCGTCGAGCTGCTTCGTCGCCATGCGCCTGCACCCTCTCAGCCGTGATAGTGGACCAGCGTCTTGGTCGAGCTCAGTTCCTCGAGCGCGAGCAGACCCTTCTCGCGGCCGTGGCCGCTGCGCTTGGTGCCGCCGAACGGCAGTTCGACGCCGCCGCCGGCACCATAGCAGTTGACGAACACCTGCCCCGCGCGCACCGCCTTCGCGACACGGTGGGCGCGGCCGCCGTTTTCGCTCCACACGGCGGCGAGCAGGCCGTAGGGCGTTCCGTTGGCGAGCGCGATCGCGTCCGCCTCGTCGGCGAAGGGCAGCGCGGCCAGCACCGGCCCGAACACCTCCTCGCTGGCCAGCGCGTCGCCGCGCGGCACCGGGCCGAACAAGGTCGGCCGAACGTAGTAGCCGCCCGCCGGCACGCCGTCGGCGATCTGCCCCTGCGCCAGCACGGGTATGCCGGCGGCGCGCGCGGCGTCGATGTAGCGGTTCACCCGCGCCTGCTGCGCCGGGTTCATCACCGGGCCGCAGTCCAGGTCCATCGCCGGCGTGCCGACGCGCACCTTCGCGAACGCCTCGGCCACGCGGCCGACGACCGCATCGAAGGCCTTCTGCTCCACCAGCAGCCGGCTGCCCGCGGTGCAGGTCTGGCCGGCGTTCTGGATGATCGCCTTGATGATGATCGGCACCGCGCGGTCGAGGTCGGCATCGGCGAACACGATCTGCGGGCTCTTGCCGCCGAGCTCGAGCACGCATTTCACGGCGTTCTTCGCCGCCGCCTGCTGCACCAGCGTGCCGACCTCGTTGCTGCCGGTGAACGACACCAGGTCGATGCCCGGGTGCCCGGCCAGTGCCGCGCCGACTTCTTCGCCGAGGCCGGTGACGACGTTGAGCGCCCCGTCGGGCAGCCCCGCGGCGGCGGCGATCTCGGCGAAACGCAGCGCCGACAGGCTGGTGTCCTCGGCCGGCTTCAGCACGGTGGCATTGCCCATCGCGAGCGCCGGCGCGACGGTGCGGCCGATCATCTGCGCCGGGTAGTTCCAGGGAATGATGTGCGCGGTGACACCGAGCGGCTCGCGCAGCAGCGACACGTGGTGCCCGTTGAGGAACGGGATGACCTCGCCATGCACCTTGTCGGCCGCGGCGCCGTAGAACTCGAAGTAGCGCGCGAGCACGGCGATGTCGTTGCGCGCGGTCGCCAGCGGCTTGCCGGTGTCGCGCGATTCGATCCCGGCCAGTTCGTCGGCGTGGTCGAGCACGCCCTGCGCGATCCGGCCGAGCACGCGCCCGCGTTCGGTGGCGCTCATCCGGCCCCAGGCGCCCTGGTCGAGCGCGGCGCGTGCGGCCGCCACGGCGAGGTCCACGTCGTGCGCGGTGCCACGTGCGATGCGGTCGCAGGGCTGGCCGTCTTCCGGCGCGACGACCGGCAGCCAACGTTCGTCGCGGGCAGCCACCCAGCGGCCGCCGATGAACATCTTCTTCATGGGTGCAGTCTCCTTCCGTCAACGACGTGACTGTAGGCAGCCGGCCTCCGGCGCGGAATTGGAATCTCGACAACGGCGTGTTGCCGGTGCGGCAAGCCGGGCATGCCGGCTGACGCACAATGACCCGATGCTGCCCGATCTCGACTCGCTCGCGCTGTTCGTGCGGGCCGCCGAAATGCGCAACCTGACCCGCGCGGCCGAGGCGAACCTGATCACCGTGCCCGCGGCGAGCCGCCGGCTCGCGCTGCTCGAGCACCAGTTCAAGGCCCAGTTGTTCGAGCGCCATTCGCGCGGGATGGACCTGACCCCGGCCGGCGAGCGCCTGCTCCAGCTCGCGCGCGACGTGCTCGCCAGCGTGCACCACATGCGCGCAGAGATGGGCAACTACGCGCGCGGCCAGCAGACCGTGCTCCGCGTGCACGGCAACACCTCGGCGATGACGCAGTTCCTGCCCGGCGACATCGCGAGCTTCCAGAATGCCCGCGACGACGTGCGCATCGTGCTTGAGGAGTGTTGGAGCGACGATGCGGTGCGCCGCGTGCGCCGGGGCGAAATCGACCTGGCGGTGGTCGTCGAGGGGCCCGACCTCGCCGGCCTGTGGACCCGCCCGTACCGCCACGACCGGCTCGCCGCGGTGCTGCGCGACGACGATCCGCAGGGCGGCACGAGCCTGTGCTTCGCCGACCTGCTCGAGCGCGACCTCGTCGGCCTCGAAGGGGGCAGCACGCTGACCCGGCTGCTCGAGGCGCGTGCCGCGCGGCTGGTGCGGCCGATCGCCCTGCGTGTCCAGGTCCGCAGCTTCGAGGCCGTGTGCCGGGCCGTCGAGGCCCGCCTGGGCGTCGGCGTGCTGCCGCTGCTGGCCGCACGCAGCTTCGCGCCGGCGATGCGCCTGCGCGTCGTGCCGCTCGCCGAGCCGTGGGCACGGCGTTGCATGGTGCTGTGCCTGCGCAACGAGCCCGCGATGGACGCGCCGCTGCAGGCGCTGGTGGCGCACCTGGCCGCGTGCGCCGCGGCCGACAACGACGCGGCCGGGGACGCCGCCGCGCATCCGTAGCGCGGCGCGGCGCGGTCACCGGCGCGCCCTGCGGCCTGCGGCCGGTCCATCGGGATCACGTGGCCGCCCTCGGTGCGCAGCACCTCGATGCAGCGGCGCAGCCCGTCGATGCCGCGGTCGACCTCGAACAGCGAGTCACGGTGTAGCTTGCCGCCCTCGTGGGCAGCCCGGCGCGCCAGCGCCTCGCTGCGTTCGCTCGCGAGCATGCGCGGTGGCGAGGGCGCGCTCCATCGCATCGGCGCTCGCGGTCGCGGCCGCGCCGACCGGCGCGCCGTCGAACGGCGCGCGCACTTCGATCGTCTGGGCAGCCATGGGATCTCTCCTCGGGTCAGGGCTTTGGCATCTCGCGCGGCAGCGTGTCGGCGAACGACGGCCGACGGCGCGCCTGCGCGGCGAGCTCGTCCAGCCGCGGCGTGGCCGGCACCCAGGCGGCGGTGGCGAAGCGGAAGCGGATGTAGTCGAGCAGCACCACGGTGGTGATCGCCGCCAGGTCGGCGGTGCCGTCGGTGGTGGGGTCGGTGGTGGGGTCGGTGGTGCCGTCGGTGGTGGGGTCGCCCAGCGCCGGAGGGTCGGCCTCGAGCCGCTCGAGCGCGCCGACCACCGACCGCCGCCGGCGCAGCCCGACCGGCGAGTCGTCGAAGGCCGGGTCGATGCGCCGGCTGATGATGATGGCGGCGGCGGCGTCGATCGCGCCCATCGCGACGCCGGCCCGCGAGATCGCGCGCTCCGGCCGGTCGCCCAGCAGCGAAGGCTGCGGGCGCTGCGTCTCGAGCCACAGCACGATCAGCAGGCTCTCGGTCAACGGCAGCCCGCTGTCGAGCAGCAGCGCCGGGACGCGCGCGCTCGGGTTCGCGGCGAGCAGTTCGGGTGCGTCGTTCCACGGGTCGGTCAGCGTGCGTTCGAATGCGATGCCCTTCTCGGCAAGCGCGATGCGGGCGACGCGGGCGTAGGGCGAGGTCGTGCTGAAGAACAGGCGCATGGCGGGTCTCTCCCGGCGTCAGGTCGGCCGGCTGAGCTCGAACGACGCTCGCGGCGCGAGCCGCGCCGCGAGCGCACGCAGCCGCGGCAGCGCCGGCAGCCACGCCGCCTGCGGAAAGCGGAAGTCGACGTAGTCGAGCGCCACCACCGCGGTGATCGCATCGATCGCGGGCGTGCCATCGACGTAGTCCGGCGCATCGGCCTCCAGCCGCGCGAGCCCGTTCACCATCGAGCGCCGCCGGCGCAGCCCGACCGGCGAGCCTTCGAAGGACGCGTCGGTGATCTTGCGGCCGATCAGCGTGTGCACTGCCGCGTCGATCACGCCCATCGCGATGCCGGCGCGCGAGACCGCACCGGTGGGATCGGCGCCGAGCAGCGACGGCGCCGGCCGCTGATGCTCGAGCCACAGCAGGATCAGCAGCGACTCGGTGAGCGGCCGGCCGTCGTCGCCGATCAGTGTCGGCACGCGCCCGGCGGCGTTGGCCTCCAGCAGCTTCGGCGTGTCGCCCCACGGGTCGACGAGCTCGGTCGCGACGTCCGCATGGCCCTTCTCGGCGAGCGCGATGCGGGCGATGCGCGTGTACGGCGAGGTGGTGTTGATCAGCAGCTTCATCGCGGGGCTCAGGCCGGCAGTGCGCCGAGCTGCTTGAGCAGGCCCAGGTTGTCGAGCAGCGCCCAGTGCTCGACCAGCACGCCGTCGCGCATCTGGAACAGGTCGAGCACGCCGATGTCGATCTTGCGACCCGTGGCAGCCATGTCGCCGAACGCGCCGGTATGGGTGGCCTTCACGCGCAGCCGCACGAGCACCTTGTCGCCCTCGGCGACGAAGTCCTCGAGCGGCAGCTCCATGTCGGGGAAGGCCGGCAGCAGCGCGTCGTGCAGTTGCGCGACGCCCGCGGGCCCGCGCACCTCGAAGGGCAGGCCCGGGTCGTGGCGCACGAAGGTCGGCGCGATGTGCTCGGTCATCCAGGCCGTGTCGCGCGCGAGGAAGGCCTTGAAGTAGTCGCGGCAGAGCTGCTTGTTCGCATCCAGGGTGTTCATCGGGTCGTCTCCGGTGTTCGAGGTCAGACCGGCAGCACGTCGAAGCCGAGCCGGGGAAAGTGGAGGTGCAGGTCGCCGGCCTGCGGGTCGCGGCGGTGGATCACGATCTCGCTGTCGCTCGCCGCGACCAGCGTGCCGGCGACCGGCACGCGCGCGTGGTCGTCTGGCGTCACGGTGACTTTCGCGCCGGCCGGCAGCCCCCCCGGGTCGCCGGCGGGGCGCAGGTGCGTCACCGGCACGGGCTGCGCGGCGCGCGCGGCGGCGAACGCGGCTTCGGCGCTCATCGCGGCCGGCGCGCCGTGACCGAGCGCGGTGACGCGGTCATACCAGCCGGGCAGCGGGCCGTCGATGCCGAGCATCGTGTCCACCTCCGCCGGGCAGTTCTTGCGCAGCAGGTAGATTGTCTGGTAGCAGCTCAGGTCGAGCGCGCCCGGCGCGTCGCCGAAGAGGAACCTGCGGCCGTCGGCCAGCTGCGTCTTCAGCCAGGCGTACTGCGCGGTGACGCGCTGGCGGTACTGCGGCAGCTCCGGCGCCATCGCCTCCTTGCTGATGTCGACGTAGAGGTAGTCGTCCTTGCGGTCCTTGAGGAACTCGGGCGGGATGTGCTCGCCGATGAAGTGCGTCAGCACGCCGATCGACGGAATCCACATCGCGCGCTCCCAGCCGAACGACAGCCCGCGCGCCACGCCCTCGCTGCCGGCCGGGTAGAAGCTCGGGAACTGCGGCGCGGGGAACAGCCG
>JBGAMJ010000093.1:0-21041 GCA_044223035.1 Piscinibacter sp.
CTCATGATCTTGCCGTAGCGGTAGTGCGTGCCGATCAGGTCGGAGTCGCTGATCCAGCCGTCGTAGATCGACTTGCCCGACTGCATCGAGGTCTGCAGCTTCTCGACCACGTCGCCTTCCTGGATCAGGTCGTGCTTGACCTTGATGCCGGTGATCTCCTCGAAGGCCTTGGTCAGCGTCTTCGATTCGTATTCGTGCGTCGTGATGGTCTCGGAGACGACCGAGATCTCCTTGACGCCCTTGGCCTGCAGCTTCTTGGCCGCGTCGATGAACCACTTCATCTCGGCCGTCTGCTGATCCTTGGTCAGCGTCGATGGCTGGAATTCGCTGTCGATCCACTTCTTGGCCGCCGCTTCGTCGGCCCACGCGCCCTGGCCCAGGCCCAGGGCAATGGCCGCAAAGGCCACGGCATTCAAGCGCATCTTCATTCGTGTCTCCTCTTGGACTTCCCGATCGTTCCCGTGGGCATCCGGCTGGGAAGCGGTGGCCGGACGCCTGTCTTCATCACTATCCGCGCCGCATCACCAGCGCCAGCAGCGCCATCGACGCGACGAAGCTGAACCAGATCGACGGCTCCTGCTCGAGCCCGAACCACTCGACCATGCGCTCGCTGACCGCGACGAAGGCGAGGTTCACGTAGGCCGCGCCGAGCAGCCCGATGAACAGGCGGTCGCCGCGCGTCGTCGCCATCGGCAGGAAGCCGCGGCGCAGCGTCGTCGGCGACTTGATCTCCCACAGCGTCATGCCCACCAGCATCAGCACGATGCAGGTGAAGAACACCGCCACCGGCAGCGTCCAGGCCATCCACTCGAACATGTCGATCCCTCCCGACTAGACGCGACCCATCGCGAAGCCCTTCGCGATGTAGTGGCGGACGAACCAGATGACGATGGCGCCGGGCACGATGGTCAGCACCCCGGCTGCGGCGAGCACGCCCCAGTCCATGCCGGAGGCGCTGACGGTGCGCGTCATCACCGCGACGATCGGCTTGGCATTGACGCTGGTCAGCGTGCGCGCCATCAGCAATTCCACCCAACTGAACATGAAGCAGAAGAACGCGGCGACGCCGACGCCGGCCTTGATCAGCGGGATGAAGATCGTCAGGAAGAAGCGCGGGAACGAGTAGCCGTCGATGTACGCCGTCTCGTCGATCTCGCGCGGCACGCCGCTCATGAAGCCTTCGAGGATCCACACCGCCAGCGGCACGTTGAACAGCAGGTGCGCCAGCGCCACCGCGATGTGCGTGTCCATCAGCCCGAGCGTGGTGTAGAGCTGGAAGAACGGCAGCAGGAACACCGCGGGCGGCGTCATGCGGTTGGTCAGCAGCCAGAAGAACACGTGCTTGTCGCCGAGGAAGCTGTAGCGCGAGAACGCATACGCCGCCGGCAGCGCAACCAACAGCGAGATCACGGTGTTGATGGCGACGTAGATCAGCGAGTTGATGTAGCCCGAGTACCAGGACACGTCGGTGAAGATCGTGCGGTAGTGCTGCAGCGTGAACTCGTTGGGCCACAGGCTGAAGGTCGACAGGATCTCCTCGTTCGTCTTGAACGACATGTTGACCATCCAGTAGACCGGCAGGATGGCGAACACGAGGTACAGCGCGAGAAACAGCACCCGCTTCTGGAAGCGCTGGTTCATGCCGACGCTCCCTCCGCCTTGTCCGCCGTGCCCACGCGCTGCATCCAGTTGTAGAGGATGAAGCACAGCAGCAGGATGATCAGGAAGTAGATCAGCGAGAAGGCCGCGGCCGGGCCGAGATCGAACTGGCCGACCGCCTTCTGCGTCAGGTACTGGCTCAGGAAGGTGGTGGCATTGCCGGGCCCGCCGCCGGTGAGCACGAAGGGCTCGGTGTAGATCATGAAGCTGTCCATGAAGCGCAGCAGCACCGCGATCATCAGCACGCCGCGCAGCTTGGGAAGCTGGATGTAGCGGAACACCGCGAGCTTGCTGGCGCCGTCGATGCGCGCGGCCTGGTAGTACGCGTCCGGTATCGCGCGCAGGCCGGCGAAGCACAGCAGCGCGACCAGCGGCGTCCAGTGCCACACGTCCATCACCAGCACCGTGAGCCAGGCGTCGGTGGCGTTGCCGGTGTAGTTGTAGTCGACGCCGAGCCTGGCCAGCGTGGCGCCGAGCAGGCCGATGTCGGTGCGGCCGTAGATCTGCCAGATGGTGCCGACCACGTTCCACGGGATCAGCAGCGAGATCGCGACGACCACCAGCACCGCCGACGAGCGCCAGCCGCTGGCCGGCATCGACAGCGCGAGCGCGATGCCGATCGGGATCTCGACCAGCAGCACCGCGAACGAGAACGTCACCTGGCGCAGCAGCGCACCCTGCAGGTCCTCGTCGCGCATCACGGACTTGAACCACTCGGTGCCGACGAACACGCGGCGCTCGGGCGAGATGATGTCCTGCACCGAGTAGTTCACCACCGTCATCAGCGGCAGGATGGCCGAGAAGGCCACGCACAGGATGACCGGCAGGATCAGGAACCACGCCTTCTGGTTGACGGGCTTCATGGGACCAGCTCCTCGTTCTGGTAGTAGCAGGTGTGGCTGCCGACGATCGCGAGCCAGACCGTGTCGCCGACGTTCGGGATGCGCTGCTCCGGCGCCAGCCGTGCCCGCACGATCGACTCGCCGCCCGCGCCGCCGACGCGCGCGCCGACGAGCCAGTAGGTGCCGATGTCCTGCGCCTGCGTCACCACCGCGGGCACCGCGCCGGGCTCTTCGGCCGCGGCCAGCCGCACGTACTCGGGGCGGATGCCGAGCGTCAGCTCGCCAGCCCCGTTCGCCGCCGCAGGCGACGGCGCGATGCGACGCCCGGCCAGCTCGATCTGCCCGCCGGATGCGCGCACCGGCAGGAAGTTCATGCCCGGCGAGCCGATGAAGTGGCCGACGAAGGTGTGCTGCGGGCGCTCGAACAGCTCCGACGCGGTGCCGATCTGCACCGCGCGGCCGCGCGTCATCACCACCACGCGGTCGGCAAAGGTCAGCGCCTCCACCTGGTCGTGGGTGACGTAGACCAGCGTGAGCTTCAGCTCGTGGTGGATCTGCTTGAGCTTGCGGCGAAGCTGCCACTTCAGGTGCGGGTCGATCACCGTCAGCGGCTCGTCGAACAGCACTGCGCTGACGTCCTCGCGCACGAGGCCGCGGCCGAGCGAGATCTTCTGCTTCGCGTCGGCCGCCAGGCCGGCGGCGCGCATGTCGAGCTGGCCGCTCATCTCCAGCATCTCGGCGATGCGGCCTACGCGCTGGCGGATGCGATCGGGCGCGACGCCGCGGTTCTTCAGCGGGAACGCGAGGTTCTCGCCGACGGTCATCGTGTCGTAGATGACCGGGAACTGGAACACCTGCGCGATGTTGCGCTGCTGCGGCGACTGCCGCGACACGTCGACGCCGCCGAAGCGCACGCTGCCGTGCGACGGCACCACCAGCCCCGAGATGATGTTGAGCATGGTGCTCTTGCCGCAACCCGAGGGGCCGAGCAGCGCGTACGCACCGCCGTCCTCGAAGCTCATCTTCAGCGGCAGCAGCGCATAGTCGGCGTCGTCCTTCGGATTCGGCTTGTACGAGTGCGCGAGATCGAGATCGATGCGGGCCATGTCAGTTGCTCCACCACGCTGAGCGGCACCCACGACGCATGAAACGCTCGCAGGGTTCGATCGTCCGCTGGCGGCCCTTTGCGGTCGGTCGACGATTCCCTTTTTGCGCGGAGGTCAGGGCGGCAAAGGCGCGTGGGGACAGGCCGTGGCGCTTCACTGAGGCGGTCTCCGCTGCGCTCCGACTGCCCTGCGATGCTCGGTCTCGTGGCCCGTCGCAGAACTCACTATGCTCACTTCGTTCGCTGCGTTCGGACAGTTGCGACGAGTCAGACCACGAAGCGCGCTGCGCGCGCGGCCACGAGCCCTGCGCTTCTCGGCGCCTCACAGGCGCGCCACGGCCTGTCCCCACGCGCCTTTGCGCAAACGTCGGTTCTTCGCGATCGAAAAGAATTGACCTGCACAGCGCGGCAGGCACCACGGGGAGGACGACCTTCACAGACGACCGCAACGGGCCGTCAGCCGTCATGTGCCGGCAGTGAACGTCGGGGGATTCAGGGCGCTTCATCCTGGCGCCGCCCGGGGGTCCGAAGGGACCGGCACCGTCTCGCGGGGGCCGGCGAACGAAGGGAACGTGGGGTTGCTTCATCTCAGTGTGTCGTCCTGAGGTCGGGGGCGCGCAGCAGGTCGCCCTGGCCGTCGAACACGTGGACCTGCGCCGGGTCGAGGTGCAGCGTCACGTTTTCGCCGAGGTCGAAGTGATGCACGCCGGTGAGCTGCGCGACCAGTTCGCCGACCGGCGTTGCGACGTGAACGAAGGTGTCGGAGCCGGAGATCTCGGCCAGCTCCACCTGGCCGGGCAGCGCGATGTCGCCCGGTCGCGCCGCCACGCGCAGCGCGCTGGCGCGCACGCCGACCGTCACGTCGGGCGCGGCGCCCGACACGCCGAGCGCCGCGGCGTGGCCGCGCACCAGGTTCATCGGTGGATCGCTGAAGGCGCGGGCGACGCGGATGGACTTCGGCCGGTGGAAGACCTCGGCGGTCGGCCCGTACTGCAGCAGTTCGCCGGCATCGAGCACCGCGGTGTAGCCGCCCAGCAGCAGCGCCTCGGTCGGCTCGGTGGTGGCATAGACCACCGTCGAGTCGCCGGCGGCGAAGAGCTGCGTCAGCTCGTCGCGCAGTTCCTCGCGCAGCTTGTAGTCGAGGTTGACCAGCGGCTCGTCGAGCAGCATCAGCGGCGCCTTCTTGGCCAGCGCCCGCGCCAGCGCGACGCGCTGCTGCTGGCCGCCTGACAGCTCGGCCGGCAGCCGGTCGAGGAAGGGCTCGATGTGCAGCCGCGTCGCCAGTTCCAGCACGCGCGCGGCGATGCCCGATTCGCCGCGCAGCTTCAGCGGCGAGGCGATGTTGTCGGCCACCGACATCGACGGGTAGTTGATGAACTGCTGGTAGACCATCGCCACGTTGCGCTCGCGCACCGGCTTGCCGGTCACGTCCTGGCCGTCGGCCAGCACGCGGCCCTGCGTGGGCGTGTCCAGCCCGGCCATCAGCCGCATCAGCGAGGTCTTGCCGGCCTGCGTGGCGCCGAGCAGCACCGTGACCGCGCGCGGCACCAGCGTCAGGTCCAGCGGGTACAGGTGCGTCTGCGCACCCACCTGCTTGCCGATCCGAGCCAGGCTCAGCTCCATGAAGTCTCCGGGGTTGCGGCCGCCACGGCAACGTGATCGGCCCAGTTCTTGGCACACCAGTCGGCCACGGCGGCGCGCTGGGCGGCGTCGTAGTGGAGGCCGAGCTTGGTGCGGCGCCACAGCACGTCGTCGGCGCTGCGCGCCCATTCGTGCCGGTGCAGGTGGTTCAGCTCCGCCTCGTGCAGGCCGGGCGCGACCTCGCGGCCGAGTTCGCCGGCGCCGAGCAGGAACTCGACGCGCGCGCCGTAGCCGCGCGCCAGCCGATGCGCCAGCGCGGCGCCGAGCGTCGGGTGGCGCTGGTTCAGCGCCTGCTCGAAGCGCGCGAAATCCGCGTCGGGGCGGCGCGGGGCGCCGATCCAGCCGCGAAGGTCGCCGCCGGGCAGGAAGGTGCGTTCGGTCCAGGGCCGGAAGCGCGGGTTCGAGGCCGCGGCCAGCGGTGCGGCCAGCAGGTCGGCGGCCTCCTCGGCCAGCCGGCGGAAGGTGGTGATCTTGCCGCCCCACACCGACAGCAGCGGCGCGCGCGAGGTGTCCAGGTCGAGCAGGTAGTCGCGGGTGACGGCCGAGGGGTCGCCCGATTCGTCGTCGAGCAGCGGGCGCACGCCGGAGTAGGTCCACGCCACGTCGGCCGGCTTGACGCGCCGCGCGAAGTAGCGGCTCGCCTGCTCGCACAGGTAGGCCACCTCGCCGGCGTCGATGCGCGCGCTGCCGATCGCGCCCTGGTGCTCGACGTCGGTGGTGCCGATCAGCGTGAAGTCGCGCTCGTAGGGGATCGCGAAGATGATCCGCTTGTCCGGGTTCTGGAAGATGTAGGCGTGGTCGTGGTCGAACAGCTTGGGCACGACGATGTGGCTGCCCTTGACCAGCCGCAGCGACTTGGCGCGCGGCACGTGCGCCTGCTCGGCGAGGAACTGCGCCGTCCACGGCCCGGCGGCGTTGACCAGCACGCGCGCCGACACGCGGCGCTGCGTGCCGTCGGCCGATTCGAGCCGCGCCGTCCAGCGCTCGGTGCCGCGCTGCGCGTCGACGCAGCGGCAGCGCGTGAGCACCGTGGCGCCGTGCTCGAGCGCGTCGAGCGCGTTCAGCGTGACCAGCCGCGCATCGTCGACCCAGCCGTCGGAGTAGACGAAGCCGCGCGTGAACACCGGCTTCAGCGGCGCGCCGGCGGGGTGGCGGCGCAGGTCGATCGTCTGCGAGCCGGCCAGCACCTCGCGCCGCGCCAGGTGGTCGTACAGGAACAGCCCGGCACGGATCATCCAGACCGGGCGCATGCCGGGGTCGTGCGGCATCACGAAGCGCAGCGGCCACATGATGTGCGGCGCGCTGCGCAGCAGCACCTCGCGCTCGGCCAGCGCCTTGCGCACGAGCGAGAACTCGTAGTACTCGAGATAACGCAGCCCGCCGTGGATCAGCTTGGTGGACGAGGACGAGGTGTGCGCGGCCAGGTCGTCCTTCTCGCACAGCAGCACGCTGACGCCGCGGCCGGCCAGGTCGCGGGCGATCCCGGCACCGTTGATGCCGCCCCCCACCACCAGCACGTCGACCTTCTCGGCCGGTGCCGCGCCCGTTGCCCTGGCGTCTTCCACGCTGTCTCCTGCTGTCGCCGCCGGCCGGCTACGGGTGATCCGGCCGATTCGTTACGCTTTGATTGATGTTCGTTTGTGTCCGTCTTTTTTCGTTTTAAGCGAGAAACGAAAGCGGCGCAAGGGCGGATTCCTGCATGGCCACTCGCCGGCGATCGGCTAACCTGCGCACCGTTCCGGACCACTGTGCATCCGACCGCATGACACCCAATCCACGCCAGGCCTTGCTGCTGGAGGAAGTGCGCGCACACGGTTCGGTGTCGGTGGAGGCGCTCGGCGAACGCTTCGGCGTGACGCTGCAGACGGTGCGCCGCGACGTGAAGCTGCTCTCCGACGCCGGGCTGCTGGCGCGTTTCCACGGCGGCGTGCGCGTGCCGAGCTCGACCGTGGAGAACATCGCCTACCGGCAGCGCCAGCAGCTCAACGAGGACGCGAAGCGGCGCATCGCCCGCAGCGTGGCCAAGGCAGTGCCCGAGGGCTGCTCGCTGCTGATCAACATCGGCACCACCACCGAGGCGATCGCACGCGAGCTGCTGCACCACAAGGGGCTGCGGGTGATCACGAACAACCTGAACGTGGCGACGATCCTGTCCGACAACCCGGACTGCGAACTGATCATCGCCGGCGGATCGGTGCGCCCGCGCGACCGCGGCATCGTCGGCGAGGTGACAGTGGACTTCATCCGCCAGTTCCGCGTCGACATCGGGCTGATCGGCATCTCGGGCATCGAGTCCGACGGCACGCTGCGCGATTTCGACTACCGCGAGGTCAACGTCGCGCGCACGATCATCGAGCACTCGCGCGAGGTCTGGCTCGCGGCCGACCACAGCAAGTTCAACCGGCCGGCGATGGTCGAGCTGGCGCGCCTGTCCCAGCTCGACATGCTCTACACCGACCAGCCGCCGCCCGAGCCTTTCCCGGCCCTGCTGGCCGAGGCCGGCGTGGCCTGCGAGGTGGCGGGCTGACGTCACACGGAGGAGACACCCCATGGCCTACCTGCTCGCCCTCGACCAGGGCACCTCCAGTTCGCGCAGCATCGTGTTCGACGAGGCCGGGCACATCGTCGCGATGGCGCAGCGCGAGTTCCGCCAGATCTACCCGCAGCCGGGCTGGGTCGAGCACGACCCGAACGAGATCTGGGACACGCAGCTCGCCACCGCGCGCGAGTCGCTGGACCGCGCCGGCATCGGTGCGCGCGATCTCGCCGCGCTCGGCATCACCAACCAGCGCGAGACCACGCTGGTCTGGGACCGGCGCAGCGGCGAGCCGGTGCACCCGGCGATCGTCTGGCAGGACCGCCGCGCCGAGCCCACCTGCGCCGCGCTGCGCGAGCGCGGTCTGGAGCCGCTGTTCCGCGAGCGCACCGGGCTGATCCTCGACGCCTACTTCTCCGGCACCAAGCTGAAGTGGATCCTCGACCACGTGCCGGGAGCACGCGACTCGGCACGGCGCGGCGAACTGGCCTTCGGCACCGTCGACAGCTGGCTGATGTGGCGGCTGACCGGCGGGCGCGTGCACGCCACCGACGTCAGCAACGCCTCGCGCACGCTGCTGCTCGACGTGCGCCGCAACACCTGGGACGACGAGCTGCTGGCGGTGCTGGACATCCCGCGCGAGCTGCTGCCGGCGGTCCACCCGTCCAGCCACGCCTACGGCCACACCGATGCCGGGTGGCTGGGCGCTCCGGTCGCGATCGGCGGCGTGGCCGGCGACCAGCAGAGCGCGCTGTTCGGCCAGGCCTGCTTCCGTGCCGGGCTGGCGAAGAACACCTACGGCACCGGCTGCTTCATGCTGATGCACACCGGCGAGCGCTTTCAGACCTCGACCAACGGCTTGATCACCACCAGCGCGGCGCAGCCCTCGGCCACGCCGGAGTTCGCGCTCGAAGGCAGCGTGTTCATCGGCGGCGCGGTGGTGCAGTGGCTGCGCGACGGGCTGCGCGCGATCCGCGGCAGCGGCGAGGTGCAGTCGCTCGCCGAGAGCGTGCCCGACAGCGGCGGCGTGATGTTCGTGCCGGCCTTCACCGGGCTCGGCGCGCCCTACTGGAATGCAGAGGCACGCGGCGCGATCGTCGGCCTGACGCGCGGCAGCAGCGTGGCGCACATCGCGCGCGCGGCGCTGGAGAGCATCGCGTACCAGAGCGCCGCGCTGCTGCAGGCGATGAGCCGCGACGCCGTAGCGGCCGGCGGCTCGCCGGTGGCCGAATTGCGCGTGGACGGCGGGGCCTGCGTCAACGACCTGCTGATGCAGTTCCAGGCCGATCTGCTGGGCATCCCCGTGGTGCGGCCGAAGGTGATCGAGACCACCGCGCTCGGTGCGGCCTACCTCGCCGGGCTGTCCTGCGGCGTGTACCGCAGCCTCGACGAGCTGTCGGCGCACTGGCAGGTGGAGCGCCGGTTCCACCCGACCTTGCCACGCGAGCGGTCGGCCGAGCGGATGGCGGCCTGGGAACACGCGGTGCGGCAAGCCACCGCGCCATAGCCGTGCCGCACTCGCGCCCCGACCTGCGGCCGGCCGGCGCGGCTCACCAGAACGCCCAGCGCCCGGTCGCGACCACCCACACGCCGAGCGCGCCGTTGGTGACGGCGTGCGCGGCCACCGCCACCCACAGCTTGCCGGTGCGGATGTAGAGCCACGCGTAGGCCAGGCCGGCGACGATCGCCGCCAGCCACAGCGTGTGCGCCAGCATGAAGACGAAGGTCGACAGCACCACCGCCTTCGCGCCCACCCGCTGCGGCGGCACCGCGGCGAACGGCGCGCCCTGGATCCAGCGCATCAGGAACGAGCGCCAGAACAGCTCCTCCATCACCGGCACCAGCAGCGTCGCGCCGATCCAGCGCACCGCGACCAACGGCCAGTCGAGCCGCCCGGAGGCGTCGAGCGGGACGAAGCTCGCCGTGGGATCGGCGAGCGTCATCCAGGGTGCGTCGAGCCGGGTCCAGAGCGCGAAGACTGCGACGCCGGTGAGCGTGGCCAGCAGCAGCTCTCCCGCCGACGGCCACAACTGCATCGAGAACTCGCCGTAGTCGCGCCACCAGAAGACCAGCAGCGCGCCGACCAGCAGCACGCCGACGCCGTAGATCCAGCGCGGGTCGACGCCGGCCAGGACTCCCGGCGGCACGCTGGCGGGCCAGGCGCCGCGCAGCGCCAGCAGGACCATGAACAGCGCGAACGGCGCGACGCGGACGACGGTGGATCGGTCCAGGGCAGCGATCATCGGCAGGTTCGGCGGCTCAGGCGGACAGCAGTTCGCGCACGCGCTGATGCAGCCGCTGCGGCGTCACGGCCGCCGGCGGCAGCGGATCGCCGGCCACCAGCCCGACGGGGTTGAACCAGCCGCGGCGGAACGGGCGCTTCATCGCGACGCCGTCGATGCGCGAGAAGAACGACCCCCACAGGTTCTGCAGGGCCAGCGGCACCACCGGCACCGGGTGCGTCTCGAGGATCTTCATCACGCCGCCCTTGAACTCGCCCAGCTCGCCGTCGCGGGTGATGCCGCCCTCGGGGAAGATGCCGAGCAGGTCGCCTTCGTCGAGCACCTGGCGCGCCTGGGCGAAGGCGCGCTCGTAGGTCGCCGGGTCCTCGCGCTGCGGCGCGATCGGGATCGCCTTGGCCAGTCGGAACAGCGTGCCGAGCAGCGGCATCCGGAAGATCCGGTGGTCCATGATGAAGCGGATCGGCCGCGGGCTTGCCGCCATCAGCAGGATCGCATCGACGAAGCTGACGTGGTTGCAGACAAGGATCGCGGCACCCTCGGCCGGGATGTGCTCGTCGCCACGCACGCGGAAGCGGTAGATCAGCCGCGTCGCGACGAAGGCGACGAAGCGCAGCAGGTACTCGGGCACCAGCATGAAGATGTAGAACGCCACCGCCGCATTCAGCAGGCCGACCACGAGGAAGACCTGCGGCACCGTGAAGCCGGCGGCCAGCAGCGCCCCCACGCCGATCGAGCTGCCGATCATGAACAGCGCGTTCAGGATGTTGTTGGCCGCGATGATGCGGGCGCGGTGGCTGGGCTGCGAGCGAAGCTGGATCAGCGCGTACATCGGCACGCTGTACAGCCCGGCAAACAGCGACAGCAGCCCGAGGTCGGCCATCACGCGCCAGTGCGCCGGCTGCGCGATGAAGGCCGACACCGTCAGCGCCTCGGCCGGCGGCAGCCCGCGCGAGGCGAAGTACAGGTCGACCGCGAACACCGTCATGCCGATCGCGCCCAGCGGCACCAGGCCGATCTCCACGTGGCGCGGCGACAGCATCTCGCACAGCAGCGAGCCGACGCCGATGCCGACCGAGAACACCACCAGCAGCAGCGAGGCGACATGCTCGTCGCCGTGCAGCACCTCCTTCGCGAAGGACGGGAACTGCGACAGGAACACCGCGCCGAAGAACCACATCCAGGAGATCCCGAGCAGCGAGCGGAACACCACGATCTGCTCGTGCGCGAGCTTCAGGTTGCGCCAGGTCTCGCTCAGCGGGTTCCAGTTGATGCGCAGGCCCGGGTCGGTCGAGGGCGTCGGCGGCACCCACTGCGCGCACACGCGGCCCAGCACCGCCGCCGCCACGCAGGCCACCGCCACGCAGGTGGCGCCGATGTCCGGCAGCGCGATCAGCAGGCCGCCGGCCACGTTGCCGAGCAGGATCGCGACGAAGGTGCCCATCTCGACCATGCCGTTGCCGCCGGTCAGCTCGCGCTCGGACAGGTGCTGCGGCAGGTAGGCGAACTTCACCGGCCCGAACAGCGTGGAGTGCAGCCCCATCAGGAACACGCAGCCCAGCAGCAGCGGCACGTTCTGGCGCATGAAGCCGATCGCCGCCAGCACCATGATCACGATCTCCAGCGACTTGACGAAGCGCACCATCGCCGTCTTGTCGTGCTTGTCGGCGAGCTGGCCGCTGGTGGCCGAGAACAGCAGGAAAGGCAGGATGAACAGCGCGCCGATCGCCAGGCCCGCCATCGCCGGCGGCAGCCACGCGACCTGCAGCTGGTAGGTCACCATCACGGTGAACGCGAACTTGAACAGGTTGTCGTTGCCGGCGCCCAGGAACTGGGTCCAGAAGAACGGCGCGAAACGGCGCTCGCGAAGCAGCGAGAACTGGTTGTGGTGCTCGACGGTGGACATGCCGCGGGCGCTCCTGTCGGACGATGGGGGACGGGACGAGACGTTTCGGACGTGCCGCCGGACTAGCGGACGACCTGGACCGGCGCGCCCAGGCCGCTGCGATTCAACCACGCCAGCACCGAATCGGCCGTGACGGTTTCGATGCGGTCGCTGAAGCGCTTCTCGTTCGGATGATCGTCGAACGAAACGTTGGCCGCCGTCATCCGCGCGCCCAGGCGCGTCAGCGGGCCCAGGCGCAGCGTGGCCGGCTCGTAGCCCTGCAGTCGCAGCCACGCCTGCGCGCGTTCGCGGGTCGTCGCGGCCGGCTCCTGCGCCATCGCCAGCGTCTCGATCGCCCACTGGTTGGATTGCTGGTAGGTCTGCGCCCACGCGTAGGCCACCATGCTGTAGGCCGGGGTGTGCAGCCGGGCGAGCCGCTGGTTGTCGCGCAGCAGCGGCAGCAGCCGGGCCTGTACCTCCGGCGCCAGCACCACCACGCCGGCCTCGTAGCGGTAGAGGTCGTCGAGGAAGAACTCGCCCAGCCCCTGGCGGTAGACGGCCGAGTCCGCGGTGCCGCACTGGTTCAGCTTGTGCGCCACCCGCCAGGCCGCGCCGTCGCGGTAGGCGATGCCGACATGCGAATAGTGCTGTCCGTACTTGGCGAGATCCTGGCCGATGCGGGCGATCAGCACCACCTGCGCGCCGGATTCGTCCAGGCGCGCCGCGGTGTGCTCCGCCAGCGTCATCGCGCGCATCACGTTGGCGGCCTCGGGCGGCTTCGCCTCGCAGGAGCGCCCGGCGAGCGCGTCGCCCGCCGGCAGCCAGGCAGCCACCGCGAGCGCTGCGGCGGCGAAGGCGTGGGTCCATCGTTTCATGGCGGGCCTCAGCGCGTGATGCGTTCGTTGTAGAGCAGCGCGGCGCCGATCTCGTTGGGCACGTAGGCGATCGCCTTGCCCGCCGCGGACAGCACCCAGCCGGCGCTGAACGCGCTGACGGTGACCACGGTGCCGGCCGCCATCGACACGCCGCCGGCCGCCTGGGCGCTCAGGCGGATGCTGCCGCGCGCTGCGTCGGAGCCGCGCTCGAGCACCCACACGGTGCCGTCGGCCGAGGCTTCGACCGCCACGACGGTCAGCATCGCGCCGCCGGACAGCAGCGCGACCGGCGCAGCGGCGGACACCGCGATCGGCAGCGCCGACAGCGCCGACAGCGCGCTGGCCTCGGAAGCGTCGTGCGCATGGGCACGAGCCGGTGCGGTGACGAGGACAGCGGCGATCGCGACAGCCGTGGCGCCGGCGGCGGCATGGGCAACGAACGATCGGAACAGGGAGCGGTTCATGCGAGGTCTCCGGAACGGGTTGGGGGGAGGTGAGGGATCGAGGACACGGACTCAGGCGGCGTCGGCAGCCGAGCGGGCGGCGGCACCTTCGCGGCGGGCCTGGGCCAGTTCCCACTCGTGGGCATCGCGCAGCGTCTTGGCCAGCGTGAACACCGACGAGATCAGGAACAGCCAGCAGACGCCGAGGTAGGCCTTGTAGGTCGGGCTGACCTCCATGCGCCACAGGCCCCAGGCGGTCAGCGCCATCGCGAGGGCGAACGCACCCCAGACGACGCCGCCCCACATCGGCGTGTCGCTGCGCCGGATCTGGCTGTCGCGCACGTGCTTGGAGACGACGAAGGCGCTGGACAGGCAGAACACGTAGCCCATCACCATGAAGGCGCGGTCCAGGTCGTGCCCGGGCAGGTAGGCGAGCCCGCTGCCGCACAGCGTGACGGCGATCGCGAACGAGGCCCAGACCTGGAACTTCCAGGCGCGCGTGTCCTGGCGGATGGTGAGCGGGTGCATGGCGTGTCTTCCGGGGTGGTGAGGTTCTTGGAGGTGCTGTTCGACAGCGACGCCAGTGTCTTCGAGGCGCCGCCCGGAGGCCATCGCCACGAGGAGCGTGGCGCCCGCGCGCACGCCGAGTACCGCCAGGCGATACCATTTGGCATGAGCACCACCCAGGATCTGGTCACCGCGCTGAAGGCCGAGCTGAAGGCCGCCCGCGTCACCTATGCCGCCCTCGCCGCCGAGCTGGGCATGTCCGAATCGAGCATCAAGCGCGTGTTCTCGAAGGCCGACATGCCGCTGTCGCGCATCGACGACGTGCTGCGCGTGCTGAAGATGGATTTCGCCGAGCTCGCGCGCAAGGTGGCCGACGCCCAGCCGCTGCGCAGCGAGCTGACGCTCGACCAGGAGCGCGCCGTCGTCGCCGACCCGCGGCTGCTGCTGATCGCGATCTGCGCGCTGAGCCAGTGGAGCTTCGAGGAGATCGTCGCCAGCTACCGCTACAGCGAGGCGGAGTGCACCGCCTACCTGCTGCTGCTCGACCGGCTGGGCATCATCGAGCTGCGCCCGCTGAACCGCTACCGGCTGAAGGTGGCCAAGGGCTTCCGCTGGCGGCCGAACGGGCCGGTGATGGACTTCTTCCGCCGCCACGTCGCGCCCGACTACTTCGGCGGCGGCTTCGACGACGAGGGCGAGACGCTGATGCTGGTGCACGGCCACATCGGCATCGCGTCGGCCGCCACGCTGACCGAGCGGCTCGAACGCATCGGGCAGGACTTCGCGCTGCAGCACCTGGCCGACCAGAAGCTGCCGGAATCTCGCAAGCGCTCGTACACGCTGGTCGTGGGCATGCGCTCGTGGCTGTTCTCGGCCTTCCGCGACCTGCAGCGCACGCCGGCCGCCGGAGCCTGAGACATCGCGGCGCGAGCGCGCCGGTGCAAACTCCGGCTCCCGCCGACCGGAGACCCGCCATGCGCCTGCCGCTGACCGCACTGTGCCTGTCCGCCTGCCTCGCGTGGGCCGCGCCGCCCGCGCGCGCCGCCGAACGCGCGATCGACAAGGAAGTGATCGTCGCTGCGCCCGTCGCCGCCGTGTGGCAGAGCTGGACCACGCGCGAAGGCATCGAATCGTTCTTCGCGCCGGAGGCCGAGGTCGACGCCCGCGTCGGCGGCGCTTTCCACATCCACATCGACCCGCTCGGCGCGCCCGGCATGAAGGGCGCCGACGACATGCGCTTCATGGCACTGCAGCCGATGAAGATGCTGAGCTTCGACTGGAACGCCCCGCCCTCGCTGCCGGAGGCGCGCCAGCAGCGCACCTTCGTGATCGTCCGCCTGGCGCCGGTCGACGAGCGCAGCACCCGCGTGACGATGCACCACACCGGCTGGGGCGACGGCGGCGAATGGGACAAGACCTACGCCTACTTCGACCGCGCGTGGGGCCAGGTGCTCGGCAACCTGCAGAAGCGCTTCGAGACCGGCCCGATGGACTGGACGGCGTGGATGGACAGCCTGCGCAAGATGCACGCGGCGCAGCCCGCGAAGTGACGCCCGCGGGCGCCGGCAAAGGCGGCCTGCCCCGCTGCACCGCGCCCGCTACACCGCCGCCCGCTACACCGCCTTCTGCTCCAGCAGGTAGTTCGCGCCGTCGTACTGCCCGAGCACCTCCACCAGCCAGGGCAGCAGCTCGCGCAGCTCGTCGTGCAGCGTGTACGGCGGGTTGACGACGAACATGTCGCTGCCGGCCAGGCCGAAGCCCTGGGCGTCGGGCTGCTGCACCGTCAGCCGCGCGTGCAGCCAGCCTTTCGGCGCCACGCCCTGCAGCCGGTGCGCGAGCTGCGCCGCCTCCACCTTCTGCACCTGCGGGTACCAGACGAGGTAGACGCCCTCGGCGAAGCGCGCGACCGCGTCGCGCAGCGTGGCGACCACGCGGGAATAGTCGCGGTGGCCTTCGTAGCTCGGGTCGATCAGCACCACCGCGCGCCGGGTCGACGGCGGGAGCTGGCTCTTCAGGTTCTCGAAGCCGTCGGCCTGGCGCACCTCGGCGCGGCGTTCCTCCTGGAAGTAGGCGGCGAGGATGCGGTGGTCGGTCGGGTGCAGCTCGAACAGCCGCAACTGGTCGGTCGGCCGCAGCAGCGCACGCGCGAAGGCCGGCGAACCGGGGTACTGCTCCAGCGCGCCGGGCGGGTTGAAGGCGCGCACCTGGTCGACGTAGTCGGCCACCAGCGGCGGCAGGTCGTCGCGCGCCCACAGCCGGCCGATGCCCTGTTCGTATTCGCCCTTCTTCTGCGCGTAGCGGCCTTCGAGCGAGTAGCCGCCGGCACCGGCGTGCGTGTCGACCATCCGGTACGGCTTGTCCTTCAGGTTCATGTGGCGCAGCACCTGCACCAGCACCAGGTGCTTGAGCACGTCGGCATGGTTGCCCGCGTGGAAGGCGTGTCGGTAGGCGAGCATGGCGGCGGGTCGGCGGAAAGATCGGGTCAGGGGCCGACAGTATCGTCGGCGCCCGCGCCGGCCGAGCGGCGAAGCGCATCGGGCGGCGGCTCCACCGAGCGGCGGAAGGCGTCGACGAGGTGGTCGAGCAGCCGCCGCACCCGCAGCGGCACGTGCTGCTGCGTCGGCAGGATCGCGTGCAGCGGGTTCGTGCCGCCGTGCCATTCGGGCAGCAGCGAGACCAGGCGGCCGGCGCGCAGGTCGCCGAGCACGTCCAGCTCGGCCTTGTGCGCGATGCCCAGCCCGTCGACCGCCCATTGCCGCACCAGCGAACCGTCGTCGGCGCGCCGGTTGCCCTGCACCTTGACGACCACGGTGCTGCCGTCGCGCTCGAAGCGCCATTGCGTCATCGGCCGTCCGCTGGCGTTCAGCGCCAGGCAGTTGTGCCGCGCCAGGTCCGACGGATGCGCCGGCGCACCCTGCCGCGCCAGGTAGCCGGGCGACGCCACCAGCAGCCGCCGGCCGACGTGCAGCGGCCGCGCGACCAGCGACGAATCCGGCAGCGCGCCGTAGCGCACCGCCAGGTCGACGCGCTCGCGCCGCAGGTCGTGCATTGCGTCGGACAGGTGCATCGCGATGCGCAGCCCCGGGTGCCGGGCGAGGAAGTCGTCGAGCATCGGCGACAGCACCGAGCGCCCCAGGTCCGACGGTGCCGCCACGTGGATCTCGCCTTCGAGCTGCTCGCGCCGGGCGCCGAGCTGGGCGCGCGCGTCGTCCAGCACGTCGAGCGCGCGCTGGGCGTGGTCGCGCAGCAGTTCGCCCTCGGGCGTCAGGCGCATCGCGCGCGTCGAGCGCTCGACCAGGCGCACCGCGAGCGCCGCTTCCAGGCGCTTCAGCGCCGCGCTCGCCGCCGCCGGCGTGAGCTGCAACTGGCGCGCCGCCGCGCTCAGCGAGCCCGCGTCGGCCAGCCTCAGGAACAGCTGCAACTGGGCGATCTGCCAGTCGCCCGGGATGGGCGGTGGGCGCTCGGGGGAGCCGTCCATTGTCAAACTTATTTTGAAATTGATTGCAGTCTTGACGCCATTATCAAACGCTGGGGCAGACCCTACATTGGATGCAACACCCTACCGGAACATCGCCCATGAAAGCCGTTGCCTATCGCCGCTCCGCCCCGATCACCGATGCCGACGCGCTGCTCGACGTCGAACTGCCCGACCCGGTGGCCAGCGGGCGCGACCTGCTGGTGCGGGTGCGCGCGATCTCTGTCAACCCGGTCGACACCAAGATCCGCCGCAACGTCGCGCCGCCCGAAGGCCAGCCCAAGGTACTGGGCTGGGACGCCGCCGGCGAGGTGGTGGCGGTCGGCCCCGACGTGACGCTGTTCCGCCCCGGCGACCGCGTCTGGTACGCCGGCGACATCACCCGCCCCGGCAGCAACGCCGAGCTGCAGCTCGTCGACGAGCGCATCGTCGGCCCGATGCCGGCGTCGCTCGGCTTCGCCGCGGCCGCCGCGCTGCCGCTGACCTCGATCACCGCCTGGGAGCTGCTGTTCGACCGCCTCGGCGTCACGCCCGAGACCGAAGGCGCGCTGATGATCGTCGGCGCGGCCGGCGGCGTCGGCTCGATCCTGACCCAGCTCGCGCGCCAGTTGACGCGGCTGACGGTGATCGGCACCGCCTCGCGCCCGGAGACCCAGGCCTGGGTGCGCGACCTCGGCGCGCACCACGTGCTCGACCACGCCCGGCCGCTGGCGGCCGGGCTGCGAAGCGCCGGCATCGACGCGGTGACGCACGTCGCGAGCCTGACCCAGACCGACCGCCACTACGCGCAGATCGTCGAGGCGCTGGCGCCGCAGGGCCGGCTCGGGCTGATCGACGACCCGACGCAGCCGCTGGACGTGATGGCGCTCAAGCGCAAGAGCCTGTCGCTCCATTGGGAGCTGATGTTCACGCGCTCGATGTTCCGCACGCCCGACATGCAGGCGCAGCACGACCTGCTTGCGCGCGTTTCCGGGCTGGTCGACGACGGGCGGCTGCGCAGCACCGTCGGCGAACATTTCGGCCCGATCCGCGCCGAGTCGCTGAAGCGGGCGCACGCGCTGCTGGAGAGTGGGCGCTCGCGCGGAAAGATCGTGCTCGAGGGCTTCGCCTGAGCCGCCGGCGCCCCCGCCCGCCCCGTTGCTGACGATGCGCGGGCGCCCCGCCGACGCGCCCGCGCAAGCCCGTACGCCAGCGCCGATCTCCGCTGGCGCCTACCCTGCGGCCATTCCTCCCCTTCATCGACCATCGCAACCGACCACCGAACGACCATGACCGATCTCTTTTCTCCTGCCCGCGTCGGCTCGATCCCCGTCGCCAACCGCATCGTGATGGCCCCGCTGACGCGCGACCGCGCCGGCCCCGGCCAGGTGCCCGGCGACCTCGCACCGCTGTACTACGCCCAGCGCGCCAGCGCCGGCCTGATCGTCAGCGAGGCGACGCAGATCAGCCCGACCGGCCAGGGCTACCTCGACACCCCCGGGATCCATTCGCTGGCGCAGATCGCCGGCTGGCGCCGCGTGACCGACGCGGTGCATGCCGCGGGCGGCCGCATCGTCGTGCAGCTGTGGCACGTCGGGCGCATCTCGCACGTCTCGCTGCAGCCCGGCGGCATCGCGCCGGTGTCGTCCACCGCGCGCCGGGCGAACAGCAAGACCTTCACCCGCGACGGCTTCGTGCCGGTGTCCGAACCGCGCGCGCTGCGCACCGACGAGCTGCCCGGCATCGTCGAGGACTACCGCCGCGCCGCGCGCCACGCGATCGAGGCCGGCTTCGACGGCATCGAGATCCACGGCGCCAACGGCTACCTTCTGGAGCAGTTCCTGCGCGACAGCATCAACGACCGCACCGACGGCTACGGCGGCCCGCGCGAGAACCGCGCCCGGCTGCTGCTGGAGGTGATGCGCGCGGTGACCGGCGAGATCGGCGCCGGCCGCGTCGGCCTGCGCCTGAGCCCGGTCACGCCGGCCAACGACGCCGCGCTCGACAGCGACCCGCAGGGCCTGTTCGAGTACGTCGTCGAGCAGCTCGCGCCGCTGAAGCTGGCGTTCCTGCACGTCGTCGAAGGCGCCACCGGCGGCGCGCGCGACATCGCGCCGTTCGACTACGAGGCGCTGCGCCAGCGCTACAAGGCGAACCATCCGGACGGCATGTGGATGGTCAACAACGGCTACTCGCGCCAGATGGCGATCGACGCGGTGGCGTCGGGCCACGCGGACCTGGTCGCGTTCGGCAAGGCCTTCATCGCCAATCCCGACCTGGTGCGCCGCCTGCGCGAGGATGCGCCGCTGAATGCCGTCGACCCGAAGACGCTGTACGGCGGCGGTGCGGAAGGCTACGTCGACTACCCGGCGCTGGAGGCGCTGCCGGCCTGACCGGCGCCGCGGGCCGCCACCGATGCGGCCCGGAAAGATGCGCCGGCGGCAGCCTCAGCTGCCCGCGCGGTAGCGCCCGGCCGTGCGGGCGCGGAACAGCTCGACGATGCCGACTTCGCGCGGCCCGGGCACCAGGTCGAAGCGGTCGCCGGCGCGCAGGTGCCCCGGGTGCCGCACGGCCAGGTAGTAGCCGCACCAGGCGCTCTGCGCCATCAGCTTGGCGGCCTGCGAGAAGCCGATCACCGCGTTGAACTTGAAGCAGGGGTAGCGCGGCGCGCTGACGACGAGTTCGCAGTCGTCGAAGCACAGCCGGTCGCCGATCCAGACCTGCGTTTCCAGCAGGCCGGTCAGCGTCAGGTTCTCGCCCATCGTGCCGGGCGGCGGGAGTTCGTCCCAGCCGGCCAGGCGCGCCTGCGCACGCACCGTGCGCCAGAACGGATAGTGCTCGGCGGGGTAGGCGTAGACCGCCTTCGCGAGACCGCCGTGCACCGTCGGGTCGGCCTGCTCGTCGCCGACGAGGCCGAGCGGCCGCACCTCGACCGGGCCGTCGACCGGCTGCTTGCGGATGCCGGTCAGCACCTCGCGCCCGTCGATGGTCATCGGGCGGGCGGTCGACAGGTTGACGCTCTGGATGCTTCGGCTCATCGGCGGAATTGTGCCCGCCGGGGAATGCCCGAACCGGTGTCGGGTCGGGTGTCGGGCGGCGCGTCGGGTCCGTCGCCCGACCCGGCGGCTGGTCAGCCGGCCGCGGCGATGACCTGGATCTCGACCTTGTCGTCCGGCGACGCGAGGCGTGCCTCGACCGTCGCCCGTGCCGGCGTCTGCTGGCCGGTGCCGACCCAGGCGTCCCAGACCTCGTTCATCGCCGCGAAATCGCCCATGCTGCTCAGGTAGATCGTGGCGGTCAGGATGCGCGAGCGGTCGCTGCCGACCTGGGCCAGCAGCGCGTCGATCTGCGACAGCACGCTGCGCGTCTGCTCGCGGATCGGCAGGCTGGCGTCCTCGGGCACCTGGCCGGCGAGGTAGGCGACGCCGTTGTGGACCGTGGCGTCGGACAGGCGGCGGCCGGGGTTGATGCGGGCGATGGTCATGGGGTGGTTTCCTCGGGGTTGGGATTCGGGGGGAGCGCCGCGCCGGCGGAGGTCGATCCGGCCGCTGCGGCCCCATCGGCGCGGGCCGCGCCCGCGGCCTCCGCCAGGTGCTCGATCAGCCAGTCGCGGAACGGCGCCAGCCGCGACAGCGACGCATTGCGCTCGGGAAAGACGAGGTGGTAGTGCTGCCCGGTCGGCAGCGCCAGGTCGAACGGGCGCACCAGCCGGCCGGCGGCGACGTCGTCGGCCGACAGCAGGCAGTCGCCGATCGCGATGCCGAAGCCATGCACCGCCGCGTCCATCGCGAGGTCCATGGTCTCGAAGTTCTGGCCGCGGTCGGCGGGCAGCTCGGCGGCGCCGGCGGCGTTCA
>JBGAMJ010000094.1:0-12291 GCA_044223035.1 Piscinibacter sp.
CCGTGGCTGCATTCGATCAAGGGCGTGTCCGCCAGCCTGGGGCTGATCGCGGTGGCGGACGAGGCGGCGGCGCTGGAGCGCGCCGCGATGGCCGGGCGCACCGGCCTGACGATCGACGAGTTCGCCGCCTGCCTGCGCGAGGCGGTGCGCGCCATCGACGCGGCCGGCCTGCACGCCGCCGAGGCCGCGCCGGCACCGATCACCGGCGCCGATCGCGAGACCCTGGCCGACCTGCTGCCCGGCGTGCGCAGCTACCTGCGCGAGCACGAGCTGGTGCCGGAAGAACTGCTGGACGCGCTCGCCGCGCTGGGCCCGGTCGACCTGCCGTCGCGACCGTTGGCCTCACTGCGCCGCCACATCCTCGAATTCGACACCGCCGCCGCATTGGCGGACATCGACGAACTGGCGGCGACCCTGGAGCTGGACCTCGAGAATGATTGCATTGACACCGGATCGATCGCGTAAGCCGCTGCTGCTCGTCGTCGACGACGTGCCGGCGAACCTGCATGTGCTGGCGTCGGCGCTGCGCACGGACTACCGCGTCAAGACCGCGACCAGCGGGCGCGTGGCTCTCGAACTGGCCGCGCGCGAGGACCGGCCCGACCTGATCCTGCTCGACGTGATGATGCCGGAGATGAGCGGCCACGAAGTCCTGCACG
Source organism: Piscinibacter sp. (assembly GCA_044223035.1). GTDB lineage: Bacteria > Pseudomonadota > Gammaproteobacteria > Burkholderiales > Burkholderiaceae_C > JBGAMJ01. Next base: position 660 of record JBGAMJ010000094.1, read on the forward strand.
AGCTGCGCGGCGATCCGTCGACGCGCGAGATCCCGGTCATCTTCGTCACCGCCGACGCCTCCGAAGGCAACGAGATCGAATGCATCGAGGAAGGCGCGCGCGACTTCCTGACCAAGCCGATCAACGCGCCGATCCTGCGGGCGCGGGTTCGCAACCTGCTCGGCCAGCGCGAGATGCAGCGCCAGATCGAACTGCAGGACGTGAAGCTGCGCGCGATGCTCGACAGCAGCATGCAGTTCATCGGCCTGCTCGACCCCCAGGGCCGGGTGCTGCACGTCAACCGTCAGGTCCATGAGCTGCTCGGGCTGCAGCTCGACCGGCTGATCGGCGTGGATTTCACCGGCATCTCGCTGTGGCAGCGCGTGCCGGGGCAGCTCGAAGCGGTGCGCAACGCGGTGGCGGCCGGCGCGCAGGGCCTGTCCAGCCGCTTCGAGACGCGTCACGTGCGGCACGACGGCAGCGAGCTGATCCTCGACTTCTCGCTGCGGCCGGTGTGGGACGCCGACGGCCAGGTCGTCTTCCTGCTGCCCGAGGCGACCGACGTGACGCGGCAGAAGCAGGCCGAGGAAAGCATCCGCCGGCTGGCCAACTACGATCCGCTGACCGGGCTGCCCAACCGCACGCTGCTGACCGACCGGGTCAGCCAGGCCATCCGCGTGGCCGAACGCAACAGCGAGCCGCTGGGGCTGATGTTCCTCGACGTCGACCGCTTCAAGCACATCAACGACACGCTCGGCCATGCGACGGGCGACCGGTTGCTGATCGAGGTGGCGGCGCGCCTGGTGGCCTCGGTGCGCATGCAGGACACGGTGGCGCGGCTGGGCGGCGACGAGTTCGTGCTGCTGCTGCCCAACACCCATGCCGGAGGCGCGATGGTGGTGGCCGAGAAGCTGCTCGAACGCATCTCCGAGCGCTGCCTGATCGACCAGCACGAGCTGGCGGTGACCTCGTCGATCGGCATCGCCACCTTCCCCGGCGACGGGCGCGATTTCGCGACGCTGTCGAAGTCGGCCGACGTGGCGATGTACCGCGCCAAGCGCGAGGGCCGCAACACCTTCCGCTTCTACACCCAGGAGATGCAGGAGCGCTCGTCGCGCGCGCTGCAGATGGAATCGCTGCTGCGCCACGCGATCGAGCGCAACGAACTGGTGCTGCACTACCAGCCGCAGGTCGAGCTGGACAGCGGCGACTGCCACACCGTGGAGGCGCTGCTGCGCTGGCAAAGCTGCGAACTGGGCCTGGTGTCGCCGGCCGACTTCATCCCGCTGGCCGAGGAGAGCGGGCTGATCCTGCCCATCGGCGAATGGGTGCTGCGCTCCGCGACGCAGCAGGCGCGCCGCTGGCTGGACGCGGGGTCGCCGATCCGCCAGGTGGCCGTCAACCTGTCGTCGGTGCAACTGCGGCAGCAGGACCTGCCGGCAACCGTCGCGCAGTGCCTGCGCGAGGCCGGCCTGCCGCCCGGGCACCTGGAGCTGGAGCTGACCGAGAGCACCGCGTTCAGCAACCCGGAGAACGCATTCGCGATGCTGGCCGAGCTGCACGCCTGCGGCGTGCGGCTGTCGATCGACGACTTCGGCACCGGCTATTCGTCGCTCAGCTACCTCAAGCGAATCCACATCGACAAGCTGAAGATCGACCAGAGCTTCGTGCGCGACCTCGGCCGCGACCGCGAAGACGAGGCGCTGGTCGACGCGATCATCAACATGGCGCGCGCGCTCGGGCTCAAGACGGTGGCCGAGGGCGTCGAGACGACCGAGCAGCTCGAGTGCCTGCGCCAGCGCGGCTGCGACGTGGTGCAGGGCTTCCACTTCAGCCGCCCGCTGCCGACGGACGAGCTGGAGACCTGGCTGCGCCGGCGCGAGGCCGCACGCCTGCGCGCCGCACGGTGCGAGGCGGGCAGCCGCCATTCGGCCTAGGTGCCGGCCGCCTGAACGCCGCGCGGCAGCGCGCCGCACCGTCTATCGAACGATCGTCTTTCCGGCCGGTGCCCGGCAGTGGAAGAATGGCGCCCGGCGCCGCAACCCGCATCGTGCGAGGCCGGCCCGTCCTTCTGGAGGAGCGTTCATGGCGATCGTCAGTCACCCCACCACGCCCTATGCCGGCCAGCAGCCGGGCACGTCGGGGCTGCGCAAGAAAGTCGGGGTGTTCCAGCAGCCCGGATACCTCGAGAACTTCGTCCAGGCGCTGTTCGACGGGCTCGAAGGCACGGCGGGCCAGACGCTGGTGGTCGGCGGCGATGGGCGCTACCTGAACCGGCAGGCGGTGCAGGTGATCCTGCGCATGGCGGCGGCGCAGGGTTTCGGGCGCGTGCTGGTGGGCCGCGGCGGCATCCTCTCCACCCCGGCGGCGAGCTGCGTGATCCGCAAGCACGGCGCCTACGGCGGCATCGTGCTGTCGGCCAGCCACAACCCCGGCGGGCCGGATGGCGACTTCGGCATCAAGTACAACGTGGGCAACGGCGGCCCCGCCCCGGAAAAGATCACCGAGGGCATCTACGCCCGCACGCAGACGATCACCCACTACCGCGCGAGCGACGCCGGCCCGCTGGACATCGACACGCTGGGCATGCAGCGCCTGGAAGACATGACGGTCGAGGTGATCGACCCGGTGGCCGACTACGCCGCGCTGATGCAGGAATGCTTCGACTTCGACGCCATCCGCACGCTGTTCTCCGGCGGCTTCCGCATGCGCTACGACGCGATGTGCGCGGTCGGCGGCCCGTACGCGAAGGCGATCCTCGAGGGGATGATCGGCGCGCCGGCCGGCACGGTGGTCAACGCCGAGCCGCTGGAAGACTTCGGCGGCCTGCACCCGGATCCGAACCCGGTCAACGCCGAAGACCTGATCGCCCACATGGCCGCCGCCGATGCGCCGGACTTCGGCGCCGCCTCGGACGGCGACGCCGACCGCAACATGATCGTCGGCCGCAACTTCCCGGTGGCGCCGTCGGACAGCCTGGCGCTGCTGGCGGCCCACGCGACGGTGGCGCCGCGCTACCGCGGCGGCCTGGCCGGCATCGCCCGCTCGATGCCGACTTCCACCGCGGCCGACCGCGTCGCCAAGGCGCTGGGCATCGCCTCCTACGAAACGCCCACCGGCTGGAAGTTCTTCGGCAACCTGCTCGACGCCGGCAAGGTGACGCTGTGCGGCGAGGAGAGCTACGGCACCGGCTCCGACCACGTGCGCGAGAAGGACGGCGTCTGGGCGGTGCTGTTCTGGCTCAACATCCTGGCCGCCACCGGCCAGTCCGTCGAGCAGCTCGTGCGGGCGCACTGGGCGCGCTTCGGGCGCAACTACTACTCGCGCCACGACTACGAGGCGATCGACACCGGCGCCGCCAACACGCTGATGTCGAACCTGCGCGAGCAGCTCGCATCGCTGGCCGGCCAGTCACTGGACGGGCAGAAGGTGGCGCTGGCCGACGACTTCGCCTACACCGACCCGATCGACGGCTCGGTGTCGAAGAAGCAGGGCGTGCGGATCATCTTCGACAGCGGCTCGCGCATCGTCTTCCGTCTGTCGGGCACCGGCACCGAAGGCGCCACGCTGCGCGTCTACCTCGAGCAGTACGAACCGGACGTGGAGCGCCAGTCGGTGCCGACGCAGGAAGCGCTGGCGCCGCTGATCGCGATCGCGCGGCGCGTCGCGCGCATCGAGGAACTGACCGGTCGGGTCGAGCCGACGGTCGTGACCTGAGGCCGCGGGCCGCCGGAGGGTGCGGCGGGAGCGGCTTGCTGCTCAGTGCACGTGGCGCTCGCGCGCCAACCACTTCAGCAGCACCGTGAACAGCCGGGCCACGTCCAGCGGCTTGGCGACGTGGTCGTTCATGCCGGCCTTCAGTGCGGCATCGACATCCTTCGTCATCGCGTTGGCAGTCATCGCGATCACCGGCAGCGTCGCGAATCGCGGGTCCAGGCGCAGCAGCGCGGTGGCGGCATAGCCGTCCATGATCGGCATCTGGCAGTCCATCAGCACGCCGTCGTAGCTCCCGCCATCGAGCTTGTCGATCGCCTCGCGGCCGTCGCAGGCCACGTCCACCACCAGGCCGGCGTTGCCCAGCAGGTCGATCGCGAGTTCGCGGTTGATCTCGTTGTCCTCGACGAGAAGGACGCGCGCGCCGCGCAGCGGCGCGACGTCGGGCAGGGGCTGCCGGTTGCCGGCGTGCGCGCCGCGTTGCTCGTGCACCGCGTCGGCGCCAGCCGCCCGGGCCAGGATCTCGTAGAGCGACGACGCCGACACCGGCTTGCACAGCACGTCCTCGATGTCGGGCGCCGCCGGCGACGCGGCCTGAAGCGCATCGATGCGGCCGTAGGCGGTCACGAGCACGATGCGCACCTCCGACAGGCCCGGCTGCTGACGCAGCAGCCGCGCGGCGGCGATGCCGTCGATGTCCGGCATCATCCAGTCCATCAGCACCAGGTCGTGCGGGCGGCCGATCGCGCAGGCGCGGGCCGCGGCGGCGATCGCCCCGGCGGCGCTTGCGACCGTCTCGACCTGCGCGCCGAGCGACAGGATCAGCCCGGCGATGATCTCGCGCGCGCTCTCGTTGTCGTCCACCACCAGCACGCGCAGCGCGTGCGCTTCGCCGGGCAGGCGCCGCGGCGCCTGGCGTTCGCGCTGGGCCTGGCGACGCAGCCGCACGGTGAAGTGGAACTGGCTGCCGTGGCCCGGCACGCTCTCGGCCCAGATGCGGCCGCCCATCAGCTCGGTCAGCGTGCGCGAGATCGTCAGGCCGAGCCCGGTGCCGCCGTACTTGCGCGAGGTCGAGGTGTCGGCCTGGGTGAAGGCCTGGAACAGCGCGCCCAGCGTGTCCGGGCTCATGCCGATGCCGGTGTCCTTGACCCGGAAGCGCAGCGTCACCTCGTCCGGCGGCGCATCGGGGCGGCGTTCGCTGCCGTCCACCGCGACGCCGACGACGATCTCGCCGTGCGACGTGAACTTGAGCGCGTTGCCGACCAGGTTCAGCAGCACCTGGCCCAGCCGCAGCGAATCGCCGATCAGCGACATCGGGACGTCCTGCGCGATGTCGAACAGCAACTCGATGTTCTTCTCGTCGGCCTTCGGGCACATCACGCCGGCCAGGTGCGACATCACGTCTTCGAGCTGGAAGCCGGCGGACTCGATCGTCATCTTGCCGGCCTCGATCTTCGAGAAATCGAGGATGTCGTTGAGGATGCCCAGCAGGTTGACCGCCGACAGGTTGACCTTCTCGATGTAGTTGCGCTGGCGGCTGGTGAGCCCCTGGGTGTTCAGCGCCAGGTTCGACATCCCGATGATCGCGTTCATCGGCGTGCGGATCTCATGGCTCATGTTGGCGAGGAAGTCGGACTTCGACTGGTTCGCATCCTCCGCCGCCTGCATGGCACGCAGGATCGCGGTCTCGGCCTGCTTGATCGCGGTGACGTCCTGGTTGACGCCGTAGACATGGGTTGCCAGCCCGGCGGCGTCGCGCTCGACATGCGCCAGCGTGTGGATCCAGATCACGCGGCCGTCCGCCGGCCGGCGGTAGCGATAGGTCACGTCGACGGTGGCGGTGCGGTCGGCCAGCGCGTCCAGCAGGCTGCGCCGCACCGCCGCGGCCATGTCCGTGTCCGCCGCCTCGATGCGGTTCCAGAACTCGGCCTCGAGGTCATAGACCCAGTCGGGCGGGCCTGGCGCCTCGCCGCACAGCAACGCATTGCGCTCCGAGGAATGGAGCAGCCGCATGTCTGCGCAGTCGATGTACCACTGTCCCGACTGGGTCAGCTCCAGCGCCTGGTTCGCCAGGTGATTGGCGCGGCGCAGCTCAGCGGCGATGCGGGCCTGCTCGTCGCTCATCGTCCGCAGGTTGCCGCGCATCTGGCTCAGGCGCGAGAGCACGCTGCCGGCATTGTTCGGCTGCAGCTCGATCGGCTGGTCCAGGTCGCCGTCGGAGATGCTCTCGATGCTGCGGTGGACGACGTCGAGCGTGCCGCCGAGCAGCCGCTCGAGCTTGTCGGCGTAGCGATTGAAGTTCTGCGAGACCAGGCGGAACTCGGTGGTCCGGTCTTCCGGCAGGCGCAGCGACAGGTCGGCATCGCTGGCCGCGATGCGGGCCAGCGCCTGTCGCACGCGCGCCAGCGGCCGCAGCACCACGCCAGACAGCGCCAGGTACAGGATCGACACCGTGACAAGGTTCAAGCCGATCATCTGCAGGATGGTGCGCCGCAGGTCCCGTTGCAGGCCCTGCTGGATCAGGCGCTGCGTCGCGTAGATGGTGGCGACGCCCAGGTCGCGCTGGATGGCGCCGTCGTGGGCCTGGATCTTGACGTGGCGCACGATGTCGGCCTGCACCGGGGTCTGGATCCGCACCAGCTCGCCACCCACCTTGCCGAGGCCGAAGCTGCGCTCCCGGCCATAGGTCACCAGGATGCCGACGACGTACGGCGCCGTCATCTCCGAGCGGACGATGTTGGCCACCTGCGGGTGGTTGAACTCCCACACGGCGACCTGGAGGCTGGCGGCCAGGCGCGCGCTGATGTTGTCGAGCTGGGCGTCCAGTTCCGCCTGCCGCTCGTCGCGATTGACGACGTGGTTCCACGCCGCGAAAGCCCCCAGGCTCAGCGAGATGATCAACACCATCAGCGTGATGAAGCGGAACCGTATCGAATGGATGTCGACCATGGCGCGTTGGGTCGGGAGCGTGCCGGTCGCCGGGCGGCGCACCCTAGTGCCGGCGGCTCGGGTCGCCCGGGCCGGCGGGTTCGGGCTTCAGCTCCACGATACCGCGCGCGCGCAACACGTCGCTGTAGTAGCGGCGGATCAGCCCTTCCCTCTGCATCGCGGCCAGTGCCCCTTCGATGCGCGGCACCAGGTTTGCGTTCCGCTTGTGCAGCAGCAGGTGCAGCGGTTCGCTGGCCCACAGATACGGCCAGCGCACGATGCCCTTGACGCCGAGATCGACGAGGTTGTACTCGGTGTTGATCACCGGCAGCACCGCCGCGTCGACACGGCCATTGAGCAGCATGTCGAACGCCGAGCTCGGCGTCTGCGTGTCGGTGACAGCCATTCCCTGGGTGGCCTTCTGCAGCGCGAAGATCCCGCGCTGGATCACCACCGTCTCCTTGCGCAGTTCCGCCCGGGACTTGCGCGCGAAGTCTTCGCGGGCGCCATAGATGCCGACGTCCACCGTGTTGATGGGCGTCGGCACCACGACCAGATTCGGATACTGCTTCACCACATCGGCGATGCGATGCAGTTCGCCATCGACTTCGCCCGCGTTGGCCAACTCGATCGACTGTGCCATCGACGCGCGCCGCAATACCAGCGTCAAGCCGGCGCGGCGGAACGCCTCGCGAGCCACCGCCTCGCTGATATTGACCAGCGGCGTTTCGATGTCCTGCCGGACGATCGTCACCGTCTGGGCGGAACAGGCGCCGCCGCCCAGCGCCCCGAGCCCGATGAACATCAGGCAGCGCAGCGCGCGCAGCAGTCGAGACGCAGCGCGCAGGGGGAGAGACGGTGGCAGATGCAAGGCATGCATGGCGGAAGCCCTTCCGGGATCGAAGCCCCACAGCCGCCGGCGGACCTTCCGCGCGGCGAGCATTTCGCGTCCCCGGCGTCGGTGTGCCGGGGCCTGCGACAACCCCGAGGCCGCGGGCAGTCGATGGGTGCTGCGGTCCGACCGGACCGGTCACCCGCGGGGATTGTGAGTCGCCCGTCCGAAGAGCGTCAAGGTCGAGTCGGGTGCGGCCAGGCGGCGTCATGCCGTGGCGGCGCCCTGCAGGCTGGCGGCCAGGCACGCGCTGATGTGGTCGAGCCGGAATTTCAGCTCCGCCTGCCGCTCGTCGCGATGGACGACGTGCTTCGATGCCGCGAAAGCCCCCAGGCTCAGCGAGATGATCGACACCACCAGCGTGATGAAGCGGAACCGCATCGAATGGATGACCGGAGCGATGCCCGGAGGCATCGCGAGGATTTGCAAGGACGCCAGGGCGGCAACGACGCGGTTTGATGCGCCGCCTGGCGTCGAACCCTGCACTAGTGCCGGCGGCTCGTGTCGCCCGGGCCGGCGGGTTCGGGCTTCAGTTCCACGACACCGCGTGCGCGCATCATGTCGGTGCGGTAGCGGCGGATCAGGCCCTCCCTCTGCATCGCGGCCAGTGCCGCGTCGATGCGCGGCACCAGGTTTGCGTTCCGCTTGTGCAGCAGCAGGTACAGCGGTTCGCTGGCCCAGAGATACGGCCAGCGCACGATGCCCGTGACGCCGAGATCGACGATGTCGTACTCGGTGTTGATCACCGGCAGCACCGCAGCGCCGACACGGCCATTGAGCAGCATCTCGAACGCCGACTTCGGCGACTGCGTGTCGGTGACAGCCATTCCCTGGGTGACCTTCTGCAGCACGATGATCCCGCGCTGGATCACCACCGTCTCCTTCCGCAGTTCCGCACGGGACTTGCGCACGAAGTCTTCGCGGGCGCCATAGATGCCGACGTCCACCGTGTTGATCGGCGTCGGCACGATCAGCAGGTTGGGAAAGTCCTTCACCACGTCGGCGATGCGTTGCAGGTCGCCATCGATTTCGCCGAGGTTCGCCAGCTCGATCGACTGCGGAATCGACGCCCGACGCCACTCCAGCGTCAAGCCGCTGCGGCGGAACGCCTCCCGAACCACCGCTGCGCTGATGGTGATCAGCGGCGTTTCGATGTCCTGCCGGCCGATCGTCAGGGTCTGTGCGGAACTGTCGCCGCCGCCCAGCACCCAGACGCCGATGAACATCAGGCAGCACAGCGCGCGCCGCATTCTCAGCGCGGCGACCCGCGGGAAAGACGGCAGCAGGTGCAAGGCATGCATGGCGGAAGACCATCCGGTATCGAAGCCTCACGCCGCCAATGGACCGTCCACGCGGCGAGCATTCCGCGTCCGCCGTGTCGACGCGACGCGGCCTGCGACGACCCAGAGGCCAGGAGCGGTCGGCAGGCGTAGCGGCCGGACCGCTCCGGCCGCTCGCGGGGATTGTGGGTCGCCCGTCCGACGAGCGTCAAGGTCGAGTCGGGCGCCCTCAGGCGGTGCTGCCGGCGATGCCGATCCGCCGGTGGTTGACGCTTCGCGGCAGCGTCACCTGCGACGCGATGACGCCGGCGGCGATCTCGATCCGGTCGGTGCCGCCGGTGTCGGTCACGATGTCCTGCCCGCCGCCCGGGCCCCAGCGGTAGATGTCGTTGCCGGCGCCGCCGCGCAGGGTGTCGTTGCCGATGCCGCCGCTGAGCGTGTCGTCGCCGCCGTCGCCGTTCAGGACGTCGTTGCCGCCCTGCCCGGTCAGGCTGTCGGCACCGTCGCCGCCGAAGAAGATGTTGGCGGCATCGTGGCCCCACATCGTGTTGGCCAGCGCGTTGCCGGTGCCGTGTATCGCGGCGGTGCCGGTCAGCGTCAGCTTCTCCAGCTCGCTGCCCGGCGCCCAGGTGATCGAGGATTTGACGGTGTCGATGCCGCCGCCGGCCGCCTCAACGACGGTGTCGCCGGCGTTGTCGACCAGGTAGGTGTCGTCGCCGGCACCGCCGATCATCGTGTCGGCGCCGATGGCGCCGTTCAGGATGTTGTTGTTGGCATTGCCGGTCAGCCGGTTGGCCAGGCTGTTGCCGTAGCCGTTGAGGCCCGCGGCGCCGATCAGCACCAGGTTCTCGACCTCCGCGCTCAGCGTCCAGCTCGCCACCGACGCCTCGACCGTGTCGATGCCGTTGCCGGCGCCCTCGGCCAGCCGGTCGCCGGCGTTGTCCACGACGTAGGTGTCGTCGCCCGCGCCGCCGTACATCGTGTCGGCACCGGCGCCGCCGTCGAGACGATTGGCAGCTGTGTTTCCTGCCAGTACGTTGGCGCCCGCGTTGCCGGTGGCCGAGACCGCGGCAGCGCCGATCAGCGTGAGGTTCTCGGTCGCCACGTCCAGCGTCCACGAGACCGCCGACTTGACGGTGTCGGTGCCGCCGCCGGCCGCTTCCACGACCACGTCGCCGAGGTTGTCGACGACGTAGGTGTCGTTGCCGGCGTTTCCGGTCATCCGATCCGCCCCCGTGCCGCCATTGAGGGTGTTGTCGGCGGCGTTGCCCCAGATCGAATTCGCGAGCGCGTTGCCGGTGCCGTCGATCGCGGCGGTGCCGGTCAGCGACAGCCTCTCGAGCTCGCTGCCCAGCGTCCAGGTGATCGCAGACTGGACGGTATCGATGCCGCCGCCCGCACCTTCGACAACCGTGTCGCCGGCGTTGTCGACCAGGTAGGTGTCGTCACCCGCGCCGCCGAGCATGGCATCGGCGCCCGTCGCGCCGTTCCAGGATGCGTTGTTCGCGTTGCCGGTCAGGCGGTTGGCCGCGGCGCTGCCGGTGCCACCCGAAGCTGCCAGCACCGACCAGCACCAGGTTCTCGATCTCCAGGCCCAGCGTCCAGCTCGCCACCGACGCCTCGACGGTGTCGATGCCGTTTCCGGCGCCCTCGGCCAGCTTGTCACCGGTGTTGTCGACCACGTAGGTGTCGTTTCCCGCGCCGCCGTACATCGTGTCGGCACCGGCGCCGCCGTCGAGACGGTTCGCCGCGGTGTTGCCGGCCAGCAGGTTGGCGCCCGCGTTGCCGGTGGCCGAGGCTGCCGCGGTGCCGGTCAGCGTGAGGTTCTCGGTCGCCGCGTCCAGCGTCCAGGACACCGACGACTTGACGGTATCGGTGCCGCCGCCGGCCGCTTCCACGACCGTGTCGCCGAGGTTGTCGACGATGTATGTGTCGTTGCCGGCACCGCCGATCATCGTGTCGGCGCCGAGGCCGCCGCTCAACAGGTTGGCGTTGTCGTTGCCCGTCAGCCGGTTGGCCAGGTCGTTGCCGTAGCCTTGCAGGCTGCCCGCACCGACCAGGATCAGGTTGTCGACCGCGGCACTGAGCACCCACGATGCGGTCGATGCCTGCACCGTGTCGATGCCGGCACCCGCCGACTCCCCGACCACGTCGCCGACGTCGTCGACGACGTAGGTGTCGTCCCCGGCGCCGCCGGACATCCGGTCGGCGCCGACGCCGCCGTCGAGGCGGTTGGCCGCGGCGTTGCCGGTCAGCCGGTTGGCGAATTCGTTGCCGGTGCCGTCGATGGCCGCCGTGCCGGTGAGCACGAGGTCGTCGCAGGCGTAGTCGAGCGTCCACGAGACCGACGAGCGGACGGTGTCCGAGCCCTCGCCCCACACTTCGAGGATCTGGTCGTCCAGCCGGTTCACGACGTAGGTGTCGTTGCCCAGGCCGCCGCGCAGCAGGTTGGCGCCCGCGTTGCCGGTGAGCACGTTGTCGAGCACATTGCCGGTGGCGGCGAGGTTGGCCGTGCCGGTCAGCGTCAGGTTCTCGACATCGGCCCGCAGCGTCCAGTCGATGCTGGATTCGATGGTGTCGACGCCTTCGTCCGGCCGCTCGAACACCATGTCGGCGGCGTCGTCGACGACGTAGCGGTCGTTGCCGAGGCCGCCGGCCATCACGTCGGCGCCGGCGGCGCCGTCGAGCGTGTTCGCCGCGGCATTGCCGTACAGGCGGTTGCCGAGCGCGTTGCCGGTGCCGCGCACCGCGGTGCCGGTCAGCACAAGGTTCTCGACCTCGGCGCCGAGCGTCCAGTCGAACGCGCTGCGCACGGTGTCGTCACCGCCGGCAGCGAGTT
>JBGAMJ010000094.1:12354-20778 GCA_044223035.1 Piscinibacter sp.
ACCGCCGGCCATCGCGTCCGCGCCGGCGCCGCCGTCGATCCAGTCGTGGCCGGCGCCGCCGTCCAGCGTGTCGTTGCCCGCGCCGCCGTCGAGTCGATCGGCGGCAGCCGTGCCGGTCAGCGTGTCGACGCCGGCGGTGCCGCTCACCGGGTTCGACGCCAGCATCGCCTGCAGTGTCGTCGCGTCCCAGGCGGTGCCGTCGGCGAAGCGGACGAGTTGCACGCCGTTGCTGATGCTCGCGGGGTTGTCGCCGGCCAGGAAGCCGTTGACGGTGACCTTGTCGGTGCCGCCGGCGATCGCCAGTTCCAGCGCTTCGGTCTTGGCGTTTTGTGTGTCCAGCACGCGCCGCAGCGTCACGTCGCCGGTGGCGATGCCGGCGTCGAAGGTACGATCATCGAACCGTCGGTTGTTCGTTGCCGACCCACGCTCGCGAACCCAAGTCACCTTATTCGTGGAGCCAAATTCCGGACTGTTTCACTGGCCGGCGACGTCCAGCCAATCGAGCATCGCGGCGCGATCCTCGATCCACTGGTCGGAAATGTAAATTGCGCTGTTTCCCGAGGCTATGGCGGACTTGTCGTCCAACCATTGTTGGTACTCCACCCCCCAACCCGCCGAATTCCAGAGCTGCTTCGCATACGCTGCATCGTTCGAACTGACGCTGATTTTCATCGGACTGAGTACGGACAGCGAGACGACGGACTCAAAATCCACCCTGGCTTTCGCCTGCGTGCCAACCTGGGCGCTGCTCGGGGAGATGATTACTTTCCCCTTCAGACTTTGAAACGCGGCACTTCCGACCAAAGCCGCCACATTGTCCGTGAACCGGTTCCTGGACTCCCAGTCGCCGAACCCACCCCCACCTTCCTTGAACGGCGTCGCCGTGACCCCAGGCCCGACCAGCGTTCGCCGCAACGCGTCGAGGATGTTTTTGAGCGCGTCCACCTCATAGTTGCTGTTGGCGAAATCGCTCGGCACGCGATTCGTCGAAGCTGCCAGGATCGAAATGAACTTCTCGTTGGTGAACGATACGTCGAGTTGCGCAAGTGCACGTTGCAGAACCATCGAATCGGAGAGCAAGGCCAATGAGTGAGCGCTACCGAAGTCTCCACGCAACGATGAAAAGAATGCACCTTCAATCATCGGTTGAGATTCGATACCCATTCGAACCACTTGGCCGTGCATCCCCGAGTTGGCCGTCATGTTCGTGTTTCGGATCGTTTCGTAACCGAACACATGCGTGATACTCGCCATACTGACCGTGTTGACGGTGCCCTGATCCGGCGTTCCGTTGAACAGGTTATGAAACCACAGACTGATGTTATCGCAGCCGAATTTCGTGACCGTTGCCAATTTGGCCCATTTGTATCTCGGATCGTCGTAGAGAGACTTGTCGTTGAACGGTTGCCCGTTCTTTAGCGTTGCGGACCGGTATACCTGATACTCAACCTCGCGAAGCGACGCCACCAGATCGGGATCACGCCCCGGATTCTGCATAGTTGCATCGAAATAGTCGAGCATTTCCTTTTCTGTCCCTACGGTCTCATTTTAGGTTCCTCGACCTGGTGCGTTGAATGCGACCGTCTGACCAAGATGAATACCCTGATCACCGCGATGCATTTCTGTGAACACGGTTGCCAGGTGACCACCAAGACTGTATCCGGTGACGTCCACCTGGGCACCGTCCGGGAGTTTGTGGTCGTCTTTCAACCACTGAAAATATTTTTCGAGCGCAGAGAGTTGCGCAAGCGCGAAACCGTCTACTGCGATGCCAAACCCATCCGTAGGCCACTTGTCGCGTTCAGCATCGCCACCTTCGTCCCAATCTCGGAATTCTGTGGATCGAATTGAAAGCGTGTAGCTATTGGTAGGCGAACCACTGGCGTCGAGCTTCCGAATGAGCGTTGCCGATAGCCCCGTGTTCGCAAGAATATCCTTGTTCAACTTCAGATTGCTGTACGTACCTTCAGGATCCGGGCGACCTTGCGATTTTGTCGTCGGGTCGTCGGACCACTGATGTATCACGCGAAATTTGGCATTGAACTCTTTCGCCTGCGCGTTTGTCATTCGCGTATAGCCGGGATAGCCTTGATTTAGTCCATCGGTCGATCCTGGCCGATAGTCTTGGCGGTTACTTCCGCGCAGCAGCCTCGCTCTGACTTGCTCCGTTTGCGACAAGTCAATTCCTTCCAGATATGCCTCCGACGCCATTTTCTGAAGCGCGTAGTCGTAAAGTGATGCGATATTGGTATTCATGGTCTCCTCCTTGCGCCAATCGGCGACGGAACACTGGTATTCAAGACATCCACAGCGAAATACTGAAACTCCGCACTACCGAAGTCCGCTCGAGACGTCGGGCAGCTTGCGGCAATTTCCCAAAGTACATCCCCCTCGCCACGGCGATTCTCCCAACCAATCAGAAATTGCCGTTTAATCGCGACAACCTCTCTCGTATTTACATCATAAATTATTACTTCACCACCGGCTATTCGATGTTCACGATCGCGCGGACGTCGGATACCGCGCCATGTATATCCGTACTTCGCCGTGATGGACGGCGCCGCGATGGCCTGCATCGGCTCACTATCTCTATACCATTTTGGCTGAGAACCATAAGTTCCCGAATCAGGAACCCGTTTCAACCCGTATATTCGAACGTAGGGGGTCCGCATGTCCTTTTGCCAGACAGCACCCCATTGTGGTTCCTCGACATATTGATAATTGACGAACGGTGGATCGACCAAGAGCGCGCCGTGCCATCTCAATTCCGTTCCGGTCAGCCTCAGCGCCCGTTGTATCCACGGCATTTCCGGCTGGTACCTATCTTCGAAAAATCCACTTGGGTACTCCCCTTCCGGTCTCGCGAAGTAGAGGCCCGACACGTTCGGTATCGTCTTCAATATCCACTGCCCCGCTTCCGTTTCGCACAGATGTTCGAAATATTGAATTGATATGCTTTGCTTCCAAGGCAACCACGCTGACCACCGCGCCTTCATGAAACTGAACTGCTTTGGCTTGGGCACCGAATCTGGCAGAACCAAGTTGTGTGCAATCCGCGCCTCCTCGGTCTGCAGCCACTGCTCCGGTATCGGCTCATACTGACCGGAGGTTTCGACAAAGCGCGTCCACAGGCTGGGCGCTGGCCATTCCTCGACGAATCGTTTGATCAGCGCGATCGCAATCACGATGAGCACGATCCACTTAATCTTTTTCATTGCGGTGCCGCCAGTCCATGAAAGAACATATTTCGATATTACTTCCACACGTAGCCTACCCACTCCTCAACAGTTCCAGCACCCGAACAATCTCGGCCGAGATTTCCGGCCAATCATTCCGATTGATCCACCCAACTCGCACCCCAACCCACAAACCTTGGCGCCAATAGAACCCCGATCCACACGTGCTGTGGCGCTCCGCGATATGCTCATAGCAATTCAATACCAACGGGCGCCCCGAAGCGTCGCTTGTATTGGTAGCAATCAGTACAAAAGACGCACCGCCTTTAGAACTTGGACGGCCTGCGCGTCGTGTCAAACCTTGCCTGATCATGATCTCGGATTCGAGGTCCTCAATCGCATTTGCGCGGACCTCAATCCCGGAGGCCCAACCTACCACGGGCGGAATATTTTGAGATCGCAATTTAATTGCCACCGATAGATCGTACGCCTCCCCGAGAGAAATGGAGGCACTCGCGCTAGGTGGAAGCGCTGCGCCACGGGGAACGCGCGTCCCCTGCCACCATATAAAGGACGCACCATTGATCCCCATACTAAATAATTCCTTCGGGCCGACATACCAAATCCCACCGATCTTGATAGGCACTTCCTTGTTCCAATCGTACTTTGGTAAAACGTCTCCGTCACAGAATGAGTCGATACATTCTGATCTCACAGTCGAAGTCGAAGTCGAAGTCGAAGTCGAAGTCGAACTCGTAGTCGCCACGGATTTCGAACTATCAGAACGACTACATCCCATCAATATCGGAACGGAGAAGCCGCAAGCAACCGCCGCAATCGAAAGTCGCCGAAATAGCACGCATGCCATCCGACGATTTGCTGCGTCATCGCAGATGGCGCGGCTCCCGCAGGGTGATGGAACATCTTGATTCACGGTCGCCTCCTTGCACCCATGGGCAACGGAACGTTGGTATTCAGATATTTGCTCTTCTTCATCGCGCCGTCGCCTCTTCTTTGACAGCACGGGCATGGCTCGCCCATCCACGCCACGGAGCGTTCCGTTGGCGAGGACGATCCCGGCCGACATCACGCCTGCCGTTGACTCCCGGCCTTCTTCCGCAAGCCGTCACCGCTCTCTCCCCGCCTCCCCCACCGCCTTCCTGACCGGGCTCCACAGATACTCGATCACCCGCCGCCGCCCGGTGCGGATCTCTGCCGTCAGATTCATCCCGGGGCTGAGTTTCACGCGCTTGCCGTCCACGTCGATACTCCCCGCCGCCAGCACCAGCCCCGCCGGGAAGATCGCGCCTCGCTTGTCGTCGGTCACGGCGTCGGCGGCCACCCGCTTCACCGTTGCGTCAACCGTGCCGTAGCGCGTGAACGGGAAGGTCTCGAGCTTGATCCGTGCGGTCTGCCCGGCCTGCACGAAGCCGATGTCCTTGTTGTCGACCACCACCTCGGCGGTGACTTCGGCGTCCTGCGGCACGACGACCATCAGCACCTGCGCCGGCGTGACGACGCCGCCGTCGGTGTGCACCGCCACCTGCTGCACCGTGCCGGCCACCGGCGCGGTGAGGCGGGTCAGGCGCTGGCGCTGGGCAGCCTTGTCGCGCTCCTGCTCCAGTTGCGCGCGCTTGAGCGTCGCCTGCGCCTCACGCTCGCTCAGCGCGCGGCGCGTCTCGGCCAGGTAGGCCGCGCGCGTCTGGTCGCTTTCGGCCAGCGCCGCCTGCGCCTCGGCCAGGCGGGCGCGCTGGGTGGCGAGGTCACGTTCCATCTCGATGCGCTCGCGCGTGCGGTCCTGGCCCGCGTGGCCGGCCATGAAACCCTGGGCGGCCAGGCCCTGCACGTCGGCTTCGCGCTGGCGCGCCAGCGGCAGCGTGGCGTCGAGCTTGGCGATGCTCGCCTGCGTGGTCGCGCGTTCGGCCTCGCGGTGATGGCGCTCGGCGTCGAGCTTGGCGAGGCGGGCAGCGATGTCGCGCCATTCGGATTGCAGCCGCGCGGCCTCCGCGGCAGGGGCGCCTCGCTCGGCCGCCGGTTCGCCGCCCGCGGCAAGCGCGAGCAGCAGCGCGGCGCTGCGGCGCGCCTCGGAGGCGGCTTCGCGCCACTGCTCCTGCACGTTTGCCTGGTCGGCCACCGCGTTCGTCGCGTCCAGCTCGACCAGCAGTTGCCCGGCCTGCACGAGGTCGCCGTCCTGCACCGCCACGCGGCGCACCACGCTCGCCTCCAGCGGCTGCACGGTCTTGCTGCGGTCGCTGACGACGATTCGCCCCGGCGCCACTGCGACGATGTCGATCTCGCCGACGATCGACCAGGCGAGCGCCACCGCGAACAGCGCGCAGATGGCGAGGGCCGCGCGCCGCGGCGCCGGGTGCGCGGGCGTTTCCTGCAGGCTCGCCGCAGCCGGCAGGAACGCCGCCTCGTGCGCGAGCCGGCCGGGGCCGGCCAGTTCGTGCCGCACCTGCCAGGCGGCGTGCAGCACGGCGGCGTAGCGCTGCGCCAGTTCGCGCAGCGGGCGGCGGGGTGTGGCACGCGCGGTCATGGGGTTGCTCCCTGGGCCGGCGCGGTCGGCGATCCGGTCGGCGGCCCTCCCGCAGGCCCGCTCGGCATTCCGACCGAGGTGGACCCCGCCGACACCGCCGACACCGCCGACACCGTCGCCACCCCCACCACCCCGCCCTGCATCGCCCACAGGTGCGCATACAAGCCGCGCGGGCGCGCCAGCAGCTCGTCGTGCGCGCCCGCCTCGACGATGCGTCCGCGGTCCATCACGACGATGCGGTGGGCCTGGCGCACGCTGCTCAGCCGGTGTGCGATCACGATCACCGTGCGGCCGTGGCAGATGGCCGCCATGTTGCGCTGCAGGATCGCTTCGCTCTCGTAGTCGAGCGCGCTGGTGGCTTCGTCGAGGATCAGGATGCGCGGCTGGGTGAACAGCGCACGGGCGATGGCGATGCGCTGGCGCTGTCCGCCCGACAGGCTGGCGCCCTGCTCGCCGACCACGGTGTCGTAGCCCTCGGGCAGCTCGCTGACGAAGTCGTGCGCGCCGGCCAGCCGGGCCGCCTGCATCACCTGCTCGATCGGCGCGGCCGGGTCGGCGATCGCGATGTTCTCGCGCACGCTACGGTTGAACAGCCAGTTCTCCTGCAGCACCACGCCGATCTGCCGGCGCAACTGGGCGGCGTCGACGAGCGCGATGTCGATGCCGTCGACCAGCACGCGGCCCTGCTCGGGGGTGTACAGGCGCTGCACCAGCTTGGTCAGCGTGCTCTTGCCCGAGCCGGAGCGGCCGACGATGCCGATCAGCTCGCCGGGCCGGATCTCCAGGCTCAGGCCCTGCAGCACCGGCGGCGCCTCGGGGCGGTAGCGGAAGCTGAGCTGGTCGAAGCGGATGTGGCCGCGCAGCGCGGGCAGTTGCGCGGCGGCGCTGGGCGGCGCCTCGGTGCGGGTGTCCAGGATGTCGGCCAGCCGCGCCATCGAGATGCCGGTCTGCTGGAAGTCGGTCCAGAGCTGGGCGATGCGCATGATCGGCTGGGCCACGCGCTGGGCGAACAGGTTGAAGGCGATGAACTGGCCGACGCTGAGCTGCTGGTCGATCACCAGCCGGGCACCGGCCCACAGCAGCGCCGCGCCGGCCAGCTTGCCGATCAGGCCGATGCCTTCGTGGCCGGCGTTGGCCAGCGCCTGGGTGCGGAAGCCCGCGGCCACGTAGGCGGCGAGCTGGTCGTCCCAGCGGCGCGCGAGCGCGGGTTCGAGCGCGGCGGCCTTGACGGTCTGGATGCCGGTGACGGTCTCGACCAGCAGCGCCTGGTTCTCGGCGCCGCGCGCGAACTTCTCGGCCAGGCGGGCGCGCAGCACCGGCACCAGCAACAGGCTCAAGCCGACGTACAGCGGCAGGCTGGCCAGCACGATCAGCGTCAGCGGCACGCTATAGGCCAGCATCAGCGCGATGAAGACGCCGGAGAAGGCGACGTCGAGCACCAGCGTGATGGCATTGCCGGTCAGGAAGCCGCACGAGGCTGGGGATGAACCAGCTGAAGTCGAACTTCGCCAGCGTGCCGGCCAGCGAGGCGCGGCTGGCGACGAGGATCAGCTCTCCGGTCCATTGCGCGCTGAAGTCGGCCAGCGGCAGCGTCACCGGCCGGCCGCCGGCGGGCGGGGCGGACGTGTCCTGGATCAGCACCCGCTGCGCATCGCACTGCGCCAGCAGCACGATCCGGCCGTCGTTCATCCGGGCCAGTGCCGGGAGCGCGGCGAGCGCGAGCCGATCCGCCGGCACGCGGCTTCGGCGCGCCTTGAGGCCGAGCCGGGCCGCCGCACGCAGGACATCGTCAACCTGCGCGTCGCTGCTTGCGGCGAGCCCGATCTGATGGGCCAGGTGTGCGGGATCGGCGGCAATCTGGTGCAGCCGCGCCACGAGGCACAGCGCGGTCAGCGCGGAGCGGTCGGGCGCACGAGGGCCGGATGTCGGGTCCCCTCCACCGGTTTCGCCGGCGGCCCCTCCTGAAGCCTGAAGCACAGGCGCTCCCCCCATGATCGCGGATCGGCTCGCATGCCTCGGCGGGCTGCTGTCGCCTGGATTGACCGCCTCATCATCGCCGAAGTGTCCGGGGCGCTTCTCCTACATCGGATGGATGGCGCGGCGCCGCCGTGGCCGGGATGCGGCCAGGATGCGGCCGGGCCGAGGCCATTCCCCGACGCCCCACAATCGCCGCTCGCACGCGCCGCGCTGGGCGGCGCCGCGCGGCACCCACCGCATCACCCGAGAGGCACCGAACGATGAAGACCACCCGCTGGGGCATCCTGTCCACCGCCAAGATCGGCATGACCAAGGTGATCCCGGCCATGCTGAAGGCCGAGGGCGTCGAGGTCGTCGCGATCGCGTCGCGCAGCCAGGCATCGGCCGAGGCCGCGGCGCGGCAACTGGGTTTGCCGAAGGCCCACGGCAGCTACGAGGCGCTGCTGGCCGACCCGGACATCGACGCGATCTACAACCCGCTGCCGAACCACCTGCACGTGCCGCTGACGCTGGCCGCCGCGCAGGCCGGCAAGCACGTGCTGTGCGAGAAGCCGATCGCCGTCAGCGCGGCCGAGCTGGAGACGCTGCGGCCCTGGGCCACGCGCGTGCACATCCGCGAGGCCTTCATGGTCCGCTTCCACCCGCAGTGGATCGAGGCGCGCGAGCAGGTCCGCCAGGGCGCGATCGGCGACCTGCGCTTCGTGCAGGTGGCGTTCTCGTACTTCAACGCCG
>JBGAMJ010000095.1:0-20716 GCA_044223035.1 Piscinibacter sp.
TGTCCGCTGGCGTGGTCGTGTTGCGCGCCGACATTCGCGTGCAGCGCCCAGGCTGCTTCGGGCACCAGCGTGGCCAGCAGCAGCGCGGTGCTCGCCCCGCGCTGCCAGCCGGCGCCGGCCGGGGGGTCATATCCGACGCCGAACTTCACGCCACCGTTCAGCGCGCCCAGCGGCGTTTCGGTGCGCCAGGCTTCTGGCACCCACTTGAGCGCGACGCCGGCGGCGGCCCGCAGCTCGTCGCGCGGCTGGAAGCGGGTGTGGTCGAGGTCCAGCTCGAAACCGGCGCCCAGCCCGCAGGCCGGCGCGACGACCCAGGCATGGTCGTGCCGGCCATGGTCGACCCAGGACTCGACCTGGCAGTTGCCGGCCTCGGCGACGGAGGCATCGTCGGTCGCGAGCGGGCGGCCGGCGTCGGCGGTGCCGGCAGCGGCGGCCACGATCAGGGCCATCAGCGTGCGAAGGGTTGATCGCATGGCGGGTCGGGGGAGACTGAGACCTCCGGTCTATCGGCAGGTCTCGCGCCGGGTTGATGGCAGCGTTTCAAACTGTCGACAGGTGGTGCGCGGCCAGCAGCGCCTCGAATTCGGCCGCCGGCATCGGCCGCGCGAACAGGTAGCCCTGGCCGAAATCGCAGCCGGCCGCGGCCAGCAGGTCGCGCTGCGCGGCCGTCTCGACGCCTTCGGCAACGACGCGGATGCCCAGCTCGTGCGCCATCACGATGATCGCCTTGCACAGCGCCATGTTCTTCGAGGTCGGCGTCAGCCCGCGCACGAAGGCCTGGTCGATCTTCAGGAAATCGATGTCGAAGCGCTGCAGGTACGACAGCGACGAGTAGCCGGTGCCGAAATCATCCAGCGACACCGCCACGCCGGCCTGGCGCAGCGCGCGCAACTGCTCGGCGACGCCGCTGCCGGCGTCCAGCAGCAGGCCCTCGGTGATCTCGACCGACAGGCCCTCGCCGGGCAGGCCCAGCCGCTCGAGCTGGGCGCGCCAGCGTTCGGCCAGGCCCGGCCCCTGGCGGAACTGCACCGGCGACGCGTTCACGCTGACCTGGAAATCCGCCCGCCGGCCGGCGCGCCAGCGCTGCGCCTGCTGCGCCGCCTCGGCCAGCACCCAGTCGCCGATCGGCGCGATCATCCCGGTCGACTCGGCGATCGGGATGAAGGCGGCCGGGCTGACCGCGCCGCGCACCGGGTGCTGCCAGCGCAGCAGCGCCTCGGCCTTGCGGATCGCCCCGGTCGCCAGCTCGACGATCGGCTGGTAGACCAGCCGGAACTGGCCGCCAGCGAGCGCGCCGCGCAGGTCGTTGGTCAACCGCACGCGCGTCTGCGCCGATTCCTGCAGCGCCGGGGTGAAGTACGAGAAGCGGTTGCGGCCAGCGCCCTTGGCGCTGTAGAGCGCCTGGTCGGCCTGCTTGAACAGGTCGTCGATCTCGACCGCGTCGTCAGGGAACAGCGTGATGCCGACGCTGGCGCTGATGTAGACCTGCTCGTCGCCGAGCGGGAACGCCGCCGCCAGTATCTCGAGGATGTCGGACGCGATGCGCTCCACGCGATCGGCCTGCGCGAGCGCCGGCAGCACCACGGTGAACTCGTCGCCGCCCATGCGCGCGACGGTGTCGGATTCGCGCACGCAGGCGCGGATCCGCCGTGCCGCCTCGACCAGGAGCACGTCGCCCTGCGCGTGGCCGAGCGTGTCGTTGACTTCCTTGAAGTGGTCGAGGTCGATGAACAGCAGCGCGAGCGACCGGCCCTCGCGGCGGCTGCGCCGCATGTCCTGCGCGAGCCGGTCGCGCAGCATGCGCCGGTTCGGCAGCCCGGTCAGCGGGTCGAAGTTGGCCTGCTGCCAGATCAGCGACTCCGAGCGCTTGCGGTCGGTGATGTCGGTGTGGGTGCCGATCATGCGCAGCGGCCGGCCCTGCTCGTCGCGCGAAATCACCATCCCGCGCGACAGCACCCACTTCCAGCTCCCGTCGCGGCAGCGCACGCGGTGCTCGTTGACGTAGGTCGGCGTGCGGCCGGCGAAATGGGCGTCGCGGTCACGCTGCAGGCGCTCCAGGTCGTCCGGATGGGTGCGCCCGTCGAGCGCTTCGGCGCGGTCGGGCAGTTCATCGGCGCTGTAGCCGTACATGTCGCGGAAGCGCTGCGAGAAGATCTCGACGCCGGTCTGCGGATACCAGTCCCAGACGCCGTCGCCCGTGCTCTCGAGCGCGAGCTTCCATCGCGCCTCGCTCTCGCGCAGCGCGCTGTCGATCTGCTTGCGCTCGCTGACGTCGCGCCCGACGTAGACGAAGTTCGCGCGGCGTCCGTCGGCATCGAGGATCGGCGTCACGTCCAGTTCGAGCCAGAACGGGCTGCCATCGCGGGTGTAGGCCACCAGCTCGGCGCGCGCCGAGTCGCCGCATTGCACGGCCTGGCGCATGCGGTCGACGTCCTCCGGCGAGGTCCGCGGCCCGCGCAGCAGCAGCGGGCTCTGCCCGATCACCTCGGCCGCGCTGTAGCCGGTGCGGCGGACGAATGCGTCGTTGACGAAGACGATGCGCGTGACGCGGTCGGCGTCGTCGAATCCGCCCGGCTCGGTGATGATCACCAGGTCGTTCAGCCGCGACAGCGCGGCGCTGGTCAGGCTGAGTTCGGCGTTGACCGCGCGCAGGCGGCGCTGGCCCTCCTGCAGCGTGTCGGCCACGGCGCGCTCGCGCGCCAGCGACGACTCCAGCCGCGACAGCAGCACCGCGCACGGAACCGCCATCAGCGCGCCGACGAAGCTGAAGTTCACCGCCATCAGCAGCGATTCGACCAGCGGGCCGGCGCTGCCGAGCCGGAACACGTCCAACCCGGCGACGCCGATGCAAACCAGCGTGAGCGCGTTGAGCACCAGCGCGCCGATCGCCGCGCGCAGCCCCAGCAGCAGCGCCGCCATCACCGGCAGCGCGAGCAGGTACATCTGGGCGGCCGGGCCGATCGCCGCCAGGAACCACACGCCCAGCGCGTACAGCACGAGCAGCAGGCCGGCGGCGCGCTGGCGGTAGTCCAGCCGGCGCCAGCGCCAGAGCAGCGCCACGGCGCCGAGCGACAGCGCGTCGATCAGCGGGATGGCCCACAGCCCCTGGCGGACGGCGAACACCGTGCTGGCAAGCGCCGTGAGCGTGCCCAGCACCAGCACGACGCGGAAGATCGACGACAGCAGGCGGTCACGCCAGGCCTGCAGGCCGCCGGCCTCGCCGGGGGCCGCGCGATCCGGAGCCGACGCGTCGGCGTCGGTCACAGGGGCTCCCACGGACCGGCGCCGCGCCGGGCGTGGCGCGTGATCGGGCGTGCAGCGGGTTTCTGCATCGGCATCGGATGGGCTCCTCACCGCGCGCGAGCCGACGTCTCGGCCCGCGGTGCGCGATTGTGGCGCCGCGCGGCCTGAGCCGGCGCACCCGCTGGCCGCGCCACCGGCCACGATCACGCCCCGTGCGCAGCGCCCAGGCGGAAGCTGCCCATCACCTCGGACAGCCGTTTCGCCTGCTCGCGCAGCGACTGCGCGGCGGCGGCCGATTCCTCGACCAGCGCGGCGTTCTGCTGCGTCATCTGGTCGAGCCCCGCCACGGCGACGTTGACCTGGCCGATGCCGTCACGCTGCTCGCCGGCGGCCGACGCGATCTCGCCGATCAGGTCGGTGACGCGGCGCACGCTGGCAACGATGTCGTTCATCACGACGCCGGTCTCCGACACCAGCCCCGCGCCCGACTCGACGCGCTCGACGCTGACGCCGATCAGCGCCTTGATCTCCTTGGCGGCGTCCGCGCTGCGCTGTGCCAGGCTGCGCACTTCGCCGGCCACCACTGCGAATCCGCGGCCCTGCTCGCCGGCCCGCGCCGCCTCGACCGCCGCGTTCAGCGCGAGGATGTTGGTCTGGAAGGCGATGCCGTCGATCGCGCCGATGATCTCGGCGATGCGGTGCGACGACTCGGTGATCGCCTGCATGCTGGAGACCACCTGGCCGACCACCTGGCCGCCGCGCTCCGCCGCCTGCGCCGCGGCCGAGGCGAGTTGATTGGCGTGGCGCGCGGTGTCGGCGGATTGCGACACCGTGCCGGTGAGCTGCTCCATGCTGGCCGCCGTCTGCTGCAGGCTGGACGCGGTCTGCTCGGTGCGTGCCGAGAGATCCTGGTTGCCGGTGGCGATCTCGCCGGATGCGGTCGACACCGACTCGACGCCGTGGCGCACCTCGGTGACCAGCCCGCGCAGTCGCTGGACCATCGCGTCGAGCGCGCGCATCAGGTCGCCGAACTCGTCGCGCCGCCGGCTGTGGATCTGCTGCGACAGGTCGCCCTGCGCGATCGCGTGCGCCAGCGTGACGGCGCGGTTCAGCGGGTCGCGGATGGTGCGCACCAGCAGCCAGGCCAGGCCGAGCCCGAGCGCAAACACCAGCGCCGCGCCCGCGTAGCCGGCGTGGGTGACGTCGGCACGGGTGACTTCGGCCTCGGCACGGGCGGCGTCGCGCTGCTGTTGCTGCAGCGCGACGAAGCCGTCCAGCGCGTCGAGGTAACGGCCGATCGCCGGCATCAGTTCGCCGTCGACGAAGGCCTGCACCGTGGCCGCGTCGGACTGCTTGACCGTGTCGGCGCGTTTGGTCAATTCGAGCACGCGGGCACGGGCAGCGGCCACACGATCCATCGCCTGCCGGTCGGCCGGCGAGCTGGCGGCGGCGGTGACCGACTTCTGCAACTCGGTGATCGAGGCGATGCCTTCCTTCAGCCGCGGGCCGAAGGTGCGGGCGACGATCGGATCGGTGGTGATCGTCATCGCCACGACGCGCTGCACGTTGGTCTCGGTCATGCCGCGCCACTGCGTGGCCAGCGCGATCAGCCGCTCGTGCTCCTGCACGGTGTCCATCGCCTGCACCAGCGCGCGGTTCGAATGGTGCTGCGTGGCCAGCGTGACGCCGAGCATCAGGAGCAGCAGAACGATGATCGATCCCCACAATTTGCGGGAAACGGAGAGCTTTTCGAACGTCATGGGTGTCACTTTGATCAGGGCTGCAAGAGCCCGGGAGGGGGAGGGGGCGGGGGCCCGAACCCGGCCATTTCGGCCTTCACTCCACCCGTCTTGAGCCAGATCAAAGAACACGCATGACGTGTGCGCGAATCCGCCCGGCGGCTTCGCTCACGCCCCTCGCGCCCGGGTGTTCGAGCGCGAACGGTGTGGTCAGGCGGCCGGCGCGCCCGCCAGGTGCTGCCGCAGGAAGTCGTGGCTCGTGCGCAGCACCGCGGCCGCGTCACGCGGGCGGTCGTGCTCGAATACCGCCAGCGGCACGCGCGGCGCCAGCGCCGGCAGCAGCTCGGCCCAGGGCACGATGCCCCGGCCGAGCGCGGCCCAGCCGTCCTCGTCGACCGCGGTGCCGGGCGGCGCAATGTCCTTGGCGTGCAGCGCGACCAGGCGGTCGGCGTGGCGGCCGGTCCAGGCCCAGGGGTCGGCGCCGGCGCGGCAGACCCAGCCGAGGTCGGCCTCCCAGCCGAGCCGGGATGCGGGCGCGGCGTCGAACAGCCAGTCGAGCGCGGCGCGGCCGTCGTAGGCCAGGAACTCGAACTCGTGGTTGTGGTACGCGAGGCGCAGCCCGTCGTCGGCCAGCCGCTCGCCGATCGCGGCCAGCCGCTCGCCGAGCGCGCGCCAGCCGGCCGCGGTGGCCGGGCGCTCGCCCATCGGCAGCCAGGGCATCACGACCAGCGGGCACGCGGTGGCGCGGCAGGCGGCGACCACCGCCGGCCGGTCGGCCTCCAGCCAGGCCAGCGACGCGTGCATCGACGACACCGCGAGCCCCTCGGCAGTCACGCGGGCCGCGAATTCCTGCGGCGCCAGGCCGTGCGTCGCGACGCTTTCGACCTGCGGAAAGCCGGCTTCGCGGACCAGCCGCAGTTGCGCCGCCAGATCGCCCGCGTCGCGCAGGCTGTAGAGCTGGACCGAGATCTGCATCGGGATGTCCTTTCGGGGTCGGGTGGTGCCAGCGGCAGCCATGTTGGCGCGGTTCAGTACAGGCGCTGGTCGAGCGGCGCGGGGCGCTCGCAGCGCGTCGTCAGTTCGACCGGCGGGCCGGCGCGGCCGGCGTCCAGCGCGCGTTCCAGCACCTCCAGCACATGCAGCGCCATCTCGGCGCTGCAGCGGTGCGGGCGGTCGTCCTCGATCGCGCGGACCATGTCGATCAGCCCGATGCCGCGGCTGTTGGTGGTGTAGGGCCGGCCGCCGGGCGCCTTCTGCCACGCGTCGCGCTGCAGCGCGTAGCGCACCACGCCGCCGAAGCGGTTCGGGTCGTGCCCGAGCAGCGTGCCCTCGTCGCCGTACAGCTCGATCGGCCCGTGGCGGTGCTGCCAGACGTCGAAGCTCGCGGTCAGCACCACCTCGGCGCCGCTCTCGAAGCGCAGCAGCGTGACCACGTGCGTCGGCACCGCGACATCGATCGTGCGGCCGGCCAGCGCGCCGGCGCGGATGCGGCGCTCGGCGTGGGTCACGCTCGCGCTGCCGGACAGCGAACGCACCGGCCCGAGCGCATGCACCAGGTGCGACACGTAGTAGACGCCCATGTCGGCCATCGGCCCGGCGCCGGGCTGATAGAAGAACGCCGGGTTCGGATGCCAGTCGTCCGGGCCGTGGCCCATGAAGGTGGCGGTGCCGTGGCGGATCGGGCCGACCGTGCCGGCATCGACCAGCGCTCGCAGCGCCTGCGCACCGGCGCCGAGGATCGTGTCGGGCGCGCAGCCGATGCGCAGGCCGCGCTCGGCCGCCAGCGCCACGAGTTCCTGGCCCTGCGCGAAGGTCGCCGCCAGCGGCTTCTCGGTGTACAGGTGCCGGCCCGACTGCAGCACGCGCAGGCCGACCGCATGGTGGGCGAGCGGCGGCGTCAGGTTCAGCACCAGCCGCGCCTCGCTGGCGAGCAGTTCGTCCAGCTCCATCGCGACGAGGCCGGACTCGGCCGCGCGGCCTCGCGCGACCGCGATGTCGCCATCGGCGACGCCGACGATGCGCAGCCGCCGGCTGCGCCGCAGCGTGTTCAGGTAGGCCGGGAAGATGTTGCCGGTGCCGACGATGCCGATGGGCAGCGGGGCGGTCGAGTCGGTGGGCATGGAGGGGGTCTTGGTGGCGGGAGGTCAGCCCGCGGGTGGCACCGGTGGCAGTGGTTTGAGCACCATCGGCGGATGCGGGCCGTCGCCGAGCGAATCGCGCACGACGAGTTCGGGCGGGAAGTCGCGTTCGACCGGCAGCTCCAGCCCGTAGCACAGGTTCAGCAGCAACCGGCAGCCGTGCACCGCCGCGGCGGCGATCGGGATGCGCACCGTGGCCAGGCGCGGCGCGGTGAAGCGCGCCAGCTCGGAATCGTCGTAGCCGAGCACCGACAGGCGCGACGGCACCGGCACGCCGCTGATCGCGTAGCGCGCCACCGCGGCCATCGCCATCACGTCGTTGGCGCAGAACAGCGCGGTGTGGTCGGGCGCGCCGCGGGCCAGCAGCGCCTGCGCGGCGCGGTCGCCGCCGTCGAAGGTGAAGTCGCCGACGGCCTGGCGGCTGCGCGGCACGCGCACGCGGTGGCGCGCCAGCTCGGCATGGAAGCCGGCCATCCGCGCGATGCTGTCCGGCGCGTCGGGCGGGCCGGCGATGCACGCGATCTCGCGGTGGCCGCGCTCGAGAAGCGCGCGCGCGGCGATGCGGCCGCCGAGTTCATGGTCTGTGCTGAAGCCGTGTTCGGGGTTCGCGCGCAGGGGGCGGTTCAGCACCACGAGCCGTGGAAAGCGGCGGTACAGCGCGTCCAGGTCGTCGTCCGTCAGCGTGTGGCTGATCAGCAGCACGCCGTCGCATTCGCGCTGGATCAGGAAGTCGACGCCTTCGAGCGCGCGCTGGCGGGCGTCGCCATGGCCGTAGCCGCTGGCGGCCATCATGTGGCGGTCGACGCTGCGCAGCTCGCCGTCGATGGCCTGCAGGATCAGGCCGTAGAAAGTGCCGGAGAAGTCGGGAACGTAGATGCCGACCATGCCCAGCGTCTTGGTCGACAGCGCGCGCGCGATGTTGCTCGGCCGGAACTCGAGCGCGGCGATCGCCTCGTTCACGCGCGCCAGCGTCTGCGCCGACACCGGCCCGCGGCCCGAGATCGCGCGCGACGCGGTGCCCAGGCCCACGCCGGCCAGCCGGGCGACATCCTTGATCGTCGCCATGGTCAGCGCCGCCCCGCCCTCGCGCCCGGCCCGGACGACCCGTCTGCGCTGGACGCGGGGCGGCCCGGTGCCACGTCAGATCCGCTGCTGGGAGGCCGCGTCGAACAGCGACAGCGCGTCCGGCGCCAGGCGGTAGCCCAGCTCGTGGTCGACCGGCGGCGCGAGGCCGGCGTCGGCATCCACCGCCAGCGAGACGCCCTTCGCGTCGAGCCAGACGACCTGGTTGGCACCCATCGGCTCGACCAGCGAGACGACGGCGCGGCCGTCGCACGGCGCGCCGGGATCGACGAGCGTGATGTGCTCCGGCCGCACGCCCAGCACCACCGGGCGCCCGGCATCGGCCGCCGGGGCGATGAACGGATAGCGCGAGACATCGACCTGCAGCGCCGGCGACACGAAGCGCCGGCCGCCGCCGGCCGCCTCGATCCGGCCCTCGATGAAGTTCATGCTCGGCGCACCGAGGAAGCCGGCGACGAACAGGTTGCTCGGCCGGGCATAGACCGCGGCCGGCGTGTCGATCTGCTGGATCACGCCCGACTTCATCACCGCGATGCGGCTGGCCAGCGTCATCGCCTCGACCTGGTCGTGCGTGACGTAGATCATCGTCGCGCCGAGCTCCTTGTGAAGCTGCTTGAGCTCGCGGCGCAACTCGCCGCGCAGCTTGGCGTCGAGGTTGGAGAGCGGCTCGTCGAACAGGAACACCCGCGCCTCGCGAACCAGCGCGCGGCCGATCGCGACGCGCTGGCGCTGCCCGCCCGAGAGCTGCGCCGGCCGTCGGTTCAGCAGCTCGGTCAGGTGCAGCATCTTCGCGGCGCGGTCGACACGGCGGGCGATCTCGGCACGGTCCACGCCGGCGATGCGCGGGCCGAACGACAGGTTGCGCTCGACCGTCATCGTCGGGTAGAGCGCGTAGCTCTGGAACACCATGCCGATGCCGCGGTCCTTCGGGTCGGCCCAGGTGACGTCGACGCCGGCGATCTCGAGGCGGCCGGCATGCACGTCGATCAGCCCGGCGATGCTGTGCAGCAGCGTCGACTTGCCGCAGCCCGAAGGCCCGAGCAGCACGAGGAACTCGCCCTCGCCGACGTCCAGGTCGAGGCCGCGGATGATGTCGACGCCGGACAGGCGGATGTCGAGGTCGTGGATCGAGACGGTGGACATGTCAGTTCCGCCCGGCCGCCCGCAGGGACTGACGTGCCCCTCGGGGGCCGCGAAAGAAGGGAGCTTGGGGTCGTTTCATTTCTGCCCTTGAATCAGCCCTTGACGCTGCCGGCGGTGATGCCGCGCACGAACCAGCGGCCGGACACGAGGTAGATGGTCAGCGGCACCAGCGACGTGAGGATGGTCGCGGCCATGTTCACGTTGTAGAGGCGCTCGCCGGTGGTGGTGTTGATGACGTTGTTGAGCTGCACGGTCATCGGCAGGTTCTCGCGCCCGGCGAACACCAGGCCGAGGATGAAGTCGTTCCAGATGTTGGTGACCTGCATGATCACCGCCACCACCACGATGGGCAGCGACATCGGCAGCATGAGCTGGAAGAAGATGCGCCAGAAGCCGCCGCCGTCGATGCGCGCGGCCTTGAACAGCTCGGCCGGGATGTTGGCGTAGTAGTTGCGGAACAGCAGCGTCATCACCGGCATCCCGAACACGGTGTGGACCATCACGATGCCCGGCAGCGTGCCGAACAGCCCGACCGCCGCGAACGCGCGCACCAGCGGATACATCATCACCTGGTAGGGCACGAAGGCGCCGAACATCAGCACCGCGAACAGCACGCCGGCGCCGCGCACGCGCCAGAACGACAGCGCATAGCCGTTGAGCGCGCCGAAGAAGATCGACAGCACGGTGCTCGGCACGACGATGCGCACCGAGTTCCAGAAGCCCACCCGGATGCCGGAGCAGTCGAGCCCGGTGCAGGCGCTCGACCAGGCCTGCAGCCAGGCGTCCAGGTCGGGCCGCAGCGGCAGCGAGAACAGGTTGCCGAGCCGGATCTCGTCCATCGGCTTCAGCGAGGTCGCGACCATCACGTACAGCGGCAGCAGGAAGAACACCGCCGCGCTCGCGAGCAGCGCGTACACGCCCCAACGCGCGGGTGAAACGCGGGTCGGGCGCGCCGGCCCGCGGGACGCCGCCGAACCCGCCGACTTGCCGGCCGCGTCCATCACCTTGCCCCCCACCGCGCTCATCGCCTGGCCTCCCGCCGCGCCGACACCGAGCGCGCATACCACCACGGCACCAGCAGCGCGAGCACGGTGAGCAGCATCACCGTCGAGGCGGCCGAGGCGAGCCCGACGTTGGCGCGGGTGAACAGGTGGTCCATGATGAACTTGGCCGGCACTTCGCTGGCGATGCCGGGGCCGCCCTGGGTCATCGCGACGACCGCGTCGTAGACCTTGACGACACCGACGGCCAGCAGCACGAACGAGGTGCCGAAGGCCGGGCCGAGCTGCGGCAGCACGATGCTCAGGTAGTAGCGCCAGCGCGGCACGCCGTCGATGCGCGCGGCCTGCCACAGCGATTCGTCGACGCCGCGCAGCCCGGCCAGCAGCACCGCCATCACCAGGCCCGAGGCCTGCCACACCGCGGCCAGCACGACGGTGAAGATGACCATGTCCTGGTCGACGATCCAGTCGAACCGGAAATCGCTCCAGCCGAGGCTGCGCACCGAGGCCTGCAGCCCCAGTTCGGGGTTCAGCACCCACTGCCAGACCAGGCCGGTGGCGACGAAGGACATCGCGTAGGGGTACAGGAACACGGTGCGGAACACGCCTTCGGCGCGCACTCGCTGGTCGAGAAACACCGCCAGCAGGAAGCCGAGCACGAGGCAGGCCGAGATGAACACGACGCCGAAGATCGCGACGTTGTGCAGCGAGACGATCCAGCGCTCGGTCTCGAACAGGCGCTGGTACTGCGAGAGTCCGACGAAGTCGTCCTTCGGGAAGACGCGCGAACTCGACACCGAGATGCGCAGCGACCACAGCACCGTGCCGACATAGACGCCGAGCACCGTCAGCGCCATCGGCAGCAGCGCCAGCGGCGCGGCGATCGAATGGCGCGGGCGCTGCCGCGCCGCCTTTCGGGGCGCGGCGGCGGGCGTGGACGTGGACGGATGGGTGGCGCTCATCGTCGGGGGCGGTCGCGGGCGGGCTCGGCAGGATCCGGGTGTGTGGACGCGCGCCGGGTCAGGTCTTCAGCGCGCCCTGCAGCGCCTTCACCGCGTCGTCGACCGACTGGTTGTTGTTCCAGAACTTGGTGATCACGTCCTGCACCGCGCCGACCTTGTCAGGCGTCATCAGCATGTCGGGGTTGGCGACGTGGCGCGACGGATCCTTCATCGCCTGCACGCCGGCCTGGGCGCACAGGTCCATCTGGCTGACGTCGACATCGGTGCGGATCGGGATCGAGCCCTTCTTGTTGTTGAACGCGACCTGCGTGGCCGGCGCGGTGAACACCGTGGCCAGGCTCTGCTGTGCCTTGATCGCGTCGGCGTTGGTGGTTTTCGGGAACACGAACACGTCGCCGGCGATCATGTAGGGCGGCGCGGCGCCGAAGCCGGCGAAGCAGCCGAAGTCCTTGCCGGCCGACTGCTTGGCGGCAGCGAACTCGCCCTTGGCCCAGTCGCCCATGATCTGGAAGCCGGCCTTGCCGGTGATGACCATCGCGGTGGCATCGTTCCAGTTGCGGCCGGGCGAGCCCGGGTCGACGTAGCCGTGCAGGCGCTTCAGCGTGGCCAGCACCTTGCGGAAGGCGTCGGAGTTGACGGCCGCGGGATCCTGGTCCTTGAAGAACTTCAGGTACAGGTCCTTGCCGCCGACGTGCAGCAGCACGCTGTAGAAGGTGATGAACTCCTGCCAGCTCTGGCCGCCGAGCGCCAGGGGCACGAGGCCGGCGGCCTTGAGCTTGTCGAGCGCGGCGAAGAACTCGTCGATCGTCTTCGGCTCGGCGTTGACGCCGGCCTTCTGCAGCGCGGCCTTGGAATACCAGAACCAGGTCGGGTTGTGGATGTTGACCGGCACCGCGTAGTAGTGGCCCTTGATCTTGATGCTCTGCACGATCGGTGCCGGCAGCCACTTGTCCCAGCCCTCCTTCGTGGCGACGGCATCGATGTCGTTCAGCAGGCCCTCGGCGATCACGTCGTGGTACTGCTTGGAGGTGTTGAACTGCGCCGCGGTCGGCGGGTTGCCGCCGGCAATGCGGTTGATCGCCGCGGCGCGGGCGTTCTCGCCGCCAGCCACCGCCGCATCGACCCAGGTGCCGCCCGCCTTGGTGAAGGCGTTCGCGAGTTCTTTCACCGCGGCCGACTCGCCGCCGGAGGTCCACCAGTGGATGACTTCGGCCTTCTGCGCGTGGGCGGCGCCGGCGCCGGCCAGCGCGAGGGCGAGCACGAGGGGTTTGAGCATGCGGTTCATCGGTGAGGTCTCCTGGTCGGGGCCCGCTGCGGGCTCTGCGGGGTGGCTGGCCTGCGTGGGCTGGCTCGTGGGAATCGGGATCGGGATCGGGATCGGGATCGGTGGCGGTTCAGCGCGCGCGCCGCTCCGCGAGGAAGGCCTGGAAGCTGCGCGCGCTGTCTTTCAGCGTGCGCCGCTGGCTTGCGTAGTCGACATGCACGAGGCCGAAGCGGCGCTCGTAGCCGAAGGCCCATTCGAAGTTGTCCATCAGCGACCAGACGAAGTAGCCGCGCACGTCGACGCCGGCCTCCATCGCGCGCGACACCGCGGCGAAGTGGCGCTGCAGGTAGGCAATGCGCTGGTCGTCCCGGACGCGGCCGTCGACGACGCGGTCGTCCGACGCCATGCCGTTCTCGGTGATGTGGATCGGCGGCAGGTTCGGGTAGGTCTGGCGGAAGCTGCGCAGCAGTTCCTCGAGCCCCTGCGGATGGACCTCCCAGCCCATCTGCGTGCGTTCGACACCGGGCAGCGGCGCATCGACGAAACCGTGCACGCCGTCGCTGCGCACGTTGCTGCGGAAGTAGTAGTTGATGCCGAGGAAATCGATCGGCTGCGAGATCACCGCCATGTCGCCGTCGTGCACCACCGGTTCGGTGCCGGGCCACAGCCGGAACAGGTCGGCCGGGTAGCGGCCGGCGAACAGCGGGTCGAGCACCCAGGCGTTGTGCTGCACCTCGAACAGGTGGGCGGCGTCGCGGTCGGCCGGCGTGTCGCGATCGGTGGTGCCACGGCCGACGTTGGCCACGATGCCGCGTTTCGCGCCCGGGTCGTTCGCCTGCAGCGCCGGCAGGGCGAGCCCGTGGCCGAGCAGCAGATGGTGCATCGCCTGCGTGGCCAGGCGCCCATCGCTGGCGCCGGGCGCGTGGTGGCCGTTGCCGTAGCCGAGGAAGGCGGAGCACCAGGGCTCGTTCAGCGTCGCCCAGGCAGTCACCCGGCCGCGCAATTCGCGGCTGACGAGGTCGGCATAGTCGGCGAAGCGCTGCGCGGTGTCACGGTTCGGCCAGCCGCCGCGGTCTTCCAGGTGTTGCGGCAGGTCCCAGTGGTAGAGCGTCACGAAGCGCTGGATGCCGCGCTCGGCCAGACGGTCGAGCAGGCGCTTGTAGAAATCGAGCCCGGCGTGGTTTGGCCGGCCCTGCTCGTCCATCACGCGCGGCCAGGCGATCGACAGCCGGTAGGCATCGACGCCGAGCGAGGCGATCAGGTCGACGTCCTCGGCCCAGCGGTGGTAGTGGTCGCAGGCGATTTCGCCGGTGTCGCCACCCAGCACCTTGCCGGGCTGGGCCGAGAAGCGGTCCCAGATCGACGGCAGGCGGCCGTCCTCGGCGATGGCGCCTTCGATCTGGTACGAGGCGGTGGCGACTCCCCAGACGAAATCACGCCCGGCCATGCGCGAACCCTCGGGCGGGGCGACGCGCGGCAGCGGGGACGACGGGGCGGCGGTCGATGACACGGGCGGGCTCCAAATGGGTTTGATGTGGAAGCGGTTCACAGTGGAACCGCTTCCACATCCGACCGGCATTGCACCAGTCGCACTTCATCACGTCATCAGGAATAACCCGCGGCGCGATCGGCGGGGCACCCGGGGCGATCGGCCCGCCAGAGTCCGCCCATCCTCGGTGCCGCAGCGAAACATCCGCCGCAAGAAGAAGCGCTCGGCCACAGGTCGGCGCTGTTATTGTTTTGTTCGCGGGTACAGTTTGAGGGCAAGTTCGTGACCTTTAGGTTATGACGGCAAAGGCCTGACTGCTCACACATTGCGGGCCTGTGACTATAGCACAGGTTTCAAATACGCCACTCTGCCATCGACGTCAAGACCGGCTCCGTCCAGCGTGCGCTGGAATGCGGCGGCGTTCTGGTAGCCGATGACGCGCAGTTCGGCGATCTCGTGGCGCGGTCAAAGAAGATCGTCCCGGCGGAATGACGAACAACGGGCGCGGTCATCGACGGAGTTCGCGGTGGCCGTCGGCCTTGAGCAGCAAGGCACCGGACAGGCGCGCCTGCACGGCCGGGTCGCTGAAGGTGAAGCGCTCCATCTCCTTGCACGAGACGCACCAGTCGGCGTAGAAATCGAGCATCACCGGCCGGCCCGCGGAGGCCAGCGCCGCGTCCAGTTCGGCCACGTTGCGCACCGGCACGAACGGCAGCGCCGCAGCGGACGCCGGATGCCCAGTCAGGACCGCCAGCGGCCGCAACGGGTCGGTCGCCCCCGACAGCGCGCCGACCCACTGAACGATGCCCGCGGCAGCGGCCAACACCGCCAATCCGTAGCGGACCGGACGCCGCGCCGCCCCGGCGCCGACGACCAGGGCCACCGACGCACCGAGCAGCCACGCGCCCCACAGCGCCAGCGCCGCTGCCGCCGGAACCACCGGCTGCACCGTCCATACCGCGACCGCCAGCAACAGCACGCCGAAGACGCGCTTGACGTCGTTCATCCACGCCCCCGCCCGCGGCAGCAGCGCGCCCGCCGACGCGCCGACCGCGAGCAGCGGCACGCTCATCCCGGCTGCCAGCGCGAACAGCGCCGAACCGCCGAGCGCCACGTCGCGCGTCTGGCTCAGGTACACCAGCGCGCCGGCCAGCGGCGCGGCCACGCACGGGCTGACGATCAGCGCGGAAACGCCACCCATCGCCAGCACGCCGGCCACCCGGCCGGCGGGCATCCGCTGCGACGCCGCCGCCAGCGGACTCGTCAGCGCATTGGGAAGGCGCAACTCGTAGACGCCGAACATCGACAGCGACAGGGCCGCCAGTCCCGCAGCGAACAGGCCGAGCACCCACGGCTGCTGCAACGCCGCGGCCAGCCCCTCTCCGGCCAGGCCGGCGGCGACGCCGAACGCGGTGTAGACGAGTGCCATGCCCAGCGAGTAGCTGGCGGCGAGCAGCAGACCGCGGCCGCGCGACACCGCGGCGCCGTGCCCGACGATGATCGACGACAGGATCGGGATCATCGGCAGCACGCACGGCGTCAGCGACAGCAGCACGCCGGCAATGAAGAACACGCCGACGATCGTCCAGAACCGCCCGGAGCGCAGGGCCGCGTCGAGCCGCGCGCCGTCACCGTTCGACGTGGAAAGGCCCGTCGTTCCCGCGATCCCGGTGGCCGGTTGCGTCGGCGCCGGTGTGGTGCCGGCCAGCAGGTCGCCCGGTTCACGCCCGGCCAGCACACGCACACTTCCGTCGCCACCGAAGCCGGCCAGCGACACCTCGGCTGTGAGTTGCTGCGGCGGATAGCACAGCCCCTGATCGGCGCAACCCTGGTAGGTGGCGGCGATGCGCCAGTGCGCGTCGGCCTTCTCGACCGGCAGCACCACCCTCACCAGGTCACGGTGGGTTTCGACGTTCTTCTGGAAGGTGTCGTCGAACTTGACCTTGCCCGGGGGAATGACCGGCGTGCCCAGCGTGGCGCCCACCGCCTGGAACTTGAACTGCTCGCGGTACAGGTAGTAGCCGGGCGCGACGGCTATCGTCAGCTCGAGGCTGCGCGCATCCAGGACGCGCAGCTCCGCCTTGAACGCCACCTCGGGGTCGAGGAAGGTGTCGGCCGCCCGTGCAGGCGCGGTGCCAGCCCACACCAGCGCCAAGGCAACCAGGAGGCGGATGATCGTGGCAAGGAGGCTCATGGGACAGTGAGCGTACGCCTTGGACAAGGTTCCGGCAGTGCGGCCTCGCGCACGGCGGCGGCGGACCGGGCGAACCGCCGTCATCGCGACGCCTCCGGACGCAACGAAGGCCGGCAGGGCCGGCCTTCGAAGGAAGGGTGATGCTCGCCGTGGCCGACCCACGGCCACGGCATGCCTCGTGTCAGGCCTCGGCCGTGGCGTCCTCGGCGGTCGAGGGCTCGGGGCGGTCGACCAGTTCCACGAACGCCATCGGCGCGTTGTCGCCGACGCGGAAACCCATCTTCAGGATGCGGGTGTAGCCGCCCGGACGGGTCTGGTAGCGCGGGCCGAGCTCGCCGAACAGCTTGGTGACGATGTCGCGGTCGCGTGTGCGGTTGAACGCCAGGCGGCGGTTCGCCAGCGTCGGCTCCTTTGCCAGCGTGATCAGCGGTTCCACGACGCGGCGCAGTTCCTTTGCCTTCGGCAGCGTGGTCTTGATCGCCTCGTGGCGGATCAGCGAGTTGGTCATGTTGCGGAGCATCGCGAGGCGGTGTTCCGACGTGCGGTTCAGTTTGCGGAGGCCGTGACGGTGACGCATGTTGCGTTCCTTTCGTTATCGAGCCCCGGCCGGATCAGGTACCGGGGACTGGCACCGGGACCGCTGCGTGCGGACCCGATGGGATGTCATCGCTTGTCGAGGCCCTGCGGCGGCCAGTTCTCGAGCCGCGCGCCGAGCGTCAGCCCGCGCGAGGCCAGCACTTCCTTGATCTCGTTGAGAGACTTGCGGCCCAGGTTCGGCGTCTTCAGCAGTTCCGTTTCGGTGCGCTGGATCAGGTCGCCGATGTAGTAGATGTTCTCGGCCTTCAGGCAGTTGGCCGAACGCACCGTCAGTTCCAGTTCGTCGACCGGACGCAGCAAGATCGGATCGAAGTTCTGGCTCGTGCGCGGGCCCGGCTGATCGAGGATGTCGGTGATCGGCCCTTCGAGCTGGGCGAACACTGCGATCTGCTCGACGAGGATCTTTGCCGATGCGCGGATCGCCTCTTCGGGCGAGATCGCGCCGTTCGTGTTGATCTCCATCACCAGCTTGTCGAGGTCGGTGCGCTGTTCGACACGGGCGCTTTCGACGGTGTAGCTGACGCGCGCGACCGGCGAGAACGACGCATCGAGCACGATGCGGCCGATCGACTTGGTCGGCTCGTCGCCGTAGCGGCGCAGGTTCCCCGGCACGTAGCCGCGGCCCTTCTCGACCTTGATCTGCATGTCGAGCTTGCCGCCCTGCGACAGGTGGGCGATGACGTGGTCGGGATTGATGATCTCGACGTCGTGCGGCGTCTGGATGTCGCCCGCGGTCACCGCACCCTCGCCTTCCTTGCGCAGCACCAGCGTGACCTCGTCACGGTTGTGCAGGCGGAACACGACCCCCTTGAGGTTCAGCATGATGTGGACGACGTCCTCCTGGACACCGTCGACGGTCGAGTATTCATGCAGCACGCCGGCGATCGTCACCTCGGTGGGCGCGTAGCCGACCATGGACGACAGCAGCACGCGGCGCAGCGCGTTGCCGAGCGTGTGGCCGTAGCCGCGCTCGAACGGCTCGAGCGTGACCTTGGCGCGATTGCCACCGAGTTGCTCGACGCTGATGCCGCTCTTGGGTTTCAGTAGATTCGTTTGCATTGAGTCCTGTTCCTCTCAATACCCTCGGCTCGTTACACCGATAAGGCTGATGGACACGGCCGGGCCGGGGTTCGATCGCGGCGTGCCCGGCCAAGGCACCGCATGGATCGCCCGCCCGGTCGAGATGGGGGGCGGATCGCGTGAATCAACGCGAATAGAGTTCGACGATCAGTGCTTCCTTGATGTCGGCACCGAATTCGTCGCGGTCCGGCGTCTTCTTGAACACGCCTTCGAGCTTGGACGCGTCCACCTGCACCCAGGCCGGCAGGCCGATCGACGAAGCGAGCTTCAGCGAATCGGCGATGCGAAGCTGGGTCTTGGCCTTGTCGCGCACCGCCACGGTGTCGCCCGTCTTGACCAGGTAGGACGCGATGTTCACGACCTGGCCATTGACGGTGATCGCCTTGTGCGAGACGAGCTGGCGTGCCTCGGCGCGCGTGGAGCCGAAGCCCATGCGGTAGACGACGTTGTCCAGCCGCGACTCCAGCAGCATCAGGAGGTTCGCGCCGGTGTTGCCACGGCGGCGTTCGGCTTCGGCGAAGTAGCGGCGGAACTGGCGCTCGAGCACGCCGTACATGCGCTTGACCTTCTGCTTCTCGCGCAGTTGCAGGCCGAAGTCCTTCGCGCGCGAGCCGGACGTGCGGCCGTGCTGGCCCGGCTTGCTGTCGAACTTCGCCTTGTCGGCGATCGGACGCCGGGCGCTCTTGAGGAACAGGTCGGTGCCTTCGCGACGCGAGAGCTTTGCCTTGGGTCCCAGGTAACGTGCCACGTTGATTCCTTTTCAATCTGACGCGGGAACAGGTCTCGCGCGAGTCTGGCGGGTGTTGTTGTGGGCGCTCAGACGGTGGGCTTGGTGGAAACCGGCACGGCGACACCGCGATGTATCCGGCTCCAGTACAAAGGTCGGCGCTGCCCGGAGGCACCACCGACCAGGGTGAAACAGGCCGGATCGCGCCGGCCTTTCGACGTCGTCGTCAGATGCGGCGGCGCTTCTGCGGGCGGCAGCCGTTGTGCGGCACCGGCGTCACGTCGGAGATCGAGTTGATGCGGATGCCCAGCGAGGCCAGTGCACGGACCGACGATTCACGGCCGGGGCCCGGGCCCTTGATCCGCACGTCCAGGTTCTTGATGCCCTGTTCCTGGGCGGCACGGCCTGCCACTTCGGCCGCGACCTGCGCGGCGAACGGCGTGCTCTTGCGCGAACCCTTGAAGCCCTGGCCGCCACTGGACGCCCAGGACAGCGCACCACCTTGCCGATCGGTGATCGTGATGATGGTGTTGTTGAACGAGGCATGCACGTGCGCAATGCCGTCCGCGACGTTCTTGCGGATCTTCTTGCGTACGCGCTGCGCGGCGGTATTCGGTGCTTTAGCCATGATGACCTTCTATCAAACTGTGCCTGCCAGCCGGCGGTTCGGGCGGACCCCGGACAAGCCGGGGCGCGGACGACACGTCACTTCTTGACCATCGCGCCCGACTTGCGCGGACCCTTGCGGGTGCGGGCATTGGTGCGCGTGCGCTGGCCCCGGACCGGCAGGCCACGACGGTGGCGGAAGCCCCGGTAGCAGCCGAGGTCCATCAGGCGCTTGATGTTGATCGACATCTCGCGGCGCAGGTCGCCTTCGATCGTCAGGCGGCCGATCTCTTCCCGGATCTTCTCCAGGTCGGAGTCCGTCAGGTCCTTGATCTTGCGGTCGAGCGGCACGCCGGCGTTCGCGCAGATCTTCTGCGCGGTCGGGCGCCCGATGCCGTAGATCGAGGTGAGACCGATCTCGGCGTGCTTGTGAGGCGGAATGTTGATACCAGCGATGCGTGCCATGGGCGTCCTCTGTGTCTGTCGTCGCGCGCGGGCTTAGCCCTGGCGCTGCTTGTGCCGCGGATCGGTGCAGATCACGCGCACCACGCCCTTGCGACGGATGATCTTGCAGTTGCGGCACATCTTCTTGACCGATGCTGCGACTTTCATGCTCTTCTCCTAGACCCGTTCAGGTCGCTTCAACCTTCGATTCGCGCCCGCTCACTTCGCGCGGAACACGATGCGTGCCCGGCTCAGGTCGTACGGCGTCAATTCAACCGTCACCTTGTCGCCGGGCAGGATCCGGATGTAGTGCATGCGCATCTTTCCGGAGATATGACCCAGCACGATGTGCCCGTTCTCGAGCTTCACGCGGAACGTGGCGTTGGGGAGATTCTCGAGAATCTCGCCCTGCATCTGGATGACGTCGTCTTTGGCCATGGGTGGGTACGGGGTGCCGAGTCTCTAGCTGGCCTTGAAATTGGCCTTCTTCAGCAGCGACTCGTACTGCTGACTCATCACATAGCTCTGCACCTGCGCCCAGAAGTCCATCGTCACGACGACGATGATCAGCAGCGAGGTGCCGCCGAAGTAGAACGGCACGTTGTACTTCAGCACCAGGAACTCGGGCAGCAGGCACACGAGGGTGATGTACACGGCGCCGCCGAGCGTCAGCCGCGACAGGATGCGGTCGATGTGGCGCGCCGTCTGGTCCCCCGGGCGGATGCCCGGGATGAAGGCGCCGCTCTTCTTCAGGTTGTCGGCCGTCTCGCGGCTGTTGAAGACGAGCGCGGTGTAGAAGAAGCAGAAGAAGACGATCGCGGCGGCATACAGCAGCACGTAGATCGGCTGTCCCGGCGACAGCAGCCCGGCCAGGTCCTTCAGCCAGCGCAGGCTCTCGCCGGTCGCGAACCAGCCGACCACCGTCGCCGGCAGCAGGATGATCGACGACGCGAAGATCGGCGGGATCACGCCCGACATATTGAGCTTCAAGGGCAGGTGCGACGAC